>JAQXMD010000022.1 GCA_029012465.1 Oscillospiraceae bacterium | reverse complement strand
CGGTCAGACATGCCCTGTACCATAGGCCTGAGGAAGGGCAGCATCAGCATCAGGGAAAGATGGGCATACAGATACCAGTATGGAATGCTGGAGCCATCCTGCCACAGCAGCTGGAAAAAATGATGAATGCCCGGCTCCGGGTAGAAGTCCCGACAAGCACGATAAAAATACTGAATCACAGAAAAAATGATAAGTGTCAGGAATATCTTGAGCACCCGCTTTTTGAGAACCACCGAAAGCGGTTCATTCCTATGCAGCAGAAAGCCGCCGGAAATCATAAAGAACAGGGGAATACACATTTTACAGAGGCCAGCCATCAGCAGACTGACCGAATAGTTCAGCCCAGATGTGCCCGAAATGGTATACAGCTCAAAGCCCCGATAGGAGGTGTGGGCATAGATCACCAGCAGAATGCTGATACACCGCAAAATCTCATATTCAACCTTTTTGGTTTTCATGACTGTTCCTCCGGAAAACGGGTCACATCTCCAAGCATGGTGATTTTTCCATCCTCCACCAGCAGTCCGCCCTGATTGGTCATGGCATAGACAGGCTTTGTCCGCTCAGACAAATACCGGGCAATGCTCTCCCGCTGGACTTCGGAATTGCAGAAATGCACCTCCGGTTCAAATCCATCCAGCAGCCCAAGGCCCTCATAGTACCCATAGCTGTCGTAATCCTCGTCGGGGGTGATGTGGTATTCCTTCATCTGCATCATGGCTCCGGCGCTGACCCCGATGACTACACCGCCAAAGGCGCGAATATCCTTTTCAATGCCCCACCGGCGAATCCTGTCACAGAAACGGTCAGGCAGTCCGCCGGTCATAAACAGAGCGTCGGATTCGGAGAGTACCTTTCTGGCATACGCACCATCATGGTGAAACCAGCTGAGAAAGGTCACATGTTCGGCCGGAATTCCGTAGGCGGCGAAGGTGTGGGTCAATACTTCGTAGATTTTTCCGCCGGGAAGATAGAGACTCTCCCAGACATCCGCGTTTGGAATTTCATCCCCGTGGCTCATGGTCAGTACAGCCACCTTCATCCCGGGAAGAAGCACATGTTTCAGAGTTTCATAGGCCCAGGGCGCATCAAATTCATAGATATTCAAAAGGACATTGTTCAAGGAACGTCCTCCTCTCCCCTTTTCTTCTTTAATATTATACAAAATACACAACAAAGTGTCAATTCCGCGAATTCACGCAAAAAGCCGCTGCACCGAATCGATGCAGCGGCAAAGCTTTTTTATTAGAGGGTGCAGAGGATTGCGGCAGTCCTGGCTGCCAGCGCGGCGTTGTTGTAGACCAGCTGGATGTTGGAATCCAGGCTGTCGCCGCCGGTGAGCTCCTTGACCTTGGCCAGCAGGAAGGGCGTGGAGGCCTTGCCATGAATGCCGTTCTCCTCAGCCTGACGAATGGCCTCGTCAATGGCAGCGTTGATGACAGCAGGCTCCATGGAATATTCCTCGGGAATGGGGTTTGTGACCAGAATGCCGCCCTTCAAGCCCAGCTCACGCTGCACATGGAAGGTCTTTGCCAGCTCCTCGGGGGTGTCCATCCGGTAGTCCACACTGAAGCCGCTCTTCCGGGTGTAGAAGGCAGGCAGCTCGTCGGTGCCGTAGCCAATGACGGGAACACCGTGGGTCTCCAGATACTCCAGAGTCAGGCCCAGATCCAGAATGGACTTTGCACCGGCGCAAACCACCATCACGGGGGTGGAGGCCAGTTCCTCCAGATCAGCGGAGATGTCCATGGTGGTCTCTGCGCCTCTGTGGACGCCGCCGATACCGCCGGTGGCGAAAATCTGAATGCCTGCCATGTGCGCAATTATCATGGTGGTGGTAACGGTGGTGGCGCCGTCCTCACCCTTGGCAACCAGAGCTGCAAGGTCACGACGGGAAGCCTTGGCGATTGCCTGACCCTTTTTGCCAAAATACTCGATCTCCTCGGCGGTGAGACCGGCCTTCAGGCGGCCGCCGATGATGGCGATGGTGGCGGGAACCGCACCGTTGTCACGGATGATTTTTTCCACATTCAGTGCAGTCTCCACATTCTGGGGATAGGGCATGCCGTGGGAGATGATGGTAGACTCCAGCGCCACAACGGGACGGCCCTCTGCAATGGCAGCGGCAACCTCAGGATTTACGTCAAGATAGCGATTGAGATTCATAATTCATTCCTCCATATTCATTCGTGTAATCAGATTTTTTTCTGAAAGGTCTTCGTTAATGGTGTGTATGCCTTCAATGGCAATGGCTGCGGCAGCGGAACCGGCCAGAGTTGAGGTTTTCAGGTCACTGCCCTGAAGATATGCCCAGACCAATCCGGCCACAAAGGCATCCCCTGCTCCGGTGGCGTTCCGCATCTGCGCCTTGATGCAGGGAAGGATCAGCTTTTCCCTGTGGTCCGCGGCAAATACGCCGTTACCCCCAAGGGAGATAAACACCCGGTGTAGTCCTGTGGAGAGCAGCACATCCGCAGCCCGTTCCAAATCTTCTTTTGAAGTAATTTTCACCCCGGACAGCAGCTCCGCCTCGATGAGATTGGGCTTGAGGGTGTGGAGCTTACCCAGAATGGGCCGGAGCTTTTCCGCCTTGGTCACGGAAACCGGATCGGCAAAAATCGGCTGGGTCACATGCTCCGCGATAAACTGAAGGGTTTCCTGGGGCAGATTGGTGTCCACAACAACCAGTTGGGCGGAATTCATCAGGTTCAGATTCCGTTCCAGATACTCCGGAGAAATCTGCTTACAGATTTCCATATCGCTGACCGCCAGCTCCATGTCCCCTTCCGGTCCGGTGATGAACAGATAGGTGGAGGTTGCGCCTCCCCGGACAGTTCGCACCCGTGAAAAATCCAGTCCGGCAGCGGTACAGGATGCTGCAATTTTTTCTCCGTTGATGTCATCGCCAATGGCGCTGAGCATCCGGGCATCCATGCCAAGGAGACTGATGTTGTGGGCAATGTTCCGGCCAACGCCGCCAACGCTCATGCGAACCTGACCGGGGTTGGAATCTCTGGGAATCAGCGCCGCATCGCTGCATCCGCCAATATCCATATTGACACCGCCGACCACCACCACATAGGTTCCCGACCGGAGCACATAGCCCTTTCCGGCGATGTAGCCCTTTTTCATCAGATTGGAGATATGAACAGAGGCGGAAGAACGGGTAATGCCCGCCTTATCGGCCAGCTCCTGCTGAGAGATCATGGGGTTTTCCTCGATCCAGCGAAGGATTTGACGCTCTCTTTGTGTCATGCTGCACCCCCTATTGATATAAGCTATTCTTTATATTCTGTAATCACGTGCTTAGTATATATGACGTTGATTGGATTGTCAAGGGCTTTTTAAGAAAATCGCAAAAAACTATTTTCTCCTAACAGACAGCGAAAAAAGCGACCGGCCGATCCAAGACCGGCGGTCGCTTCTGAGTTCGCTTATTCCAATATGGCGTCAATGGCCTGCCGGATGTTCTTTACCCGAAGCAGTTCCATGCCCTCCGGAGGAAGGATCTTTCCGCTTCCCTGATAGGGAATCAGCACCCGGCGGAAACCAAGCCGGGAGAGCTCGCCAAGACGCAGCTCCAGCTGGTTCACCGCCCGGATTTCACCGGTGAGTCCCACCTCGCCGATGGCGGCCACATCTCCGGGAATGGGCTTATCCCGGAAGCTGGAGGCCACCGCCATCACAAGGGGCAGATCCGCCGCAGGCTCGGAAATATTCAATCCGCCAATGACGTTGATATAGCCGTCACAGCCGCTGAGCTTCAGCCCTCCCCGCTTGTCCAGCACCGCCATCAAAAGGGTGGCCCGGTTGAAATCAAAGCCGTCTGTGGTTCTTCTGGGGGTATTGAAGCTGGAGGAGACCACCAGCGCCTGCACCTCCGCCAGAATAGGCCGTGTGCCCTCCATGGCACAGGCCACACAGGTGCCCGGGGCGTTTCTGGGTCTGCCGGACAGGAGCATTTCCGAGGGGTTTTCCACCTCCGTCAAGCCCCCCTCCCGCATATCAAAGACACCCAGCTCATTAGTGGAGCCGAAGCGATTCTTGGCCGCGCTGATGAGCCGGTAGGAGGTGTTCCGATCTCCTTCAAAGTAGAGCACACAGTCCACCATATGCTCCAGCACTTTGGGACCGGCAATGGAACCTTCCTTGTTGATGTGTCCCACAACAAAGACTGTAATACCATGGACCTTTGCCAGCTGCATCAGGGTCATGGTACACTCCTTCACCTGGGTGATGCTGCCGGGCGCGGAGGACCCCTCCTGGGCATACAGGGTTTGAATGGAGTCAATGACCAGCACATCGGGCTTTAACTCGTCAACGGTCTGCAAGATGTCCTCCATGGCCGTTTCCGAAAGCACATAGAGGCCATCCCCCTGAATGCCAAGCCGCACGGCCCGCATTTTGATCTGAGTTTCGGATTCCTCACCGGAAACATAAAGAACCCGGAGGCTTCTGCATACATAGGCGGACAGCTGGAGCAGCAGCGTGGATTTGCCGATGCCCGGAGCGCCGCCCACAAGCACCAGAGAACCCCGGACAGCGCCGCCCCCCAGCACCCGGTCCAGCTCTGCCATGCCGGTGGAGAAGCGGGCCTCGTCGGCGGTGGAGACCTCCTTCAGGGTTTTGGGCTGTCTGTGGGCGCCGGTTCGGGCAGTGGCTTTCCCCTTCGTAACCGTTGGCTTGTGTTCCACAATGGTGTTCCACTGACCGCAGGCGGGGCAGCGTCCCTGCCACTTCATGGTTTCATTTCCGCAGGAGGTGCAATAAAAAACGGTTTTTTCTTTCATAGATCATTCCTCATTATCATACTTCCGGTGCTGTATTGGATATTTGATTTACACAGGTAACGCCAATGACCACTGCCAGCTGCTTCTGATAATCTTCAGACTTCAGCTTCTGAAGCTCCTGGGGATTCGTCAAAAAGCCGCATTCCACAAGGATTCCCGGGACGGTAATATGCTTCATCAAATAGACATCGGGGGAGATTGCCTTTTCCTGACGGAGATTGGAGGTGTCCACATGCTCCGCAATGCTGTTCTGGACTGCTCTTGCCAGATTCTCACTGCCCGCTTCCCTGCCGTAGAACACCTGCGCTCCATGGTATTTTGATTCCTGATAGGTATTCTGATGGATGCTGATGAGAACTGCGTTCCCGACGCTGTTGATCATCTTCACCCGGTTGCGGATGTCCGTAACCTTCTTCTGGGAGATGGATCTGGCGTCCGGGTCAGAAAGATCCGTGTCCATGGTTCTGGTCAAAAGGGTGTTTTCTCCCATCAGTGCCAGCACACAGTCCAGTTTTTTGACGATCTGTAAATTAAGGTCGTCTTCACATGTGCCATCCGGACCGGATGCACCTCCGTCTGTACCGCCGTGGCCCGCATCCAGAATGATAACCGGATGTTCAATCGGTGCAGTCACCGCAATGGAACCGTTATCATTCAGCCCATGGAGAGCAAACCCGGCCAGAAGAACCAGCGACAGGAGATACAGGACAGAGAGAATGCGCTCTTGCTTCATAAAAACACCCCCATAATACTTATGAGGGTGTGGGCTGTTTATGCGTCAGCGAAGCCGCTTGTCTTTATCCCGGGACTTATAGATCAGCTTATAGAAAATGCCGATATTGTTATATCCGTTCTTATAGGCCAGATAGCCAATGACAGGCTGGAACAGCATGGGAATCAGATAGAAGGGCGCATAGCCCCAGACAGAGGTGGAAATCAGGGACTTCATCGCTCCAACGAAGGTCACAAAGGGGCTGTAGAACACGATCCAGAGCACACCGCAGAGATCGGACCAGGTACCGGAGCCAAGGCTCAGGATGCACATGAGAAGCACCAGCACCACACCGGGAATCTGCGCCTTCAGGCCGGTTTTCAGGCCCCGGAGGGGATCATACTGGATGTACTGATATTTTACCAGATTATAGTCCCGCATGGCGGCGCGGTAAATATCCGTATAGTTGAAGTAAATCCACAGAATCAGCAGTACGAAGGATACAAAATACTCCGCAGCCAACGGCAGTGAAAACTGGCTGGTGAGGATAACGTAGATCAGATAGACGGCGGTGATTTTCACACTGGCATACCAGAACCGGCGCATAAAGGAGAAATCCGTACTGGTCATCACATTTGCGTCTTTGGATCTGTCGGAAAACTCGGGTTTCTTTTGAGCCATGACAATAGTTCCTTTCCGGATAACAGAAAATCGATTTGAGAATAAGGGTATTATAGCATAGTTTTATGCAAATGCAAACCCCCATGGAGAACAGATTTTCTTCCTGCGCATAACATGGTTTAGAAACGAAAAGGAGGTTTTTCTGTTGGATCAGAACAAGCAAAAGGTTGGGTGCAACCCCATCACCACGGGAAAAATGCCCATGTGTGGGATGCTGGCTGTGCCCTACGTCCCGGTACAACGGAGCACAGAGGGCAGCTATGCGGCAGAAAACGGACTGGCAAAGGGAACACTGTTCCCGGGTCTCGATCTTCCCTACCGCGGCATGGTCAACGAAAAGTTTGAGCAGCCCACACCGCTGCAGGAGCTGATGGCTCTTGGATTCGCGGTGGATGAGCTGAATCTGTATCTGGACACCCACCCGGAGGATCATGAGGCCGGCGAGCTGTTCAACCGCTATAACAAGCTCTACTGCGAGGGCATGTCAGAATATGAGCGCCGCTATGGTCCACTACAGGTCAGCAGCGCCGACGGCACGGACTTCACATGGGTAAACGACCCATGGCCATGGGATCTTCCAAAGCACAAAGCCCAAAAGCGGAATATGCCCATGAAAAAGGAGGACTGAGTTATGTTTATCTATGAAAAGCGTTTGCAGTTCCCCATCAAAATCGAAAAGCCCAATCCAAAGCTGGCGTCTATTATCATAAGTCAATATGGCGGTCCCGACGGGGAGCTGGGCGCTTCCCTCCGGTATCTGTCCCAGCGGTTTTCCATGCCCAATTCACGGCTCAAGGCTCTGCTCACAGACATCGGCACGGAGGAGCTTTCTCACCTGGAAATGGTGGGGACCCTGGTTCATCAGCTCACCCGGAATCTGGATGAGGAGCAGATCAAGGACAGCTCCTTTGCGCCCTATTTTGTAGATCATACCGTGGGTGTATTCCCTACCGCAGCCAGCGGCTTCCCCTGGACCGCTGCCAGTATCGGCGTAAAGGGTGACCCCATTACCGATCTCACGGAGGATATGGGCGCCGAACAGAAAGCCAGAACCACCTATGACAACATTCTGCTTCTGTCGGATGATCCTGATGTAAACCGGGTTATCAAGTTTCTCCGTGCCCGGGAGGTAGTCCATTTCCAGCGGTTCGGAGAGGCTTTGGAGCTGCTCAAGGAAGATCTGGATATGAAGAATGTCTATCACCACAATCCATCTCTTGAGTTCTGAAAATAATGCGTGCCGCAGGCTTTGCGGCACGCAAATCATTTTTAGTTCTGGACTCTGTGGTGCGCGCCGGGACTGGTCTCCGTAAGGGGCAGGAATGTGTAACCGTTTTCAATGCCCCAGGTTATGATCTGTTCCACCGCCGCAACGCTGAAGCCCTTAATGTCGTGCTGCAGCACCACGGAAACATCATGGTTCTGCATGCCGGTAATGACATTCTGGGCCACCACCTCGGTGTCTGTAGTCTCTCCCGCGTCTCCGCTGGAAATATTCCAGTCAAAATACTGGTAGCCCATATCCACCACAGCCTCAGTCAGACGGGTCATGATCCCTGAATTGAAGGAGCTCACCATATTGGAGCTTCCGCCGGGGAACCGCATCAGCGTGGTTCTGGAGCCGGTCTGCGCTTCAATGACCGCTTCCATCTTCTCAAAGTCCGCAAAATAGGCCTCTTCACTGGCATAGATGTCACTATATTGATGGGTATAGGTGTGAACACCGATGGAATGACCGGCACGATATGCCTTGCCGATACAGTCGGCGTAGGCAGGGTAGCCATTTGTCACAAAGAATGTGACCTTGACATTGTATATATCCAGAAGATCCAGAAGCTCGTCGGTATACTGTCCCGGGCCGTCGTCAAAGGTGAGATAGACAACCTTACCGGAGGGTGTGACCACATCCGGCTGGGCTACAGGCTCCACATGGACAAGCCGCTGGAGGGCCGTACTGTTCCCCGCCTGATCTGTGGAGGTATAGGTCAGCGTATAGTCTCCGGCGTGGTACACATCCACGGAACCGGAAATCTCCACAGAATCCGTCAGATCCCCATCCCCCTGATCCAATGCGGTAACGCCGGGATCTGCGAAGGCTTTTCCGGCGGAAATATACATTTCCGGATCGCCGTTCATGGTCATCACAGGCGCGAGGGTATCCGTCACGTTGATGGTTCTGGTGGCGGTTGCAGTATTCCCGGAGCTGTCGGTAACGGTATATATGATTTGATTTCCCTCCCAGATCGCAGAAACCTTGTTTGTAATATCGCCGTCGCAGTCGTCGGAGGCATAGCAGCCCTCATCCACATAGTCAGTGCCCTTTTCAATGGTAACAACCGCATCTCCCACAAGGGTAATGACCGGAATGGACTTATCATCGTAGAAAATGGTACGCTGAGCGGTGGCAGTGTTTCCGGAGCTGTCGGTAACGGAATAATACACCACACCGTCTTTCTCATAGGAGGAAACCGCATCCGTTAAGTCGCCGTCGTGGGCGTCCTTTGCGGTATAGCCCTACTCCTCATAGGCATGACCTGGAAGGGTAAAATAGTCCGGATCACTGCGCAATTCAATTTCAGGCGGGGTGGTGTCCACGACTGTAACCGTACGACTCTGGCTTGCCGAAGTCCAAAGAACAGAAGCGGTGTAGATCACCTTATAGGTCCCGAGCTTTTGGGTCTTCACCCCTGCCGCGTCAACAGACACGGGAAGTGAGAAGCCTTTTTTCAGAAAAGACTCCCCACGGAGGACCGCTTTCGCGCCGGGATCGTTGTATGCTTCCCCATATTCCAGCTGATAGTCCTCAGCGCCTCTGAGCTGCACTTCGATTTTCATACCGGCCAGATTCCATAATGCCGCAGTGAGACCCGCAAAGATTCCTACGGAACACAGGAGAGAGATTAGTATCATAAATGCTGTTTTCTTTTTTTGCATGGCGAATCTCCACATTTTGTCAAATTCATTCAATTTACATAATCATTGTAGTACAAAAGCGTGTTTTGTCAACCCCAGAGTGTGAGAAAGCCCCGATTCCGGTCGAAATACCGGAATTGGGGCAGAAAAATCTCTTAAATCTCAGACAAAGCCTCAGCGATGTTGATGGCGTGATCAGAGCA
The DNA here is from genome assembly GCA_029012465.1 of Oscillospiraceae bacterium. Taxonomy (GTDB): domain Bacteria; phylum Bacillota; class Clostridia; order Oscillospirales; family Oscillospiraceae; genus HGM13006. Next base: position 51,072 of record JAQXMD010000022.1, on the reverse strand, counting down.
GCGCTCCAGATCGCTTGCCATATCCGTAAATACCACACCGCCCAGAGGGTCACAGCTGGCATTCATCAGACGGGTGACATGGTTGCCCACAATCCGCTCCTGCAGATCATCCACCTGATCCTCCAGCTCGTTGGCCTTGTCCAGCAGGCTGTAATTCTCACTGGTAAAGACCTCCAGGCAGAACCGCACGGAACGAACGGTCAGCTCTGCCAGGGATTTCAGTTCCGCAATGGCTTCATCGGAGATCACAGCCCGCTGACTGCGGAGCTGCTGTTCATATTCAATGATGTTTTCCGCATGATCAGAAATCCGTTCAATGTCCGCAACAACCAGCGTCATGTGGTAAACCCGGCTCAGATCCTTCGGGGACATTTCCATGGAACGAAGCTCCACCAGCTTTTCGATGATGGCATGGTCCAGGAAGTTCACCGTATCCTCGTTATCCTCCACCAGCTGGGCCTTTTCATCCTTCATATTGAAGAAGCAGTCAATGGCCAGCTCCAGATTGTCACAGGCGATGGTGCCCATCCGGGAGATTTCACGATGGGCCTGAGAAAGGGCAACCGCGGGGGGAATGTTGTTGGTGGCAATCATATATTGCAGCTTCTTTTCCTCTGCCTTTCTCTGTTCATCCGGCTTCAAGGGCAAAAGCAGATAGGTGAGCTTCACAATGCCATTGCTGAAGGGCAGCATCACAAGCACAGCGAAAATCGCAAAGATCGTATGAGTATTTGCAATCTGACGAGCCACATTGTCCGGGGACAGATTCTGAATCATGGTGAGAACCTGGGGGAACAGATTAATCAACGCGATCAGAATCGCGGCACGGATCAGATTAAACAGCAGATTCAAAAGAGCGGTACGCTTGCCGTTGCGGTTGGCAGTTAGGCTTGCCAGCAGGTTCGGGGTTACAGAACCGATGGCAGCGCCAATCACAAGATAAACGCACACATCATACCGGAGAATCCCCTGAACCGCAAAGGCCTGAAAAATGACCGTAGCGGAGGAGGAGCTTTGCAGCAGCGCGGTGAAGGCCACGCCGAAAATCACCATCAGCGCGGGGTTGGACAGAGAAGAAATCAGGCTGATAAACCCGGGGGTTTGGGACAGGGGCTGAATGGCGCCCTTCATCAGAACAATGCCCACAAACAGCATGCCAAATCCCATGATGACGCTGCCAATGTGCTTGAGCAGATTGTTCTTCAGGAACAGATACATCACGGCGCCCACAAACAGGATCAGAGGGGCATAGTCGCCCAGATTGAATGCTGTGATCTGAGCGGTGATGGTGGTGCCGATATTGGCGCCCATGATAACACCAACGGCCTGTACCAGGCTCATCAGGCCGGAGTTTACAAAGCCGATCACCATAACATCGGTGGCAGAGGAGCTCTGTACCAGCATGGTCATGGCGATACCTACGATTACAGAAATGACCTTGTTCTTTGTGGCGTGCTCCAGAATGACACGAAGATTGTCGCCGCAGGCATTTTTAAGGCCCGAGGACATGATGGTCATGCCATACAGAAATAGACCAACGCCGCCGAATAACGAAAACACTTCAAAAATTGACATCGCAAGCCCTCACTTACCTGGGTTCCCCTTGACAACCGGACCCATTCAGATGGAAGTAACGACATTACATCAGGCATAGAATACCCGAAGCGAAACATGCCCATACTCCGCAAGAATATCTTAACATACAAAGGCCGAAAGAGAAAGCCCAAAAATAAAGTTTGTGTAAACTAAATAAAGCATCCGTAAAACTATGGCCATTTCCATATGAATCTGACTTGTTTCCGTAAAATTCATGTAAAGTCCCCCGAACCTTTCAAAAAGTTCGGGGGAACCGATTATCGTTTTCTGGGGAAAATAAACCTGGCAGGAGGCTGCGGCGTAGGCATTTCCACAATGGGCTGGGTGCCCAAAGGGGCGCTCATGGGAACCCCGGGATCATACTCAACGATCTTATAACCGCAGGCGTTGATCATCACAGATTCATTGTAGGGATAGATGGCCCGGCGGTCCATGGGATTCTCTCCCAGATGGCGGTGTCCATAGAAATGAATGGCGGGCTTATACACATCATCAATATAGCGGAAGGACTGAAAGCCCTCGTGGAACAGATCCGGTCCGTCTCCAAGGCCAAGCGCCGGGGCATGGGAAACAAACAAATCAATGCCTTTCGCTCTTCTGATCTGCCCTTCCAGCCTGCGGACCCTTCGCCACATCTGCTCGTCGGAGTATTCGTAGGTTTTGGGTTGGGGACTTTTACAGCCGCCAAGGCCCATAATTCGGATGCCCTTGTACACGATCACCCGGCCGTCAATATTGATGCAGCCCTCCGGAGGGTTCTTCTCGTAGTTTTTATCGTGATTGCCCGGCACATAAAACAGCGGACAAGGAATCATTGTCACCAGAAAGGACAGATATCTGGGGGACAGATCGCCGCAGGAAATAATCATTTTGATGTCCCGAAACCGCTCTGGGTCAAAATGATCCCAAATATACTTACTCTCTATATCGGATACCACAAGAATCTTCATGGCTGCCCTCCGAGCTTACAGAATGAGAAAAGTATATCAGAATTCTAAAGAAATTGCAAGAATTCTGTTTGTTTTTTCCGGTTCCTGTGGTAAACTGATGAAAAGGGGTGAATGGGAATGGCAAAAACAGAATACTCAAAAAAACGTATGCTTGCGCTGATGGATATTCTCCAGAGGGAAACCGACGAGAATCACCGCCTCGGAGCCCAGGAGCTGGAGGAAATGCTTCTGGCCCGTGGAATTCCCTCTGAACGGAAAAGTATTTACCGGGACATCGCGGCCTTACAGGATGAGGGCTGGGAAATTCTCTCCGGAAGATCAGGCTATGGGCTTGTATCAAGAGATTTTGAGTTGGCAGAGCTGAAGCTGCTGGCTGACGCTGTCCAGTGCTCCCGCTGCATTACGGAAAAGAAATCCTTTGAATTGATCGGGAAGCTGGAAAAGCTCACCTCCCGATACAACGCCGGGCAGCTGCGCCGTCAGCTGCATCTCATTGGCCGCTCCAAAACGGGAAACGAACAGATCTATTACAATGTGGACGCGCTGTATTCCGCCATAGCGCAAAACAGCGAGATCACATTCCGGTATCTCAGCTACAAACCAGACGGTTCCAGCCAATTCCGTCCCGGAATCTATCGGGCGTCCCCCTATGGCCTGTGCTGGGACAGCGAAAGCTATTATCTGGTTGCCCACACGGAAAAGCATGGAAAGACCCACTATCGGGTAGATCGAATGGCCAACATCAAAATTCTGAACAAGCCCCGGCAGCATCCGGAGCTGTATCAGGACCTGAATATGGCCGCCTATTCCAAGCAGGTATTCGGCATGTTTTCCGGTACCCCTGTATCCGTGCGGCTGTCCTTCCCGGACGATCTTGCCAACAGCGCCATTGATAAGTTTGGCACGGATGTGATGCTGATCCCCCAGCCAGAGGGGGGCTTTACCCTTACGGTACCGGTTGTCACCTCCCCTGTATTCTATTCCTGGGTATTCAGCTTCTCGGGCCGAGTGAAGATCCTTGGACCGGAATCCGTCCGTCAGGAATACCGGGAGCTTTGCGTAAAAATACTCTCAGACCTATAAAAATGAATCCCCTGTGAGGATGCTTCAAAATGCCTCACAGGGGATTTTTTCACTGGTCCGGGTCCGGAATTGGAACAGGCTCAGGCTCCGGCGTTGGCTCCGGTTCCGGCGCAGGTTCCGAAGAGGGAACAGGCGTCGGGGTAGGGGTAGGTGTCGGTGTTGGGGTAGGTGTAGGCGTAGGTGTAGGCGTAGGAGTTGGCGTAGGAGTTGGCTCCTCGGATGGTTCCGGCGATGGCTCCTCCGGTTCCGGCGTGGGTTCCGGAGAAGGAGACGGCTCCGGGTGAGGGCTGTACTGACTGATGCCCAGATCATCCGTCCGAATCAGATTATATTCTCTGTCATACACATACCGGTACACACGGTAGCGGTACTCAGAGAGCTTTTCGTTGTCCAGCTCCACAATATGGCCCAGCCTGTCGGTGCCGTGGAATTCTATGTAGCAGCGGCCGTCAGCCAAATACGCGTTTATGAGAATAGGGTCCTCCAGATTATTGCGGAATCGGTAATCCACGCTGCCCCAATAGACCGTTGCATCCATTCCATAGGGCACATAGGACACCAGAAACATATGCGGCTCCCGGTGGACAATCTCCAGCTCTGCTTTCAGGCAGCAGTAATAGAGGGTGGAAGCCACCTGACAGATGCCGCCGCCCAGCTGCTTCTCGGAATCACCGGAAACATAGACAGTGGCCTCCTGATAGCCTTTTTCGGCAGTTCTCTGGCCCACGACCTCGTTGAAGGAAAACACATCTCCGGGCTGGAGAATTGTCCCGTTGATTCTTTCGCAGGCCAGCCGCAGGTTTTCCGTACGGCCCGCGTCAGCCACATACACGGTACCAAGGGATGCCAGCAGGTCGGGGTACTCGCCCCCATCTTTATCGCCGGTCAGATCAGAGAGCATCACGCTGGGCATTTGCTCCACAAACTCGAACATGAGTATCTCGCCCCATGATGCAGTGGCAATCTGCGCATTGGCTTCCTCCAGCGGCACGGAAGGCACATAGCCCTTTTCCCCTTCATGCTCCTCCCCTGCTTCGGTGATATAGGCATCCACAGGCTCAGAGGTCATTTCCTCATAAAGGGCATCCAGCGTTACAGGCTCGGGTGCTTTCTCTATGTAATCCACCTGAATATCATCAAGGGTCAGCTTTTGGAACCCCTCCAGTACCAGCGGAAAGACAGCTTCCACGTCCATGGTGGTTCCGGGCTGGCCCATTGTCACCATGATCGAACGGGTTTCATAGTCGGACTCCACCTGCGTGGGGGAAACCGCCCTGCTGCATTTTTCTGCGGCATTCTGCACCATACGGTAAAGGGCATTCTCATCCACATAAACCGCAGCGGAGATGTCTATATCCTCCCTGTGTATCCTCGCGGCCTGAATGGCCGCCGGCAGCTTCAGGGGATTACGGCTTCTGCCATACTGATATGCAAGCGCCGCAGCCTTTTCATAGTCAATGGAAAAACTGTCCTCAGAGGGAGAGAGCCGGAGCGTCTGATCCGGCAGAACCAGATCCAGGGAAAAGGATTTGTCCGAAAACGCTTCCTTCAGGGCTTTCGCAGCCTCTTCCTGGTTCATTCCACTGACATCCACGCCTGCCACATAGACATTGGGCAGGATTTGATTGTAATTCTGATAATGATTTGCATAGGCCAGCAGGCCGGCAATTGCCGCAGTGGTCAGAAACAGCAGCACAAGCAGGATAATCATGCCTTTTTTATAACCCGGCATTTTCTTCTTTCTGCCGGCACGTTGTGCTTCCCGTCCTGCCTGCGTGGATCTTCCAGAGCGGCTTGGTGTTGAATGTTTCTGGGGCATTTGCAGCATCCTTTCAGGGGGGGTCGTAATATATGACGCATATCCCGCACATTTTGTTGCAAAAACCTCCGGCTGCTTGGAACAGGCTGCAACGCTCAATCATGTTCCGCTGTTCAATGACGGGTGATAGGTATTCACAATATCCATGACCATGCCGCGGATTTCCGGACTGTTCTGTTCTGCCGCCTTCATAAGCGCAACCAGCTTCTCCAAAAAAACATCCACATCAATGGGTATGGGTGCGCCTATATTAATCAGCCGGTTCGGCGTGGTTCTCATCCCCTCTTCGTCCATGAGCTTTTCCTCATAGAGCTTCTCACCGGGTCTCAATCCGGTATACACGATCTTAATGTCAATATCTGGCTTTAACCCGGACAGCTTGATCAGATTTCTGGCCAGCGTATCGATCTTTACAGGCTCCCCCATATCCAGCACAAAGATCTCGCCTCCATGGGCGTAGGTTCCCGCCTGGAGCACAAGGCTGACCGCTTCAGGAATTGTCATAAAATACCGGGTAATATCCTTATGGGTTACAGTAACCGGTCCTCCGGCCGCGATCTGCTTTTTGAACAGCGGAATAACCGAACCATTGCTGCCCAGAACGTTGCCAAATCGAACCGCAACGTATTCTGTGGTAATATTTTGGGGAAGCTCTCCCGGGAGATTTGCTCCCTTATGCGCATAAAGCGCCGGGAGCTTATCCGGAGTTCCTTCCTTAATCATCCGGTCAAAGGTCTGAACGATCATCTCACAGAGCCGCTTACTTGCGCCCATAATGTTGGTTGGGTTGACAGCCTTATCTGAGCTGATCAATACAAAGCGTTTGCAGCCGCACATCATGGCAGCATATGCGGTTTTATATGTACCAATCGCGTTGTTTTTAATGGCCTCGCAGGGGCTGTCCTCCATAAGAGGGACATGCTTGTGGGCTGCCGCATGATAAACGATTTCCGGTCTGTAGGTCTCGAAAACATATCTGAGGCGTCTGGAGTCCCGGACAGAACCGATTAAAACCACAAGCTCCAGATCGGGATACTGGGTTTTCAGCTCCAGCTCAATCTCATAGGTAGAATTCTCGTATACGTCGAAAAGAATCAGCTGTTTGGGCTTGTGCGCCGCAATCTGTCTGCAAAGCTCTGAACCGATGCTCCCGCCGCCGCCTGTTACCAGGATGGTCTTATTCTCGAGAAATGTAAATATCTCATTCAGATCAACATTTATGGGTTCCCTGCCCAGCAGGTCCTCCACCGCCACGTCCTTCAGGGCACTGACGGTGAACTCACCGGTGACAAACTGATATAAGCCCGGCAGGTTCTTCAGCTCACAGCCGGACTCCTTGCAGATATCCAGAATATCCCGTTTCTCCTCCGCAGTCGCACTGGGGATTGCCAGAAAGATCTTGTCAATATGATACTTCTCCACGCAGGGCAGAATGGAATTTCGTCCTCCCTCCACGCGGACGCCGTCAATGTATCTGCCCCATTTATTGGGATTGTCATCGATAATACAGCAAACCCGGTCATTGGACTTCTCAGCCTTTTTAATATCCCGCAGGATAATCTGCCCGGCAGACCCCGCCCCAATCAGGAGCACCCGTTTGCCTGCTTCTACAGTATCGCTGCTGTTCCACCGTTTCCGTTCCAGCAGGATAAACCGATAGGAGAATCGAATGCCCAATGTCAAGGCAAACTGAATCAGTATGCCAAAGAAATAATAAGACAGGGGCATCCGCTGAAACAGAACCGTAATTCCCACACAATGAATGAAAAAGGTAATCGCCGTTGCAATTCCGGTACGAAGCAGCTCACTGTAGCTGGCAAAACGCCAGATGCTGTTATACAAATGCATCCACCAGAATACGATCACGGAAAGGACAACGTAAATCGGAATAAACTTATAATATGCCGATATATAGTATTCGGGAATCATGGTAAACCGGCAGTCAAACCGGAACCACAGCGCCATAAAATAGGCCGCCGCAATGGCAAGGGCGTCATAAAGGATCAATCCGATGGTCACAATCCGCCAATGCTGGAGGGGTATTTTATTCTTTTTCTGCAAATCATGAAATGCTCTCTGCATAGTTTTCACTTCTCACTTTGTATCATTCATATTACACAGGAAAAATTTGCAAAGGTTTTTACTTATCGGGCACTATTATACAATACTTTCCATGAAATTACCAGTAGCTTTCACGTTTTTCATCCGGAAATTACATCCAACAATCAAAAAACCAAGTGTTTTTGCGAAAAAAGTGATATTCTTGTGCCATTACCACAAAATAATGATTTACCTGAGGGCTTTTCTGGTGTATAATGATGCTAAATTTGTGTCCGTCCAATCGTTTTGGACACAAGAAATGTGTTCTTGTAAGGAGGAAAGCTCATGTCAAAGAAAGTCAATCAGTCAGGATGGCTGAAAAACTACGGTTTGCTGTTCGCCATGCTGATAGCCATTGTGGCTGGCTGCGTCGTAGGCTTCATTTTCCCGAAGTCTGATACCTCCGCCGGTGCCACTGTTCTGGCGCCTCTGGGCAAGGTATTCATCAACATGATGTTCTGCATCGTGGTTCCCATGGTGTTCTCGTCCATTGCCGGTGCTGTTGCCAATATGGGCAGCCGCAAGCGTGCAGGCAAGATCATGGGTGTTACCATCGGCACTTTCGTGATTACCGGTGCCATTGCAGCCTTCATTATGTATGTGCTGATGCGTCTGATCCCCCCGGTCCTGACGCCCTGGCAGTCGATTCCCGCTGAGGAAATGGGCGAATATGCCACAATTCCCCAGATGATCGTCAACTTCTTCACGGCTGAAGACTTCGTAGGACTGCTCACCAGAAGGGCAATGCTGCCCCTCATTGTGTTCTCCATCCTGTTTGGCTTCGCTGTGAATCTCAACGGCGGTAAGGATACGGTTATCGGCAAGTGGCTGGAGGATCTCTCCAACGTGATGATGCGTTTTGTGAAGATCATCACCTACTATGCGCCCATCGCCTTCTTCGGCTTCTTCGCTGATCTGGTTGCAACCTATGGTCCTCAGATTACCGTGGACTATGGCCGGGGTATGGCGGTGTATTATCCCCTCTGCGCCATCTATGTGGTCACAGCTTTCCCGCTGTTTGCGCTGTTCGGCGGCGGCAAGAAGGGTCCCAAGCAGATGTTCAAACACATTCTTCGTCCCGCGATGGTGTCTCTTGGCACCTGCTCCTCTGTTGCAACCATTCCCACCAACATGGAGGCTGCTGAGGATACCGGCATTTCCAAGGATGTTTCCGATATGGTCCTGCCCCTTGGTGCCACCATGCATATGGACGGCTCCTGCTTCTCCTGCGTTCTGAAGATCGCCTTTGTATTTGGTGTCTTTGGCGTGCCCTTTGAGGGCGTCGGTATGCTGATTAAGGTCATTCTGGTGGCTGTTCTGTCCTCCGTCGGCATGTCCGGCGTGCCCGGCGGCGGCTATATCGGCGAGTACATCATCTGCTCCATCTTCTTCCCCACCCAGATGGAGCTGGCTTTCCCGATTCTGGTTACAATCGGCAATCTGGTCGATCCCCCTGCTACCATGATTAACGCTGCCGGCGACTATGTGGTATGCTACATTGTCTCCCGGTTCATGGACGGCAAGGACTGGCTGGAAAAGACTCTGGCCAAAAAGAAAGCAAAGAAATAAGGACACAAATGACGGCCCCACCGGCCTTTGGAGCGCAACGATGCGTTTTCCGAAGGATTCCGGTGGGGCCGTTTTCTTTTGCGCATGGTATCAGGTCAGTTGCTGTCATTGCAACCTGTCGCAACTCGAGTTTCCCTTTTCTCGAAAATAGAGTTGACTGACCCATTACCGGGAATGGAGTCTAGTAGAATTTTTGGAATAGATCTATCCGATACATGCAGTTTTCTTCCATATTGGCAAGGAACGGTAATAAATCAATGTCATCTATATGTACCGTATTCTGCTTTCTGTTGGTTTCTTTCCACCAGTTCTTGCTGATCAGAACAAATTTGATTCCACGGACATCTCTCAGCTTATACAGCAGCTCTGCCAGTTCTTTCAGTTGTGGATTGTTTGCGTCCTTTTGTCCTATGGGCGTACCGCAATCGCAGTGTTTCGCTGTAATCCTGTAATGATCTCCGCAGTTTTCCACACAATGATTTACCGCATCCATATTCCCAGGGTTAAAGTGATATTCATAGTGCTGAATTGTGTTATGATAATCATTGGTATTTATCCCCTCATTGACAGCACCATAAAGAAAATAGCACATAGAATTACCTCCCTTGAAAAATGGCTGTTACATCCTTATATCTTCCTCCAGTTGTTCAAGGACATTATATCACATTCATGAAATAATAGCAAAAGAAAAGGGTATGCACCATCCGGCACATACCCCTGTTTATGAAGCTATGGGATAGATCACTCACAAAGCTCGGGATTCCGCTCCTTGAAAAGCTCAAAAATCTTCATGCCAAGCGCCTCATCCTCTACGAATTCATAAGTGTAGTTTTCTTCGTCCTCACCTGTCTGCTCAAAGATCTCAACGAAGCCCTCCTCGTCATCCTCAGCCAGCATGACCAGATAGGATTTTTCGTCAATAACGATCTCATCCAGCAGCTCGTAACGAATCTCGTTGCCGTCATCATCGACCATGGGGATAAAAACATCCATTTCGTCCATTTGTAACACCTCCGTGATATGATTCAAAGAAAGAACACGTCAGAACAAGACTGGCGTGCTCTCACTGTACACGAAAATCGGAAAGAAGTCAAATACTTTCTGCTGAAAGGCGGACTATCGTGAAAAACATTCAAAGAGTGATTTTTGGGTCTGATGCCAGCAAAGGTATCACAGTTCACGCAAGATATATTCCAGCTCCGGTGTTCCAAGCTGGAAAAATACCTGTGATGGAACAGGGTCCTTGTCATAATCCACTTCCCCTGCTCTGCGTTTCTCCAGTGGATTTCGCTGTTCCCACTCCACAAAGGCCCTTGTCCGTTCCGCGATCAAGTCCTTGTCCGTCCATTCCCCAAAAAATGATTCAGCTTCAGACAGGATTCTCTGAGGAGTTGTAGGGAGAATCTCTGTCATAAAATGTCCATAATAATACCGTTCCTTCTGCGGACAGTCATTCATAAATACGCCCGGACGAATATAATAATCCTCTTTGCTGTAGCAGCTTCCCTGAATGTAAAATACCAACGTGAAATCATCGAGAACCTTCGTCCATCGCTTATTTTTCTTTTTGAAGCCTTTCGCTTTCAGATATGGTTTCACATATTGAATCAGTTCTTCTTCGCTCAAGCAGGGAGCTGACACGGCAAACACCTCATCATACACGATTATTTGTTCTCTCTCCAGACATAAACAAGAAAAGACCTCTGTCCCAAAGACAAGGGTCTGACGCAAGCATTTTCTGTGAAATATTTGCCTGTCGGCAAATGTGAAATAATGCCCCACAGGCATGTGAAATTTGATGAATCTCATCAAGTGAAATGAAATAAATCCACCCACGCCCGCAGGCATTTCACATGGCGAAGCCATATTTCACTTGAGAAGCAAATATTACAAATCCCGAAAGGGATTTATTTCGTTGAAAAAAGCACTTGCAAAAGCAAGTGCTTTTTTCTGGTGCGGATGGCGGGACTCGAACCCGCACGCCCAATCGAGCACCAGCACCTCAAGCTGGCCAGTCTACCTATTCCAGCACATCCGCAAATCAGCATGGACAATTATATCATATTTATTCTGTTTGTCAACAGTTATTTTCATGTTTTTCAGAAACCGCTCCCCCGAAACCGAGGGAGCGGTCATGCTCAGAAATACTTCTTGTTCAGAGAGGCAAGTCCCAAAAAGCCGATTCCAACCGGCACAAGGAACACCACCCAGTACCATTTCTCTTCCCAATGATTCCCCAGAATCCCGGCAACGAGAAAAGCGGCACCCACAATCATGGTCAGAATACCATTCCACTTGAGGAAGTTTTTTCGGTCTGCATCAGATGCTTTCTTCAGCTTCTGCTGATAATCCCCTTTCAGGAGGAAGGTCTTTCCGCAGAGTCTTATAACCCCCATCAGAAGAAACAATGCCGCAAAAATGTACATCATAAAGCCCATGATTTTCCTCCTGAAATTGGGAATCAGACTTCCCAGCCGTTCAAATACTTCACCTGATCGTCGGTGAGCACATCCACATGAAGGCCCATGGCATCCAGCTTGATTCTGGATACCAGATCGTCGATCTCCTGCGGGACCTCATACACTTCCTTGTCCATTTCTTCCCGGTGCTCCATGAGATATTTCAAACTCATGGACTGAATCGCAAAGCTCATGTCCATAATCTCAGCAGGATGGCCATTGCCGGAGGCCAGATTCACAAGGCGGCCCTCAGCCAGCAGATTCAGGGTCCTGCCGTCCTCCAGCTCATAGCCCATGATCTCATCCCGGCGGAGATAGATGCGCTTTGCCATGGCGGCCAACTCCTCGCCATTGACCTCCACATTGAAATGACCCGCATTGGACAGGAACGCGTTGTCCTTCATGACCGCAAAATGACGCTTTGTGATAATGTCCCGGCAACCGGTGGCAGTGACGAAGATGTCGCCCAGCGGAGCAGCCTCGTCCATGGTCATGACCATGTAGCCGTCCATGGTGGCCTCCAGTGCCTTAATGGGGTCAATCTCCGTGACGATCACCGTGGCGCCCATGCCCTTTGCCCGCATGGCAATGCCTCTGCCGCAGTAGCCGTAGCCGGCAACCACCACAGTCTTACCGGCAACCAGCAGGTTTGTGGTGTGCATGATGGCGTCCCAGACACTCTGGCCGGTGCCATATTTGTTGTCATAGTAATGCTTACACTTTGCATCGTTGACATTCATCATGGGGAACGGAAGCGCCCCGGCCTTTGCCCGGGCCTTGAGACGATGAATGCCCGTGGTGGTTTCCTCACAGCCACCCAGCACACGGTCTGCATACCCCTCGCAGGAGGAGGTCAGCAGCTCCAGAAGGTCGCCGCCGTCATCAATGAACAGATCCGGATGGCAGGACAGGGTCTCCGTGAGATGGGCCTTATATTCCTCTGGAGTCGCTCCATGCCATGCAGCCACATGGACGCCAAGAGAAGCAAGACCTGCCGCCACATCATCCTGAGTGGACAGAGGGTTACAACCTGTGGCATAGACCTCCGCTCCGGCAGCCTTCAGAACCGTAGCCAGATAAGCGGTCTTTGCCTCCATGTGAATGGACATGGCAATGGTCTTTCCCGCAAAGGGTTTTTCCTTCTCAAACTGCTTTTTGATGGCACCAAGCGCGGGCATAAAATCCTGTACCCACAGGATTTTCATACGGCCCTTTTCGGCCAGATTCATATCGCGTACAATATTCAAAACGATCCGCCTTTCTGAGATGATCTATCATTCATATCCAACCAGTATTTTAGGGGATGGCGGAATGTTTGTCAACCGTTCCGAAAAAAACATGCCGAAAAACAGGGAAACGGCCTTTGTTAACAGAATATTTACCGGTATTTTCACGTTTTCTGATTTACTTTTTCCCTTCCATGCAATAAAATAGATTCGTTTAGGATAAGGAGGAACATATGTGAACAATCTTCGTCGAAAATGGAACCGTTTTCTATATAACAATGCCGACAAGGGGATTCCAAACCTGATGGCGGTGATCTCAATCGGCACTTTACTTGTCTATTTGATCTCCATGATGGATCCCAGCGGGAAGTTTCTGTACTTTCTGGCATTCAACCGGAATCTCATCCTTCGGGGCCAGCTCTGGCGGCTGATTACCTTTGTCTTTGTGCCCACAAGCTCCGGCATCTGGCTGTTTCTTCTGCTGTTTGCCTATTTCAGCATCGGACGTATGGTGGAATCTGTGTGGGGAACCCTGAAGTTCAATCTCTTCTACTTCTGCGGCATGCTTTTTACGGCGCTGGGCGGACTGATATTCAACGCCTATGCCACGGCATATTACCTGAATCTGAGCCTGTTTATGGCCCTTGCCACCATGTTCCCGGACAACAAAGTCCTGCTTATGTATATCATCCCGCTGAAAATGAAGTATCTGGCATGGGTGTATCTGCTGTTCATGGTACTCGATATTATACAGGGAGACTTCTTCTCTGTCATTGCCCTGGCAAACTATTTCCTGTTCTTCGGAAAGGACTGCCTGAATGTGCTTCCCGGCGCTGACCGGGTGGGCGCCCGGACCATCAGCTTCAAGCGGAAACGGAACAAAAACACTTCCCGTCCCAATCCCGACTGGGCCGCCGGTTATCAAAAACGGCCCGCTACTCCCAAAAAAGAAGAGCCTGCCTATCGGCATAAGTGCTCAGTCTGTGGAAGAACCGATGTTTCCCATCCGAATCTGGAATTCCGCTACTGTTCCCGCTGCGCAGGCTACTACTGCTACTGTGAGGAGCACATCAACAATCACACACACATTCAATAAGCATCTGCCGGTGTACTGATTTTGGGTACACCGGCTATTTTGTAATGTTTTCGCATTCCCTGCAAATACTAAGGATACTCTGATGCAATCAGAACGGAAATCCGTCATATTTATGCGGCAGTTCCGCATCAATCAATTTGGAGGTCAATATGCAGGGAAAGCATTTGGGAAAGCAAACCGTTCGCTTCAATTTCCCCCCATCCATCCGGGCTTACGCTTCTATCGTGGGGAAAAAGGAAGGAGAAGGGCCGCTAAAGGACTATTTTGATGAAATACACGAGGATACGAAATTTGGTCAGTCCAGCTGGGAAAAGGCCGAAAGTCAGATGCAGACACTGGCGCTCCAAAAAGCGCTTACAAAAGCCGCTCTGTCCCCTGCCCAGATTCACATGGTCTTTGCAGGAGACCTGCTGAACCAGTGCATTGGAACCAGCTTTGCAATTCGCGGGTCGGAGATTCCCTTTTACGGACTCTATGGGGCCTGCTCCACCATGGCGGAAAGTCTTAGTCTGGCGGCCATGGCAGTGGAGGGCGGCTTTGCCGATTATGCAGCGGCCATGACCTCCTCCCATTTCGCTTCCGCGGAGCGGCAGTACCGCTTCCCCCTGGAGTATGGAGGCCAGCGGACCCCCACCGCCCAATGGACAGTCACAGGCTCCGGTGCCATCATTCTGGAGCAGAACAATCAGCCCCCCTATATTCGGGGAGTCACCACCGGAAAAATCATGGATCTGGGTATTACCGACGCCAACAACATGGGTGCGGCCATGGCCCCGGCCTTTGTGGATACGGTCATATCGCACTTTCAGGACAGCGGCCTGAGTCCCTCGGACTATGACCTGATTATTTCCGGCGATCTCGGTACGGTAGGTCTGGAGCTTGCCAGCGACTTGTTCCGCCGGGAAGGCTACGCACTGGGCGATAAGCTGAAGGACTGCGGCACCATGATTTTTGATCTGGAGCAGCAGGATGTTCACGCGGGAGGCTCCGGCTGCGGATGCAGCGCGGTGGTGCTCTGCGGATACCTGCTGGAAAAGCTGAAGACGAAGAAGTACAGAAACATTCTCTTCTGCGGCACGGGAGCACTATTGTCCCCGGTTTCCACCCAGCAGGGGGAATCTGTTCCGGCTGTATGTCACGCGGTAGCCATCAGCGGAGAAAGCGGGTGTATGTGATGGAATATTTGAATGCGTTCCTCTGCGGCGGTCTCCTCTGCGGCATCGGACAGATTCTCATTGACAAGACAAAGCTTACCCCGGCAAAAATCCTTGTTACCTATGTGGTAGCCGGTGTCATATTGGGCGGACTTGGCCTCTATGACGCGGTCAAGGAGTGGGGCGGCGCAGGAGCGACCATCCCTCTGACGGGCTTCGGTTACAATCTGGCAAAGGGTGTCCGGGAAGCCATCGGGAAGGACGGCTGGATCGGCATATTCACCGGCGGCTTCACTGCCGGAGCCGGAGGTATCGCAGCGGCGATCTTTTTCGGATACCTCTGTGCAATGATTTTCAAATCCAGGGATAAATCCTGACAGAATGGCAATACTACCTCTGCGGAGTGATCCGACACTTTCAAGGAGGGAATCTCACATGAACGACAATCAGAATCGCAGAGAGCAGAAGCAGAATCAGCAGAACCAGAATCAGCGTGAGCAGAAGCAGAACCAGCAGAACCAGAATCAGCGCGAGCAGAATCAGAACCGCAGATAACCGCTGGACGTAAAGGCAGGGTGTGTTGCAAATCGGATCGCAACGCACCCTGCAAGATTTTTCTATGTATTTCGGTTCATGGATTCCAGAAGATCCGGAATCTCCAGAAGGCTGTTTCTTCTGGCAATCAGCATTGCCGATGTCTCGTCGTCCGGTTCCTTCAAATCAGGGATCATGACAGGAATGCAGCCAGCCCTGTGGGCGGCCAGAATTCCATGGGGAGAGTCCTCCAGAACCATGCACTCCCCTGCCGGAACGCCGATTGCCTCCGCTGCTTTCCGGAAGATGTCCGGCTCCGGTTTCCCCTTTTCCACCATATCACCGGTAACAAGGCCGCTGAGGCGGCTCAGTACACCGATCTTTTCAAGACGGAACCGGGCATTGTCCCGCTTGGTGGAGGTGGCTACCCCATAGGGGATTCCCTTTTTGTCCAGATAATCCAGAAGCTCATAGAGACCCTCCTTCAGAGGAACTCCGATTTCCTCATAGTGGCGGATGGCTCTCCGGTTGATTTCTCCCATCACATTCATATAGTCGAAATCCTCCCCAAGCTTTTCGGAAACATAGGCCCGGGTTCTTCCGTGGTCAAGGCCGATACAATGTGTCACCACATCCCGGTTTTCCGGCATCCCCCGTTCCATGAGCACCTGACACCAGAGGTCAATAAACAGCCGCTCCGTATCGGTCATAAGGCCATCCATATCGAAAATCACCGCTTTTATCATAACGTAACCTCCCTTCCAATGGACAGGAAATATAGAATCATCTCTTTCACAGGACGCTGGAATATCCGTTCCAGCGCCTTCCGGTAGGATGTGAGCTGCCCCCGATAGTGTTCTGCCCGGGCAAGAACGGAATCCTCTGTCACACGGTCGGTTTTGAAATCAATGACCGTGATGCCATCCGGCTCCAGAATTGCCGCATCCACAACGCCCTGCAAAAGCACCTTCTCCCCATCAAGACCGGTATAATAGTTCTCCGCCTCCATGAGCAGAGAAAACTTGAATTCCCGAATCAGTTCCTGACAATTCAGCATGCGCTGTCCCAAAGGGGATCGGAACAGCCGCACCATGGCCTCAGGGCGAACCGCCTGAGCCTGCTGCTCCGTGAGGAATTCCTCATCCACCAGCCGGTCCAGCTCCGAAATAGCCCCATCGGTATCTGTCAGATGTACAAAATCCGCATACTGTAAAAACAGATGGTTTGCGGTTCCTTTTTCCGTGGGAGAAAGGCCGGTTGTTTCCTGCATAAAGGCCGGACGCTGAAGGGTGATCTTCCTCGGCGTCTGAACCGTGTCCTCCGCAGACTCGCTGTCGAGATTTCTTCCCTTCTGCTGGGTGGCTGTCAGCTTGGAGGGGGTCAGGGCCGCCTCCATATGGTCATATTCCCATTTCAGGCCTTTCAGCAGGAGTGCAGGTGAAAGGATTTCTCTTTGGGACTCCGTTTCCACGGCGGGGATATAACGGCTACCGCCAAGCTCCTGATCTTCCGCGAGAACCTCGTACCGGATGCTCCAGGGATAATCGGAAACAGTAAGCGAACAGCCCGGTCGACCGGCCTCCGCAAACAAGGCGCCGGCTTCGATTCTACCCAACGCGGAGAGAATCACCCAGTCACCCAGACAGGAGGCGCTTTCCGCTGCCCAATAATCCGCCGGGCAGCCCACACCGGGCAGCATCTTTGTCATAAAGTCAGACTTTTCTCCTGTCGCATAGGTCATAAACAGATAGTCTTTGGGCCTTGTCATGGCCACATACAGGACCCGCTGCTCCTCCGCTAGAAGCTTATGCCGCTTCTTGACAGCGATGGCATTATGACCGACGCCGGGTCTTCTGAGCCGCTTGGCCGGATCAACCATCTTGACCCCCAACCCCATGTCGTTGTCCACGAGAATCTGATTGGAAAGCTCCCGGAAGTTGAACCGCCGGGACAGGTCGCAGAGGAATACAATGGGATATTCCAGTCCCTTGGATTTGTGCATGGTGGTCAGCACCACGCCGCCACCGCTCTGCCCTTCCAGCTGCACACCGGACTCCATATACCGGTCCAGGGCCTGAATCAGCTGATAGAGGAACAGATGTCTGCCGGAGGCCTGTTTTCTGGCAAGAGAGGCAATGGCCAAAAGATTCTGCTGCCGGGTGCTGCCATCGGCCATGGCACTGTAGGCAGTGAGAAGCCCGTATTCCTGGAGCAGCTTCCACACCAGCAGCTCTGCGGACAGGGTTCTGGCCTCCTTCCGGAGGGCCTTGATTGTATTCACTGCGTCCTGGCACCATTCTTCGTTGCATTCTTCCATGGCATCGTAGAATCTGGGCGCGTCCGAGACATTCCGGATTTGCGCGAGCTGATCGTTGGAAAACCGGAACAGCGGGCTGCAAAGGACACTCAGCAGCGGGATATCCTGATGGGGATTGTCGATAGTCCGAAGAATGTTTACCAGTACCCTTGCCTCCGGGGTTTCAAAAAGAGAAGTCCCGTTATCGGCAGAAACAGGAATCCCCAGCGCCTCCAGCTCCCGGATATATAGCCCCATGGGGTCCTTGCTCCGAAACAGGATGGCAATGTCCTCCGGACGGCAGGGTCTTGTTCCATCCCCATCCCGCACCGGAAGCTGCTCTTTCAGGACCTGAGAAACTCTCGCGGCAACCCATTTGGCCTCCCGCTGATACTTGGTGGATTCATCGTCTCTCCCGTTTTCCGCCTTGCTGAGGCTGAGCACGGCCAGCTCCACATGGGTTTGCCTGTCGTCGGGATAGCTGTCAAGGCCGGGATACAGACGCTCTCTTGGGCCGTAATCCAAGTCAGATACCTCATGAGACATGACCGTTGCAAATACATGGTTCGCAGCTTCCAGAATTTCCGGCCGGGAACGAAAATTTTTGGACAGCACCAGCTTTCGGGGGGAATGGTCAGAGACACGTTCCGCATCCTGAAACCGCTGATACTTTTCCTGAAAGATCTCCGGCTCCGCCTGACGGAAGCCGTAAATGGACTGCTTGACATCGCCCACCAGGAACCGGTTCTGATCTCCCGCAGAGGAAATTGTGGTGTAGATCAGCTCCTGAACCCGGTTGGAATCCTGATACTCGTCCACCATGATCTCGCAAAATCTTCCCCGAACCTCTGCCGCAATGGCCGAGGGCTTTCCCCTGCCGTCGGTCAAAAGTCGGATAGCAAGATGCTCCTGATCGGAGAAGTCCAGCACATTTCTTCTGCGCTTTTCCCGGGAAAACCGTTTTTCCAGCTCCTCCACCAACTCCAGCAGTGCCAGAATGGCAGGCTCCATGGCGTTCTGCTCCTCCATCAGCTTCCCGGCAGGCTCCAAAAACTGCTCCCGGAGCTTTTCGAGGAGCTTCTTCCCGTCATTTTTTACCGCCTGAATGGCCTCCAGCTTTGCCTTATCCTCATATTTCGTAACCGAAACCCGAGGATAGTCCATTTGGAGAGCCACTCCGATTTCGTCCCATGGCCCATTCAATGCATCCATCATACGGGCAAGGCACTGACGCTGAGTGATGTAAAGAGGCAGATACTTTTTCTCCAGCTTCTCGTCCCCCTGCATCTGAGAAATGGCCCAGTCATAGCGCTGTGCCAGTCTTTTGAGCTTTGTGGCGGCATCCTTCTTCAGAATTTCCACCCAAGAGGAGGATTCAAAGTCCTCCATGCTTTCAAATCTAGTGCGCTGGGAATGGAGCCACAGGGTCGGATAGGGCTGGGCCTCCAGCTTCTGAAACAGGGTCACAATCACATCTTCCAGCCCAGAATCGGTTCTGCCCGCACCCAACGTATCCGCCAGAAGCCGGAATCCCGGAGTCATTTTCTCATAGGATTCCTCCAGAAGGTCCCCCAGAATTCGATTCAGCATCGGGTCACGCTCGGAATCCTCCAGCATGGCATAGTCCGAGGGAACTTCAAGAAGATAACCATACTGTCTAATGAGGCTGCCGCAGAAGGCATGCACCGTGGAAATCTGCGCCAGCGGCATAAGGCTGTTCTGTCGCTGCAAATGCCGGTTGTCCGGGTCCTGACTGAGGGCTTTCCCGATGGCCTTTGCAATCTTGGCCCGCAGCTCTGCCGCAGCAGCATTGGTAAAGGTAATAATCAGAAACTCATGAATGTTCCGTCCCTCATGGATAATCTGGTCCATGACCCGGTCCACAAGAACCTTTGTTTTACCGGAGCCAGCCGCGGCGGATACCAGCAGCGTACCGCCCCGGTTGTCCACCACCTGCTGCTGTTCCGGCGTCAGTTTCGGTTCAGCCATCTTCCTCGCCTCCAATCTTTTCCCAGAAGTCCTTTGCGGACAGGGCCTTATGATAGAATTTTCTGCGGAACTGCGGGTCCTTCTGGCACACATCCGCATAATCGCAGTAGCCGCAGGGGTCCTTGGACTTTCCGCAGTAGAAGGGCTCCGGGGAGAAATCGCCCCCAAGGATCCGGTCCACCGCATGAGACATTTTGCCCTCCACAAAGTCCCGCAGAATGCCCATCTGCTGTCTGGA
The DNA here is from genome assembly GCA_029012465.1 of Oscillospiraceae bacterium. Taxonomy (GTDB): domain Bacteria; phylum Bacillota; class Clostridia; order Oscillospirales; family Oscillospiraceae; genus HGM13006. The sequence goes on along the minus strand of JAQXMD010000022.1, from coordinate 30,963 downwards.
TACGGTATAATCGTTTCTTTTCCGGTTGGCGCCGATGGGCAGATACTGGCTCCTGTCGCCGCTTTCCATGGCTTCCAGCACCGGTTCTTCCCCAAGAATCAACCCGCTCCGGCGAAGGGGATCGGAATCGGCTTCTTCGCTGTCTCCATCCTTTGAAAATGCATGCTTTGCGGGCACATATAGCACGCCTGCGGGAACCGGGTGCTCCGTAACCCCCTGAATGCCGGACTGCTCCAGAGCAAACAGATATAGAAGCATCTGCATGCCAACGCCCCCGTATAGATCCGTATAGTCAAATTTCTTACTGCCGGATTTATAGTCAATGATTCGGATAAAATCGCCGGCTTCACTGCGCCACAGGTCTGCCCGATCCACCATGCCAGTGAGCCTGCCGGCGCCCAATGTTCCGGACACATCCACAGCCTTGGGGCCGTCCTTCCCACCGAAATACAGCTCATAGGAACAGGGAACGAACTGGGATTTGCTCAGCTCCTGAGAGATATCCCGGAGCAGAAGGCTGGCCTCCTCCCCGTTCCGCCAGAACAGATACCTGTCACGGGCAGAACGCTCCTCCTCTGTGAATCTGGATTGGCTGTAGGACTCCAAATGTCCCTCTACGATCACGGTGCTCTCGGAGAGCTCCAGAGGCCCCCGCTTTGCATCCACCCACTCCGGGATGGATTTTTCCAATATGTAATGGACAAAGGTACCGAATTCCGCAGCGTCAAAGGTGGCTTCCTTCCGAACCTTTGCCTTCAGGCCATAATCCAGGAAATACTCCAGAGGGCATTTCCCCAGCTCATCCAGCCTTGAAGCCGTCAGAGGCACCGGAAGGCCAAAAAGACCGGCGGAATGGGCGGGAAGTACCAAAAGCTCCCGCTCCCGGGCCAGAAGCTGCCCTTGCGCGATTTTCTTATGAAGCTCATCGCACTGTCCCATCACCTTACCGATGGCAGCTGCCCCAGAGGCATCCTCCGGGTCATCCAGCGCGGATAAATACCGCTGGGCAGCAGTTTCCGCCGAAAGGCCAAACTCTGCGGGAGGCGTCATGGGGCTGTCCGGGAACAGACTGCAAATCCGTTCCATCAGGAAGGATGCGGAAAGCGCCGTGCCCATATCCTCCCCTGCCAGAGACAAATAGAGATACTCCGTGGGGGCAGAAAAGGCGCCGTATACCTTCAAAAGCTCCCGCTGATAGACCCCCTCGGCGTCGGGAGCCAGCGTAATGTTCATCTGATCCCGCAGAATTCCCCGCTCCCGTTCTGTCAAAAGGCTTCCTCCGGAAGGCACAGCGGGAATCAGGCCCTCATTCATGCCAAGGACATAGAGCAGCTTCGGCTCATTTCCCCGAACCGCCGCAACGGTGCCGAAGGTGACACAGTCCAGAGACGAGGGAATTGCGCCCAGCTGGTATTGCCCAAGGGACAGCTTCAGAATGCGAAGGAGATAATCCTCTCTCGGGGTCTGCTGACCCGAAACGTTGTCGATCTGCTGGAGACAGGAAATCAGCGTTTCCCACACCTGACCGGTGTACTGCACATAGGATAGATCCCCAGCGGATTCGCCGCCGGCAATCTCCTGTTCCAGCCTTCCGCAGAGGTCGGTTTCCTCCAGATAATGAAACAGGGCTTCAATCTGTCCCCGAACAGTTCCCGCGTTTCTGAGCTCCCTTCGGAGGGTAAACAGGGGCTGAAGCCGCATCCGGTCCTGATTCAGCGCAGCAAGGGCCAATCTGCTCTCCTCCGTATCCCTTCCGTCCAAACCGTCGGGATGCTGCACCCAGTCCCGTTCCCACTTGCTGCCCCGAATGGCCCAAGTGATGGCGTAGTTTTCCAGATTGTCACAGCTGTCATCGGAAAGGCCGCTGTAGCCGGTTTTCATGCAGGCACAGACGGTCTCCGTTTCCATGCCATTCAGGGCCGCATCCAGTGACAGCAGCACAAAGCCAATGGCCGGGTGAGACAGCACCGGTGTTTTCTCCGAAGTGTACAGGGGAATATTCAGCTCGGAAAAGACGCTTTTCAGCAGTCCCCGATACAGCTCCTCTCCTCCACAGCAAATCATCATGTCCCGATATCGCATGCCCTGCATGGCGTGATCGCGGATGGCAGCGGCACAGGCCCGAGCCTCCTCCAGACGATCCCGACAGCTGACCGTCCGAACAGCATTCTGCCGCCGGGAGAAGGATACGTCGTCAAAGGATAACAGCTTCTGCTCCAGATATGTAAAGGCCTCCGGAACAGGCCGCCGGTAATCCGCCCGGATCAGTTCCACCTGCTGACCGCAATCCTGTGCCATTTTCAGGAGGCGATGGAGGGTCTCCCGGCCGGGGGCAAACAGTGGGTCACTTCCATAGGGGTCATCACAAAGGACGGTGACAGTCATGGAGCCAGATTCCTGCAGCAGAATCTCCAGCACCCGAAGCTCCTGGGTGGAAAAGTCCGTAAACCCATCCACATAGAATCTCCGTCCCTGCCCATAATCCCCGGACTGAAGCTTTCCCGCAAGCCTTGTGAGCTGATCCCTTGGGTCGGCAGCGCCCTGGGCGGTTAGTCCCTCATAGGCACTGAGAATCAACCCGATCTCCCGGAGCTTTTCGGAAAACTGCCCGGTGGTCTCAGAGGCTGCTTCCTCCAGCTGTTCCCGGGTGATATGATAGCTTTTCAGCTCGTCAATCAGTTCCACAACCCCTGAAAGGAATTCTGGCCGTCCGGCGGCGGAGGCGAATACCTTCAATTGGGACAGAATGCCGCTGAGGGCCATTTGGGCCGTGAGAATCCGACCGGCATTGTCCAGCACCTGTCTGGCTCCGCCCCCATAGAGGGAAAACACCCGACTGGTCAGTCTGGTAAAGCTCAGTACCTCTGAAACGTAGCTGATGGGATCGCCGCAGTGGGCAGAGAGCTTCCGCTCCGTCTGATGGCTCAGCTGTTCGGGTACAATCAGGATTCTGGATGCCATGGCTGTGGTATCCGCAGTCTTTACCTGCTGAAGAAGGAGCTGCGTTTTCCCTGTTTTGGCCCGTCCGTATATGATCGTGAGCAATTGTATCACTCCAGTTGCGTTCTGATGTGGATACTATACCACAAATCCATGGCTTTGTCACCTTACCCGCTATGGCTGCCTGCTGCGAAAGAATCCCAGAAGATCTTCAAACAGCTCCAAAGTCCGGAACCGAAATTCATATTCTCCTGTGAGCACCTCAGCATCCTCCTGGTCCATGCCGCCCATCACCGCCACAGCCTTTTGCTCCGATACCGCCGACATGCACAGCTGGGGATACACCACGCACCACCAATTGTGGCCTTCCCCTGCTCCAATGGTCACTCTCAGCGAATTGTAGTACCCCCCGGGGAGAGAGAATCCCTCATAGTGCCGTGTGGAAAACAGCTCCCGCCCCAACGAAACCGTGGCAGTATCGGAAAAGCCGTTTTCCCGGAGGGTCTCATTGGCAACACTGCAAAGCCTCGGGAGAATCGCCTCCAGCTGAACGCGTGCATCCTGAGCGCTGCCTGCGGATTCCAAACAAGGGGCTGCTGTTTCCAGAACCGCATCCCGCACAAGCAGCTTCACAGCCTGATCTTCCCTTTTGTCCGAGTTTGCCACCACATGAAGCCGTATCATATGCTCCGCAATCCGCTGCTGCTGACGCTCCAGCGCTGTTCCCCAGGCAAGGAGCGCGGCAATTCCAAGGAGTATGGCCAGCTCCCATCGAATCTGTTTCAGTTTTGTAATCATAAAAATCACCGTCCATTATGTAGGATTTACCCACATCATGGACGGATATTTCATGTTTTATACAGGTTTCACAAGATAGGTGTCAGAATACTTCGTTTTCAGTGTTTGATACGCAGCCTCTGCCGCCTGATGATCCGTAAAAATGCCAAACACCGTAGGTCCGGAACCGGTCATGCAGGCAGCAAGCGCTCCTTGACAGCACATAACGGACTTGATCTCATGGATTTCCTCGTGCTCCCGTGCCACCACAGGCTCAAAGACATTGTAAAGGGCTTTGGCAACCTCCTCAATGCTCCCCTGCTCCAACGCCGCGAGCATGGCCTTTGTATCAGGCCGTCTTTCAATCACTTCGCTGTCGATGGCCCGGAACAGAGCCGGGGTGGAAACAGGAAAGGGGGGCTTGCAGATCAAAATGTCACAATCCGGCATGGAAGGAATCCGGCTGAGCACCTGTCCCTTTTCCCTTGCCAGGGCAGTTCCCCCAAACAGGGCAAAGGGCACATCCGATCCGGTGTTTTCCGCAATTCGGAACAGCGCCTCCCGGGAAATGGGCTGTCCGTAGTGCTCATAGAGTAGCCGCAGAACCCCTGCTCCGTCGGCACTTCCCCCGCCCATGCCCGCACAGACAGGCGTATGCTTTTGAATCTCCACGGTCAGACCGTCTGGGTCAATGCCGGTCTCCGAAAAGAACAGCTTCGCCGCCTTGACAGCAAGGTTGGAGTCATCGGAGGGGATTTCCTGTGATCCGGAGATCACCTTCCACGGCTCCTTTGTGCCAAGGGTCAGGGTGATTTCATCCCCAAGGCTGATCTCCTGCATGACCATGGTGAGATTGTGATAGCCGTCAGGCCGCTTTCCAACCACATCCAGCGTCAGATTCAGCTTTGCATGGGCAAGGGTGTGAAGAACTGTCATCTGCGTCTCTTTCCTTCCAGATAGAAGCGTTTTTCATGGGCCTCGCCCATGGAGAAGGTCTTTCTGGGCAATACACCGCTTTTGAGGACTCCGGGGAACAGGGCTTTCTTGTCCATTCCCTCCAGAAGAATTCCAAGGGAATGATCCTCCTGAGCCAAAGCAGTCAGGGCGTCCTCCCCATGGATGTAATCGATGGTACAGGGATGGGTTCTCAGATAGTCGTCCAGGAAGGGCTGGAGAACCGCAACCGCAAGAGGGCTTTCCTCCTGATCCAGATACACGGTCTTTCTTCCCGCTTTGGTGATGAGAACAATGGGATGCCCCTCCGGCCGGAGCTTGGGCTGAAGCGCTGAGAGAAATTCCTCCTCTTCCACATGCCGCAGCAGCCGGTGAATGGGCTCAAAACGGATGGCTTCGTCATGGATGTTTTCCAGCTCCACCAGAGCGAATCTTCCGGGATGATTGATTCGCTCTTCCTCTGTGAGGGTGGGCTTCAGCTGATCCCAGCAGGCCTTCAGAGACGCAAGGGAATGGTTGCCGTCTCCCACCACAAAGCTCATGGCGTTTCCGGCAGGCTGAGAAGCCTCCGTTGCCTGAATATATCGGCTGATGGCGGCGTTTACAAGGGATACACCAAGTCCGGAAATGACCTTGCCCCTGATATGCCCGCCATGTTCCATCAAATCAAAATCGTAGACAATCTCCCCGTCGGTTTCCCGGGCGGAGGACATGATCTCGTCCCTTCTGTCGTCACAGAGCAGCAGCACATGGGGAAACTCCAGCGCAGCATCCCGAAGGATCTCCACCCGGGGCGGAATGCGCTCCTGTACCGTTCCCTCGGTGGCCCGGATATGGGCGGCAGAACCGGGAGTGAAGTCGTATTCCTCCAGATCCAGCTGTCCAATCAGGCCATGACGGACCCGACCATCTCCCATGGTGCGCTCCACATAGAGAAAGCTCCTGCGGAAATTCCGAAAAATGCCTGAGGAAAGATATTCCTCCATGTGCTTGTGGATGCTATCGATCCGCTCCTGCCGGGGCATGGTATTCAGAAACGCCTCCGGGAAAATCATGTGATAGGTGGAAGGCTCCTCCCCCACGAAATCCCTTACCCGCTCCCAATACTCCGGCTGAGAGGAATACTGGTCACAGGCGACACAGGCCCACTTTCTCAGTGAAATCTTCTGCGGAACCAGAATGTCCGCAGCATGAAAACAATTCACCATTGAATTGTACCTCCAAAGGAACAGTTTACTTCAGGCTGTCCAGGAACAATCCGATCCGGCGGAGAGCCTCCTGAAGATCGTGCATACTGGCTGCATAGCACATACGCACAAAGCCCTCACCGCTCTGACCAAAGGCATTGCCCGCAATACAGGCAACCTTCTGCTCCACCAGCAGACGTTCACAGAACTCCTCGGAGCTCAGGCCCGTTGAACGGATGCAGGGGAACACATAGAAGGCGCCTCTTGGTTCAAAGCAGTCAAGGCCCAGCTCTCTCAGGCCATTGACAAGGAACCGGCGGCGGCCATCGTATTCCTCCTTCATACGCTCGATGTCCTCATCGCCGTTGCGGAGGGCCTCCACAGCCGCATGCTGGCTGGTGGTAGGTGCGGACATAATGGCGTACTGGTGGATTTTGGTCATCTGCCGAATCAGCGGTGCAGGGCCGCAGACATAGCCCAGACGCCAGCCGGTCATGGAGTAGCTCTTGCTCATACCATTGACCACAAGGGTCTGCTCATACATGCCGGGAAGGTTTGCCATGGAAACGTGCTTTCCCTCATAGGTCAGCTCTGCATATATCTCGTCAGATATAACGATGATGCCCCGCTCCTTCAAAATGGGCGCAATGGCCTCCAGATCCTCCCGCTGCATAATGCCGCCGGTGGGGTTGGAGGGATAGGGCAGCACAATGGCTTTGGTCTTGTCTGTTACAACACTGAGAAGCTGCTCCGGGCTGACCCGGAACTCATTATCCGCCACCAGGGGAATGGCCACCGGCACGCCGGATGCCAGGGATACCATGGGGCCGTAGCACACAAAGCTGGGCTCGGGAATCAGCACCTCGTCTCCGGGATCGGTGATGCACCGGATGGCGCAGTCAATGCCCTCACTGCCGCCAACGGTCACAAGGACCTGGGTATCCGGATCGTAGTGCAGATCAAACCGGCGGTCTAAATAGTTGCAGATTTCCCGGCGAAGATCGGCCATGCCCGCATTGGATGTATACTTGGTAAAGCCCTTTTCCAGAGAGTAGATGCCCGCGTCCCGAATATGCCAGGGCGTGGGAAAATCCGGCTCGCCGACACCAAGGGAAATGGCGTCAGTCATGTTTTCCAAAATATCAAAAAACTTACGGATGCCGGAGGGCTGAATGCTCTGAACGCGTTTGGAGATAACAGAATTATAGTCGATCATACGAAAATCAGCCTTTCCTTCTGCTCCTCCTTGGGCGCAAAGAATACATTCTGCTGCTTATACTTCTTCAGAATGAAGTGGGTCGCGGTGCTGGTAACGCCCTCGATGGTAGAGAGCTTCTGTGCCACGAACAGGGCCACCTCTCGGAGAGTTTTGCCGGTAATGATAACGGTCAGGTCATAGCCGCCGGACATGAGATAGCAGCTCTCCACCTCTTCATACTGGCAGATCCGCTCGGAGATCCGGTCAAAGCCCTTGTCCCGCTGTGGGGTGATTTTCACCTCGATGAGCGCCTCCACAGTCTCAAGGTCGGTCTTTTCCCAGTTCACTACAGCCTTATAGCCGAGAATAACGCCCTGCTTTTCAAGGGAGCCGATCATCGCGGTCACATCTTCTGTGGTGGTATTGAGAAGTGCGGCAAGCTGCGCATGATTCAGGGTGCAGTCATTCTCCAGTAAGCTCAGGAGCTTTTTTGAACGCTGGTCCATAATAGAATGCCTCCATATTTTTTATTCGCCAAAAGGCGGAAAATTGTCAGTAAAGGATATTATACAGGACAATATCCCATTTGGGAAGTGATTTTTCATCTTCTTTTTTCTGTTCAAATGGATGATATTATTCTGCCCGTGGGAGTGTTTCAGAAATGTGAAGAAATCATGATGGGCGTGTCGGGATGTGCTCCCCCATGTTTGATACTGTTCGATTTGTTTTATATGCTGTATTCCCGGCAGTTTTTTGTGTAATTTTCCCGGCAGGTGATTGAAAAACGATTTTGAAAGAACTATAATACAAAATTATATCAGGGATTTTCTGTCCCTTTGCATACGGAGATGATGCCATGAGAGATGAAAACGCAGGCTCTTCCCACTGCAATTCTTCCACTGCGGTAAACCCCAAAAGCAGGATGCTTCTTGTTCTGGTTGTGGTGTTTATCTTTTGCAGCGGAAACGCGCTGGGCATTCTTTTGGGTGCGGTCATATGGGTCAAGACCGCCCGGAAAGCGCTTGCCATCGGCGTTCTCATTGGTCTGAGCATTCTCGGATTCCTGATGGCCCTTCTGGTGGCGCTGTTCTATTTCCGCAGCGTAACCGATCGTGCAAAGGCTGCACAGATCCCCCAGGAGCCGCGGAAGGAAATTTCTGATTGATCCCCGGGAATGCATTTATTTGAAACACTCTGTAAAATAGCAGGGCGAAAGGAAGTGAGAGTTTGTGAGTAATCTTTCCGAAATCTTTGCGGAAGAGATGAACTGTGAAACGGTGTTTGAGCTGCCCATCCGGCTGCCCCTCATCGGAGCGATCAAGTTTGATGAATCCTGTGTGGTGACATGGATCATCATGGCGGTCATTGTGCTGGTATCCCTTCTTTTGACCCGCAATCTGAAGGTATCCAATATCAGCCGGCGACAGGCTGCCGTGGAATGGATCGTCATAAAGCTGGAATCTCTGGTTGGTGGTCTTGTGGGTGAACATGGGCATCGGTATGTCCCCTATCTGATTACCGTCCTTGTCTATCTCGGATTTGCAAACATTGCAGGTGTCTTTGGATTCAAGCCCCCTACGAAATCTCTGAATGTCACCGCTGCCATGGCTATTATGACCATCGTACTGGTACAGGCAGCCGGAATCCGGGCCAAGGGCGTTAAGGGCTGGCTCAAATCCTTTACCGGCATTGCAGGACTGGTGAGTATTCTGGACCTGTTTACCCGTCCCCTGTCCCTGTGTATGCGACTGTTCGGAAACGTTCTCGGCGCATTTGTCATTATGAAGCTGCTGGAAGCCGTTGTGCCGGTATTCCTCCCCTCGATTTTCAGCCTGTATTTCGATTTCTTCGACGGATTCCTTCAGGCATACGTCTTTGTATTCCTGGCAGGCATGTATATCAAGGAAGCCATCGAGTAATTTGCATTATTTCATTAAACAAAGGAGAAATCATTATGAGTACATTAGTTGCTATCGGTGCAGCCATCGCAGTTCTCTGTGGTATGGGTGCTGGTGTCAGTATTGGTATTGCTACAGCACACGCTGTTGACGCTGTTGCCCGTCAGCCCGAAGCCAGCGGAAAAATCCAGAGTATTCTGATCCTTGGCTGTGCGCTGGCAGAGGCAACCGCAATTTACGGTTTTGTTATCGCCCTTCTGCTGCTGATCCTGTAAGCCGTCCGTACCGAATCAAATTATCAGAAAGCAGGTGTAGTATGTTATCTGTCGATATTGATCTGTTATGGACAGTCATCAATATTCTGGTTCTTTGCTTGCTGGTCAAACTGTTCCTTTTAAAGCCCGTACACAGAATTCTGGATGAACGTCAGGCCCTTGTGGACAAACAGCTTTCCGACGCGGACGCCGCAAAGGCTGAAGCCGATGCCATGGTCGCCCAGCAGCAGGAATTCAGAAAGAATCTGGAGGCTGAGAAAAAGCAGGCCATGGATGAATCCTCTCAGAAGGCTATGGAAGTCTACAACGAGATCATCTCCAATGCCAACAACGACGCAAAGAACATTATAAAGAAAGCAGAAACCGAAGCCGAGCGTCAGAAGCAAAAAATCCTGAAGGAAGCTCAGGGAGAAATCCGCAGCCTTGTTCTTGAAGCAACTGCGCGGGTGGTAGGTGTCAGCCCAGCGTCTGACAGCGCACTGTACGACCAGTTCATAGAGAAAGCAGGCGAAGCAAATGACCAAAGCAACACTTGAATATGCGCAGGAGCTGCTTGAGCATCATGCCGCCTTGGAAGAGATCAAGGCCGTTCAGGAGCTGAACCGCCACATGCCCGTACTGGTGGATCAGCTGGATGATCCCACGGTATCTCTTGAAAAAAAGCACGAACTGATTGACCGCACTTACCCCAGCGGCATTCGCAGATTTTTAAAGATTCTCTGTGATAACGGCGATACCCGGCTGTATGACAAAATCGTAGAATTGTACGGAAGCCTCCGCCGTGCCCAGGAGCACAAGCTGCAGGTTACCCTTCGCTATGTGACACCTCCCACCGAGGATCAGCTTTTTGGAATCAAGCATTTCATTGCAGACAATTATCCGGGCGAGGAATTTCACATTGAGATGCAGGAGGACAAATCCCTCATCGGCGGCTTTAAGCTGACCGTTGGCCGTCAGGAATACGACTGGAGTACCCAGGGCCGTATGGATCAGCTGAAAAAGCAGCTGTCCAGAGTGGATTTGGATACTGCCGAGCAAAATGTCCTTGCCATTCTCAAAGCGCAAATCGAGGACTTTGAACTGGAGGCCACCCATCAGGAGGTTGGCGCTGTCATTACCGTCGGCGACGGAATCGCCACCATCGACGGCATCGATCACGCCGCCTATGGCGAAATCGTGGTCTTTGAGTCCGGTGTGAAGGGCATCATTCAAAACGTCCGCGAGAATTCTCTTGACTGTATTCTCTTCGGTTCTGACACCGATGTGCGGGAGGGTTCCCGGGTGGCGCGCTCCGGCAAGAGCGCCGGCGTGGGTACCTCCGACGATATGCTGGGCCGTGTGCTCAATGCCCTTGGAGAACCCATCGATGGTCTGGGCCCCATTAACGCGGATGATTATCGTCCTGTTGAGAGAATCGCCCCCGGCGTCATCAGCCGGAAGGAGGTCAATGTGCCCCTTCAGACCGGCATCCTTGCCATTGACTCCATGTTCCCCATTGGGCGGGGCCAGCGTGAGCTGATTATCGGCGACCGCCAGACCGGAAAGACCGCGCTTGCAGTGGATACAATTCTGAACCAGAAGGATCAGAATATGGTCTGCATCTATGTGGCGATCGGTCAGAAGTCCTCCTCTATTGCCCAGATCGTGGGCACCCTGAAGAAGCACGGCGCCATGGATTACACCATTGTTGTGTCGGCTACCGCAGCCGATCCCGCCCCCATGCAGTACATCGCCCCCTATACCGGTGCTGCCATCGGCGAGCACTTTATGGATGAGGGCCGTGACGTGCTGATCGTATATGATGATCTCAGTAAGCACGCACAGGCCTATCGTGCCATCTCCCTGCTGCTCCACCGCCCCCCCGGACGTGAGGCATATCCCGGCGATGTTTTCTATCTCCACTCGAGACTTCTGGAGCGGGCCTGCCGCCGGAATGAGGAGCATGGCGGCGGTTCCATGACCGCACTGCCCATCATCGAAACCCAGGCCGGCGATGTTTCCGCCTATATCCCCACCAACGTCATTTCCATTACCGACGGTCAGATTTTCCTGGAATCGGAGCTGTTCCACGCCGGTCAGCGTCCCGCTGTAAACGTGGGTATCTCTGTATCCCGTGTGGGCGGCAAGGCTCAGACAAAGATCATGAAGAGCGTTTCCGGCACTCTGCGCATCGATCTTGCACTGTATCGTGAGATGGAGGCATTTACTCAGTTTTCTTCCGATCTGGATGACGCCACGAAGGATATGCTGAGCTATGGCAGAAGCCTATACGAGCTGCTCAAGCAGCCCCTGTATCATTCCATGAGCCTTCACAAACAGGTCATTCTGCTCTGCGCCGCATCCAACCGGATGCTTGTGGACATTCCATCCGGCAGAATGCAGCAGTTTAAGGACGACCTTATTGACTATATGGAGGCCAATCATTCCGATATCATTCGGGAAATCGAAGTGACCCGAGTCATGACAGATTCCCTGAAGGACCGGATTCTGAGCGCCGTCAAGGCCTTTAAGAGCAGGTGATTTCATGGACAGTATGAGAGAAATCCGCTCCCGGATCACCAGCATTCAGAAAACCATGAAGATCACCAACGCCATGTATCTGATGGCGTCCTCCAGACTCAAACGGGCCAGAGTGCGGCTTCAGCAAACAGAGCCCTATTTCAACAAGCTCCAGTATGTCATGATCGACATTTTGAATCACACAGACGAGGGAAAACAGCGGTATTTTGCCACCGACCGTGAAATTCCGCCGGATGAGGTTCGGAATGGCTATATCATCATCACCTCCGACAAGGGACTTGCCGGTTCCTACAACCTGAACGTGAACCGGCTTGCTGAGGAAGCGCTCAAAAAGACCAGGCATAACAGGCTGTTCTTCATCGGTTATACCGGGAGGAAGTATTTTTCCAAGCGTCCTCAGCTTGGAGAAATCGATCAGGAGCATTGCTACAGTGCCGCTGACCCGGAGATTTGGCTTGCCCGCAGAATTGCCGAGTATGTGATTGGCGAATATCTCAGCGGAAATCTTGACAAGGTGCATATTGTGTATACAAGGATGATTAACTCCCTCAATTCTCAGGCAGAGATCATTCAGCTGCTGCCGCTGACGCAACATATGTTCCCCGTAACCCCGGCGGATGATCTCCGGGGATACAGCACGGAGTTTGCTCCCTCTGCAACGGCTGTACTGGACAAGGTGGCACCCAACTTTGTTAAGGGAATTCTCTACGGCGCCATGGTCGAGGCCTTTGCCGCCGAGCAGAATGCCCGTATGACTGCCATGCAGAACGCTACGGACAATGCCGAGGAAATCGTCAGAAAGCTATCTCTGCAATACAACCGTGTACGTCAGGCCGCGATCACAACAGAGCTTACAGAAGTTGTCGCCGGTGCCAACGCGCAGGAATAATTAGGAGGCACACATGAAAAACGGTAAGATCTTGCAGGTCATTGGACCTGTTGTCGACGTCGTCTTTGACGGAGATTATCTTCCTGCCATCAAGGATGCCCTGAAGGTAAACCTGGGTGGAACCGAGATGGTCATGGAGGTCGCAAAGCATCTGGGAAATCAGGTGGTTCGCTGCATTCTGCTGGATGCAGCCGAGGGCCTTGCCAGAGATATGGAGGTTGTTCCCACAGGAGGCTGTATTTCTGTTCCTGTGGGTGAAAATACGCTGGGACGTATGTTCAACGTATTGGGTAATCCCATTGACGGAAAGGCTCCCATCCCAGCAGATGCCCAGCGCTGGCCCATCCACCGAAGCGCCCCCTCCTTTGAGGAGCAAAGTCCCGTGGTGGAGGTCATGGAAACCGGAATCAAGGTCATTGACCTGCTGGCTCCTTATGCCAAGGGTGGTAAGGTCGGTCTTTTCGGCGGCGCAGGCGTTGGCAAAACAGTTCTCATTCAGGAGCTGATTACCAACGTTGCCCAGGAACACGGCGGCTATTCCGTGTTCACCGGCGTTGGAGAGCGTACCCGTGAGGGCAACGATCTCTGGTGTGAAATGAACGAATCCGGAGTCATCAATAAAACCGCTCTGGTCTTTGGCCAGATGAACGAGCCTCCCGGAGCCCGTATGCGTGTGGCCATGACCGGTCTGACCATGGCAGAGTATTTCCGGGATCAGGAGCATCAGGATGTGCTGCTGTTTGTGGACAACATTTTCCGTTATCTCCAGGCAGGCTCCGAGGTGTCTGCTCTGCTGGGGCGTATGCCCTCCGCCGTGGGCTATCAGCCTACACTTGCAAACGACATGGGCGAGCTTCAGGAGCGCATCACCTCTACCCGTTCCGGGTCCATCACCTCGGTGCAGGCCGTCTATGTGCCTGCCGACGACCTGACCGACCCGGCTCCCGCAACCACCTTTGCCCATCTGGATGCCACCACAGTGCTTTCCCGTGCCATCTCCGAACAGGGCATCTACCCTGCTGTTGATCCTCTGGAATCCACCTCCAGAATCCTGGAGGCTGACGTGGTGGGTGCGGAACACTATGCCGTAGCCAGACGGGTGCAGGAAATTCTCCAGCGGTATAATGAGCTTCAGGATATCATCGCCATCCTCGGTATGGAAGAGCTGGACGAAGAGGACAAAGCAACCGTTTACCGGGCAAGAAAGATTCAAAAATTCCTGTCCCAGCCCTTCCATGTGGCGGAAAACTTCACCGGCGTTCCCGGCGTATATGTGCCCATATCCGAAACGGTCCGAGGCTTCAAGGCCATCATTGACGGCGATATGGACGACTACCCGGAGCTGGCGTTCTTCAACGTTGGCACCATCGAGGACGTGAAGAAAAAAGCCGCCTCCATGGGATTTAAGCAGGAGTAAGATATGAAAACATTTCCTCTTGAAATCTACGCCATCGATAAGCAGTCCTATGTGGGCCCCTGTGAATCTCTGACCATTCCGGCCATGGATGGTGAGTTCGGCGTGCTGGCCAATCACGAGCCTGTGGTTGTTGCTATCACCGCCGGTGAGCTTCGATATACCGTAAACGGAGAAACCACCGTTCTGGCGGTGGGAGATGGATTTATTGAAGTCTCTGAAAGTGAAGTTTACGTTATGGTGGATTTCGCCGAGCGGGCAGATGAAATTGACCGGATTCGTGCAGAGGCCGCAGAAAAGCGTGCCCGTGAAAAGCTTCGCGCCAGAAAGGACGCTCTGGGTGTTGCCCATGCGGAAGCCGCGCTGGCCCGAGCGCTGGCACGGCTTCGCGTGGCCGGAAAATATGGTCACTGACCCATTGGACAGAAAGAATTGTATATTTTTCATTGGTTCCGTTCATAATAGCAGTGAACGGAACCATTTCTATTTCAGGAGGACCAATCATGGATATTACTGCACTGGTACTGACCATCATCGGCGCGCTAAACTGGGCGCTGGTGGGCATTTTTCAATTTGACCTTGTTGCGTGGATCTTCGGCGGACAGGGCGCGCTGCTGAGCCGGATCATCTATACCATCATCGGGCTTTGCGGCATTTGGTGCATTTCCCTGCTGTTCAAGGATCATCCCTTTGGAAACGGCAACGAAGAAATCGACCATCAGGTTGGCTAAGAGTCAGGTGCTGTCGTCCAGGACAGCACCTGATTTTTGCAATATTTTCTTGTGAATTGGCTCCTTTTGGTGTATGATAGTATCATGCACAGGAGGTCGATCATATGAACGATTTGCAAAACCAGACTCCAACACCATCTGATAACCCAGCCCCGCAGGCTTCTCCGAAAAAAGCCGTAAAGCACGGTGTCCCTTCCAAAAAGAAGCCCGCCCGGAAGCCTCTGACCCGGGAACAGCGCAGGCGTCGGTTTCATATGATGCAGGCTGGCTTCTTTTTCACCATGGGTGTTGTCTTTACGCTCATCATGTTCCTGCTGATACACCTGATTTCCCTTCCCTTCCGGGACAAGGACAGCGATTCGACTGATTCCGCCGCAGCTCAGTCCTCCGCTGTATCGGCTGTTTCCGAAGCCGAAACTGCCGCGGCACCTGCGGCAACCCCGGAGCCTGCCAAGACTGTCACCATGCTTGCAGTGGGAGACAATCTGATTCACAGTACTCTCATTGAATACGGTCAGCAGCCAGATGGCTCCTATGACTTCACCGAGATTTACAGCTATTTGCAGGAGGATATTCAAAGCGCTGACATTGCCTGCATTCAGCAGGAGACCATCTTTGTCACCGATCCCGCTGAATATACCAACTATCCCGCCTTCGGCACCCCAGCGGAAATGGCGGATTCTCTTGCAGAGGTAGGGTTTGACGTGGTCTGTCACGCCTCCAACCACGCCTTGGACAAGGGACAGACAGGCATTGATGACACCGTGGCTGCATGGAAAAAGCATCCCGAGGTCACCATGCTGGGCATTCATGAATCCCAGGAGGATGCGGATGAGATTGCTGTGATTGAGAAAAACGGAATCAAAATCGCCCTTCTGGACTATACATACGGCCTCAATGGCTATGTTGCAAATAACGACTATACAGTCGATCAGATCGACGAAGAACACCGGGACCGGATCATTGGTCAGGTCACAAAGGCAAAGGCCCTTTCCGACATTGTGGTGGTCTTTATGCACATGGGCAATGAGGACCAGCTTTACGCCAGTGAAGAGCAAAAGCAATGGGCCCAGCTCTTTGCGGATCAGGGTGTTGGTCTGATTATCGGCTCACACCCCCATGTTGCGGAGCCTACGGATGTGCTCACCGGTTCTGGCGGAAACAAAATGCCTGTTTTCTATTCCCTTGGTAATTTCGTCTCCAGCCAGAAGGACAACTTCAACATGCTGGGCGGGCTTGCCCATGTGACCATTACCAAGGATGAAACCGGCACCTATGTTTCCGATTTTTCCATGGACCCAGTCGTGACCCTGATTCAATCCGGCGGTACCGTGGGCATGGGCTATAAATTCCACACCATGTATCTCTCGGACTACACCGAAGAACTGGCCGCTACCCACATTCGCTCCAACTGCACCCCTGCTGCATTCAAGTCCCTCTGGGAGGAGATCACAAATCCTGCTCCCGCAGATAATGTAGATGACCCCGCAGCCGCAGGAGCTCAGCTGGCCGCATAATCACATAATCTCCCTTCGAGTCGTTTTCTGGAACGATTCGGAGGGATTTTTATATGCAATCCGGGAATATCAGGATATTTCCGTTGATTTTTTATATGTTGGATGGTATAATCGGGTAGTTCAAAAACTTGAATGATTTTAATTCGACA
The DNA here is from genome assembly GCA_029012465.1 of Oscillospiraceae bacterium. Taxonomy (GTDB): domain Bacteria; phylum Bacillota; class Clostridia; order Oscillospirales; family Oscillospiraceae; genus HGM13006. The sequence continues at coordinate 14,514 of JAQXMD010000022.1, read as the reverse complement.
ACGGAGGCCATTTATGGATAAGAATTACCTGATTTTTACGGATATTTCCGCCGATATTGACCCTGCCTTTGCCGAGGAGCATCAGATCCACTTCCTTCCCATGAATTATTCCGTGGGCGGAGAGGATCGCTGCTGCAGCGCACCTGAAACCGATGCGTTTCTGAAAGTATTCTACGACGGTCAGAGAAACGGTGATCTCACCCAGACCACCCAGATCTCTCCCCAGAGCTATATCGATTTGTTTACTCCTTATCTGAAAGCGGGCAATTCCATTTTATATTTGTCCCTTTCCAGCGGACTTTCCAACACCTATGCATCCTCCCTGATGGCAGTCCGGGAGCTTGGTGAAGTATTTCCGGAGGTCACTGTCCGCAGTGTGGATTCCCTTTCCGCTACCGGCGGCATGGACATGCTTCTGGAATATGCCGTCCTCAATCGGGAAAACGGCATGTCTCTGGAGGAAAACGCCCGCTGGCTGGAGGAAAACCGGCTTCGTGTCTGTCACTGGTTTATGGTGGACGACCTGATGTATCTCAAGCGTGGGGGCCGTGTGTCCGCAGCCACCGCCGTAATGGGCACCGCCCTGGATATTAAGCCAATCCTGAAGATCAACCGGGAAGGCAAGCTGGATACCTTCATGAAAAAGCGCGGCGCAAAAAACGCCATGAAGGAGCTTCTGGCTCTGTACGAGGGCGCAACAGAGGGCGGCGATAACGAGCTGATCTATATCATTCACAGCGACGTTCCCGACCGTGCCGAATTTGTGGCAAACGCCCTGCGGGAGAAGAATCCCACCTGCCGGATCAAAATTCGGATGCTCAGTCCCATCATCGGCGCCCATACCGGGCCGGGACTCTGTGCCATTGTACACATGGGCAGCCGCTGATTGACACTCTGGTTTGCTTTTGATCGCTTTTCAGAAAATATGAAAGAAAACAGTTGACAACCGACTGAAACTGTAGTATTATATTCGAGCATTCCAGATGCGCGAGTGGTGGAATTGGCAGACTCGCTAGATTCAGGTTCTAGTGTGCATTACGCACGTGCGGGTTCAAGTCCCGCCTCGCGCACCAACATAAAGTCTCTTTTGTCTACCGGCAAAAGAGACTTTTTTGCGTGATGCGCACTGGACGCGTGTAAGAACACATCGCATCACTTATCCCTTGTTTGCAAAGAGGTTCGTTTTATGAAGCAAGTAATAAAGCATTGCTGTTTATCTGGTGAAGAACGAACCAATATCGCAGTAAAAGAGGATTTTTCAATGGATTCTTGGGGGCTTTGCCGGATCGCGGTTCTGAACAACATCAATCATTTTGACAGGAGGAAACATAATGACTCTGGAAGAAGCCGTAAAATCACGTCACAGCGTACGCCAGTATGATCAGAAACCTCTGGATGAAGCAGTGGTTTCCGCATTACAGGCCGAAATCGACGCTTGCAATCAGGAAAGTGGGCTGCATATTCAGCTTGTCAAAAATGAAGAAAAAGCCTTTGACTGCTTTATGGCTCATTACGGAAAATTCAGCGGTGTTACGAACTATATCGCACTAATTGGAAAGAAAAGCGCCGGACTGGACGAAGCATGCGGTTACTACGGCGAGCGTCTGGTTCTGAAGGCTCAGCAGCTTGGCCTGAACACCTGCTGGGTTGCCATGTCATACGCCAAAATAAAGACCGCCTTTACGGTGAAACCGGGAGAAAAGCTCTGTGTTGTAATTGCATTGGGATATGGCAAAACCCAGGGCGTTCCGCACAAATCCAAAGGAATTCAGGATGTTGCCAAAGCGGAGGACGAAATGCCGGTCTGGTTCAAAAACGGTGTCGAATCTGCACTGCTCGCTCCAACTGCAATGAATCAGCAGAAATTCTCTTTTTGTCTCAACGGCAACAAGGTGACTTGCAAAGCCGGTATAGGAATCTACACAAAGGTTGACCTGGGCATTGTAAAATACCATTTTGAAATAGGCGCAGGAACGCACAATTTTGAATGGGCTTAAATATTGAAAAGGCGAATGACAGACTATCCCGTCATTCGCCTTTCCTTAATGTCTCCCCAGCTGCCAGAAAGCAACGGCACTGGCTGCCGCAACATTCAGGGAATCCACCCCGTTGGCCATGGGGATCATGACCGTATAATCACACAAATCTATGGTTTTGGAGTCAAGTCCATCCCCCTCGGTTCCCATGATTACCGCCAGCCTTTCCTCCCCCATCAGCTTGGGATCGTCAATACTGACAGAATTCTCACAAAGGGCCATGGCGGCAGTTTTGAATCCCATTTCATGAAGCAGCTTCATCCCCTGTTCCGGCCAGTCAGAGGCAGATGCTCCGATAACCGTCCAGGGAACCTGAAATACGGTCCCCATGCTCACACGGACAGCACGGCGATTTAAGGGATCGCAGCAGGTGGGCGTCACCAGTACCGCATCCATGCCCAACGCCGCCGCAGAACGAAACGCAGCCCCCACATTGGTGGGGTCCACCAGCCCATCCAGTATTGCGACTCGTTGTCCATTCCAGATCACCTCATGAAGGGGCTTCATCTGTGGGCGCTTCATGGCGCAGAGAATTCCCCGGGTCAGCTGATAGCCTGTCAAACGCTCCAGAAGCTCCCGGTCAGCCGTGTAGACGGGAATATCTCCGCAGCGATCTATGATCGCTCTCCCCTGCCCCTCAATCTGCCGGCGTTCCATGAGAAGCGATATGGGAACATATCCCGCATCCAGGCCATGGCCAATGACCTTTGCGCTTTCGGCGATGAAGATCCCCTGTTCCGGGTGCCTGCGATTCCGAAGCTGTGCCTCGGTCAATCGGGCATATGCACCCAGCTCCGGTGCGTGTATATCTGAAATTTCGATGACGTTTCCCATAAGCGCCTCCAAAGGTTCTTCTGATGTTGTAAATGGATAGCAAAAAGACCTGAAATCAGATGATTTCAGGTCTTCGTGGTCCGAGTGCTGAGATTCGAACTCAGGGCCTCTTGAACCCCATTCAAGCGCGATACCAAACTTCGCCACACCCGGATTTGTCTTGCGTTCCTTAACGCTCCAATATATTACTACGGAAATCGATATTTGTCAAGCACTTTTTTCTTTTTTTCCGATGTTTTTTCTGTCATACGAAATCAGGTTCTTCGCACTGATGCCATGTCGAATTTTCTTGCTTTTTCCTCCCGAAAGTGATACACTGATTTTATAAAATCCAAGGGAGTGTTTACCGATGAAATATGATTTTACCACCCTCAACACCGGCGGCGTTGTTCATCCCTTTGTGGCGGAACAGGGCATTACTGACCCCGGCATCATCAGCTATTCTGTCGCTGAGATGCGCCTGAATCTTGCTCCGGAGATCACAAAGGCTATGCATGAGATCGTGGATGTGGGCTGCTTCGGCTATGCCCCTCCCGCAAAGGAACGATACGACGCGGCAGTCCGGAGCTGGATGAAAACCCGTCACAACTGGGATGTTTCCATGGACTGGGCCGTCCAGACCTATGGTGTCGTGACCGCCATGGGCATTGCTCTCCGGGTAATGACCCAGCCTGGAGACGGCGTTATCATTCAGACGCCTGTGTATCCTCCCTTTGCAAACACTGTCAAAAACAACGGCAGAAAGCTCCTGACCAATCCTCTGAAAAGCGAAAACGGCGTTTACACCATGGATTTTGCGGATCTGGAGGAAAAGGCCAAAGAGGCAAAGGTTCTGATGCTCTGTTCCCCCCACAATCCCGTTGGACGGGTCTGGACCAGAGAGGAGCTTCGCATGGTCGGTGAGATTTGTCTCAAATACGGCCTGTATGTGGTTTCTGACGAGATTCACTGTGATCTGGATTACCAAGGACGGCATCTGATGTTCCTCCAGGTAAACCCGGAGCTTGCAGACCGGACCGTGATCTGCACCGCACCCAGTAAGACCTTCAATCTGGCGGGTAACGCCCAGAGCAATATCTTTATCCCCGGCAAGGACCTGCGTGAAAAGTTTTCCGCAGACGCTTCCCTCCACTGCGGCCACTACCTGGGCACCTTTGCCTATGCAAGCACCACCGCCGCCTATGAACACGGCGCGCAGTGGCTGGATGAGCTTCTGGTGGTGCTTCAGGAAAACCGCCGTGTGCTCATGGAGGGACTGACAAAGTTAATTCCCGGTGCTGTTTTCTCACCTTTGGAGGGGACATATCTCCAGTGGATCGACCTGAGCTGTCTGGGACTCTCTCAGGAGGCCCTTATGAATAAGCTGGCAGAAGCCAAGGTCTTTGTGAATGACGGCACCACCTTCGGGGAGGGCGCTGAGGGGCACATTCGCTTCAATCTCGCCTGCCCCACCCGCTGCATTAAGGAAGCCCTTGACCGGCTTTCCGCAGTGCTCTGAATCCTGTTTATGAAGCCGCCCGATATATTTGGGCGGCTTCCATGGATTTGTAACTGCACTTACTGCATGTTTCCCGGCTTGTACTGCATTTTTCTGTACATGCCGGGAATTTGTGCTATAGTATGTGTTGTCAAATAAGGAGGATATGTACCCACAATCTGCTGATAATCAAAAATGGCAGTTGAAACCCCAGAATGGAAACGCTATAATCAATTCACGATATTTTGAAAGGAGGCCGGCATAATGAAAAAGTTCTACCCTGTATCTGTATCTATGAAAAATACTGTTTTTGCCGGCCTTGGTATCTCTATTTTCAGGCCGTAGGGTCTGTATCGCCATATGACTGCCGCGAGGACAGATTTTCTGCCCTCGTGTTTTTTTACGCACTTTAGACATAAAGGAGGATGAACATGGAAACAAAACATTCGCTGATGAAAAACCTGCTGTTTTACACGGACGGATACCGGCTTCATTTCGTCGTTGGATTCCTGATGATATTGCTGGAGCTGGCCCTGAGCTTTGTCACGCCGCTGATTCTGTCCGTGACCATTGACTCGGTGCTGGGTGATCTGCCCCTGAACGCCCCGTGGTATTTCAGCTGGCTCATCGCCCTTCTGGGCGGTATTCAAAACATACGGCATCACTACATTCTGATGCCGCTGCTGATGGTATTATTGGCAATCCTTTCGGGACTTATCTCTTTTCTTCGTCCCTACGCCATATGGAGCGCCGTTTGCGAAATCACCAAAAACCTCCGGGACAGATACTATTCCCATGTGCAGCGGCTTCCCTATGCCTTCCACGCTTCCGCCAAAACCGGCGATTTGATTCAGCGTGCCACCAGCGATGTGGATACCGTATCGAGGTTCCTCTACAACAACATTCTGGAAATCATCCGTACCACTTTCCTTCTGATCGTTGGATTCATCATTATGTCCGCCATGAGCCTCCCCATTACCCTTGCCTGCTTTGGGGTAATTCCGCTGATTCTATTGGTTTCCATGAGATTTGTAAAAAGAATCGATGTGGAGTGGGAGAACGTTGAGAAAATGGACAGCAGGTCCTACACCGTCATTCAGGAAAACCTTACCGGTGTCCGCGTGGTGAGAGCCTTTGGCCGGCAGCGATTTGAACGGGATAAATTTCACCATGCCAACGAAGCCAACCGCGGCGCAAAGCTGGGATTCTACCGCCAACTGACCAGACTATGGCTGTCACTGGACCTGCTCAGCGGGCTGCAGCTTTCTCTTGTGACAATTCTGGGTGTCGTTCTGACTGTTCGGGGGAGCATTTCCATCGGTCAGTTCACCGCCCTTGCCTCCTACGCGGCCATATTCCTCTCCCCCATTCAGGATTTGGGACGGCATCTGTCGGCCATCAGTCAGGCGAGAATTGCAGTCTCCAGAATCGAAGAGATCATGGAGATTCCCGAGGAGGACCCGGTTGCAATGGGCCAGAGGCCCAATCTGAAGGGCGATATCGTGTTTGACCATGTGTGCTTTTCCTATGGAGATGCTCCCGTGTTACAGAACCTTTCCATGACCATCCCGGGAGGCAGCACCGTTGCCATTCTGGGCGGCACCGGTTCCGGAAAAACCACCCTTATTTCCCTACTCCAGCGGCTCTATGACCCCCAGAACGGCACAATTTCCATCGGCGGCGTGGACATAGCCCAGATGCAAAAGCATCATCTCCGGGACAGAATCGGCATGGTCATGCAGGAGCCTTTTCTGTATTCCAGAAGCATCCGGGATAACATCGGAATAAAGTCTCCCGAAAAGAATCAGGAGGCTATTGAAAGAGCCGCAAAAATCGCGTCTGTCCACAAGGATATTCTGGAATTCCAGGAGGGCTACGACACCATACTTGGTGAACGGGGCGTAACCCTTTCCGGTGGTCAGAAGCAGCGGGTAGCCATCGCCCGGGCCATTATGGAGGACTGCGACATTTTAATATTCGACGACGCTCTTTCTGCCGTGGACACCCGGACAGATCACGCAATCCGGGAGGCCCTGAAACAGCGTAGGGACGGCATCACCACCATCATCATTTCCCACCGGATTTCAACCCTCAGAGAAGCAGACTGCATCTTCGTTCTCAGCGGAGGACAGATTGCCGAATGTGGCACCCACGAAGAGCTGTTGCGTTCCGGCGGTATCTATAAAACCGTTTATGATATTCAGTCCGGCAGCAACGCATAATCCACAATACATATATACATCAGAAGATAGGAGGTACAAATGAACGAACAGAGCTTTGACAAACAGCGGATCAGACTGTCCACATGGAAAACCATTCTGCGCCACGGCAATCACAGAGGAAAGCTCTTTTTGCAAATCATTCTGTGTGGCATGACCCTGGGAACAGTTCGTGTGCTGGGACAGCTGCTGAACACCTTTCTGATCGACAAATTCATGACGCCGAATACACTCAGCGGTTTCCTGCCTGCTGCAATCGCTGTACTGATGGTACAGATTCTATACGCCTTTCTGGCCTTCGGATTTCTCAGCGGCGCCGGAAAGCTGGAATCCCACCTCACCGCTGACGTGCGAATGGCAGCCTTTGAAAAGCTCCAGACCATGAGCTTTTCCTACTATGACAAGTCCGCCGTGGGCTTTCTGATTTCCCGGCTCACATCGGATGTGGCAAATACCATGGATACCGTGTCCTGGTGCTGTGTAGACATCGGCTTCGGCGTGATGAGCTTTCTGGCGTCCATTGTGGGGATGCTCATACTAAACGTGAAGCTGGCGTTGCTGCTTCTGTGTACGGTTCCCATTCTAGCGGTGATCTCCGCCGTGTTTCAACGAAAAATGCTCCGGTATAACCGGGAGCGGAGAAAGCTCCGCAGCGAAGTGACCTCCGCCTTTAATGAGGGAATCATGGGCGCAGCCACCACGAAAACGCTGGTACGGGAAGAACAAAACGCGGCAGAATTCACCCACACCACCAGCCGTCTTGCCAAAGCCTCCATGCGGGCGCAGATGGCATCGGCTCTGTATCTTCCGTTAGCTTCCCTGCTGATCTCAACCGCCACGGCAGTGGTCCTCTATCAGGGGGGCCGGGATGTAATGACGGGAATCATCACCATCGGAGAGCTGAACTTTTTTATTAACGTGGCAAATATGATGTTTGAACCCATCCGCAGCTTCGCCGGAATTTTCGCGGAATTTCAGGCCGCTCAAGCAGCCGCCGAGCGGGTGGCGGAAGTGCTGGTGGCTGAACCGGAGATTCAGGATACAGAGGATGTCATCGCCCGTTACGGAACGGAATTTGAACCGAAACAGGAAAACTGGGAGCCGGTGCTGGGAAGCGTCACCTTTGACCATGTGTCTTTTCGTTATGGTGCCGAGCCTGTGCTGGAGGATTTCTCACTGGAGGTACAGGCAGGCCAGACCATCGCCCTGGTGGGGAAAACCGGCAGCGGTAAATCCACCATTGTGAACCTCCTGTGCCGGTTCTATCAGCACCAGTCGGGACGAATTCTCATTGACGGAGTGGACATCAGAAGCCGAAGTCAGTTGTGGCTTGAGTCCTCCCTTGGATATGTGCTCCAAAGTCCCCATCTGTTTTCAGGCAGTATACGGGACAATATCCGTTATGGCCGTCTGAACGCCACAGATGCGGAGATCAAATCCGCCGCCAGACTGGTGGGAGCGGATTCCTTTATCGAGGCTCTGGATCAGGGATACGACACAGAAGTGGGCGAAGAGGGCGGACTGCTCTCCACGGGACAGAAGCAGCTCATTTCCTTTGCCCGGGCAATGATTGCCGATCCGAAGATTTTTGTTCTGGACGAAGCCACCTCCTCCATTGACACGGAAACGGAGCAACAGCTTCAGGAGGCCACAAAGGCGGTTCTTTCCGGGCGAACCAGCTTTGTAATTGCCCATCGTCTGAGCACCATTCGGGACGCGGACTGTATTTTGGTGATCGACCACGGAAAAATCCTCGAAAAAGGCACACATAGCCAGCTTATGGCCCAGCGGGGACGTTATTATCAGCTGTGTACCGGCCATGAAGCAGAGGGCAATATCCAGCGTTCTCTGAACGCATTGACGGCAATGTAACCATCAATCGGAACCTCAAACAGAAAGGAGAGATTCCCATGAATATCGCTATTTGCGATGATAACACCGCATTTCTTCAGGATTTCACCATCCAAATTGAACATATATGCAGGCTCAAGGGCTGGCAGGTTACATGCAAGACCTTCTCCTCTTCTCACGCGCTGCTCACTTCCGACCTGAGCCGGGTGGAGCTGTTGTTTCTGGACATCAAAATGCCGGGAACAGACGGAATCACAGCGGCACAAAAATTACGCAGCAGTTTCCCAAATCTCCTGATCGTATTTGTCACGGCATTTCTGGAATACGCCACAGAGGGCTATGAAGTGGGCGCCTTTCGGTATCTGCTGAAGCAGAAGTTGACCACCACCCTCCGCCCCTGTCTGGAAGCGGCACATGAAAAGCTGCTGTCCGCCAGCGGCGCCATTTACGTTCAGCTGGAGGGAACACAAAAGGAGATCCTCCTGCAAAACATTGTATATTTGGAGGGAACATCCCACAGGAAGGTGATCCTCCACCTGACTTCCCCCGAGCCGCTGGAATGTGCGGGAAAGCTCAGTGATTTTGAAAACTTTCTATCCCCCAAGGGATTCCTGCGGCTTCAGAAATCCTATCTGGCAAATATGAATCACATCCTGACCATCCGGGGGTATCAGGCCATATTGGACGGCTATGGGCCGCTGAAGGTGTCAGAACGGCAATACAGCGAAATCTGCCGGAAGTTTTTGAAATGGAAGGGCCTGCGGCCGGTCAGGTAAACATACCGGAATTGTAATAGAAAAAATAGGACGCAATCGTGGTTACTTTACATACCATGGATTGCGTCCTTACCTTATTTCAACAAATTCAAATCCTGCTTGTATGTTTCCTCCCGCTGCCCCTTGCCATCGGCGCCGGAATAGCCGGTCAGCACACCGTCCTCAGAAATGGTAAAAGCAGACACCGTATCCTCACAAAGGGTTTCAATATCATCGGTGGTTCCTCCGAAGGGAAACCGTTTCAGGCTGCTGACAGAGCCATAGGTCATAAAGTACACATAATCGTCGTAGAAGCCAAGGGTGTGGAGCTTCTCCGCCGGATCATCCACCGGCGCACTGATAACGCAGCGTTCTTCATAAAACTTCCTCCCTTTCACTTTCATGCTTCTACTTTACATTATACAAATATGGAATGTTTTGTCAAGTTGAATACGAGGCTCGGATTCTCGAGTCTGCTCCAAATGCGCTCATAATGAACGCTCCTTATTCCTTTCTCAGGGTTCTGAAATGGGCCGGATTCTCATAGTCCTTGTGCACACCGTCGTCATCATATAGCACATATTCCGCGCCTTCACAGCCTAATAGGGTCAGGTGTTCGGAATCCACCTCAGCCACTGATTCAGCGAACTGTGCCAGCGGGATACACTTCCCCTTCCGGATAAACATTGGCACCTCATTCAGAGCCACGGCTACATAGTGATGTCCCGCAGAGAGAACCTCCTCCGAAACCGTCCCATCGGGCAGGAATTTCACAAACAGCATCTTCTCAGGCAGGTAGACATATCTTCCTGCGGCATTCTGGGTATAAACCGGCGTAATCATGACCTCGCCGCCCAGCATCAGCTGATCCTCCACCTGAGCCGCCATGGGGTCATCCGGGAAGTCAAAGGCCAGAGGCCGGAACATCATTTCGTCCCGTAACGCAGCCTTCATATACTCGCTGTACAGATAAGGAAGCAGCCTGTAACGGACACCGATCACATGGCGGAAGTCCTCGGGATGCTCAAACTGATAGCACTCCTGCCGCCGGCTGCCCAATATGGAGTGATTCCGCATCAGGGGCGTGAATACTCCCAGCGCCAGCCAACGCAGCAGCAGATCCCGTGTGGTATTCTGACCAAAGCCGCCCAGGTCCGCACCCACATACAGGAATCCGCACATATTCAGAGATGGCAGCATCTTGAGATTCAGCAGCAGATGGGACCACCAGGAGCAGTTGTCTCCGGTCCACACACCCCCATATCGGTGTGCTCCGATATAGGATGCCCGTGAAAACATCAGAATGCGCCTGTCAGGAGTCAATCGATCGAACCCCTCCCCTGCGGCCCGGGTCATGTTATAGCCGTAGAGATTGTGAACCCGGTCGTGGCGTATCATACTGCCGCCCACGTTGTGGTAGAACCGTTGGTAGTCCATGTTTTCCGGCTCCTCCACAGGTACATCCGGAATGGAAAAGGCACCGATCTCGGGCATGGGGTCCTGCTGTTGCTCCGCCTTACTTTCCGGGGTGAAGAAAATGGCAGGCTCGTTCATGTCGTTCCAGAAGCCCTCAATCCCCTGATCCAGCAGGAACCGGTACTTTTCTCCGAACCATGCCCGGGCCTCCGGGTTCAGGAAATCCGGAAAGTGCGTTCTTCCGGGCCAAACCACCGCAACGAAATCACTGCCGTCGGCTCTTTTGCAGAAGAAGTTGTTCTTTACGCCCTCCTCATAGACAGGATACCCCTCCTCCACCTTGACACCTGCGTCAATGATGGGAACCAGATGGATATTCTGCTCCCCCATCTCCCGGACAAAGGCCGGAAAGTCCGGGAAGTTTTCCCCGTTCACCGTAAAATCCTTATAGTCCTGCATGTAGTCGATGTCCATGTAGACCATGTCCAGAGGGATGTGGTTTGCCCGGTAGCCCTGTACCACCCCCCGAAAGTCCTTCATGGTTCGATAGCCCCAGCGGCTCTGGCCATAACCAAACGCGAACTTTGGAGGAATGTAGCTGCGGCCAATAGCCTTTCGGAACTGCCGCACAATGCTGTATGGGGTATCTCCGTCGATCACATAGAGATTCAGATCCTTCCCCTGGCAGAATACTGTCAGCAGGTCAGACCGGGTGTAGCCGATGTCGAAGGTGAGAGAAGCGGGGTAATCAAAGAACAGGCCAAAGGGCTTTTCTCCCGCCACCACAATGAAGTTGTGGGCAGCATAAAGGGAGAGCTTCTCCTCGGTGTGATTGGGCTCGTCGGTGCAGTTGCTCACATAGCGATAGCCCCGTTTGTTGATGCCCCGGTTTGCTTCACCAAGACCATAGACAATGTCCTCTTCGGCCATAGAATAGGTAAAACGGAAGCCCTCCGACAAATCAACGGTGCCAAAGGCCGGTTCGCCACTGCCGGGGACCCACTGCCCCAGCACTGCGTCGGTTTCAAACGGGGTTCCATAGACGTATTTCTGTATCATAAACATCGCTCCCGAACTATGAATTCACAATTATATTAGAAAAAACAAACAGGTTTTGCAAGTGGCAATTTGAAGATTGGAGCTGTTGTGTCACGTTCTCCGATCTTTGAACACATCTGGATGAAACAGGCAGGAATCAGAATCTTGGAATTTCTCTGATTCTCTGGTACAATGGACACAAATCATAGAAATGGGGGATTGCATATGAAAGCAAGGAGACTTCTCTCCTTTATGATGAGCGTCCTGCTGGTGGGGCTGCTGATGCAGCCGGCGCTGGCAGCAGACTCCACCCCGGAGGGATTGGTGATCGAAAGTGGAAACTGCGGTACCCTGGTAGCCAGTGATGAACAAATTCCCAGCATTACTCTGCACAATCCCACAGATCACGAAATTGTGGTAGATACCTTCTATCTTGGCGAGTTCTCCAGTGTCAATGTTGCCCCCGGCGACAACTGCATCGTTACTGTCAGCTCCGCTTATGATGAAAACGGAGACGCCTACAAGCTCTCTCTGCTTGGAAGCGACGGCGTTACCACAGCGGAATATCCCATCGTCCCGGGCACAGAGCTGGACCCTGACCTCTCCTACACGGTTTCCGTAGTACGGGGCGTGGGAGATGTCTATGCGTCCCACGGTCAGGAGACGCCCCGTTGGATCACCTGCATGGTCTATGCCGACGAAAATGGCATTGACCCGGAACGGTCCGTTCTTGCAGGGGTTGACAAGGCAGTTCAGACTGGAGCCACTCAGCTTGCGGACATTTCCATCTGCTCCAACAATGACAATACTGCCGCCATCCGTGTGGGCGGAAGCGGCACACTCACCGTCCGGAACGCGGACATTCAGCTCTACGGCGACGGCGGCGATGACTTCACCGGCATCGGTGCGGCTCTTGGCGTGGCAGATTCCGGCACCCTCACCGTCAGCAACACCAATGTTTACACTGAGGGCATCCTCCGTTCGGCAATCTTCGCCGGAGACGAGAGCTTTATGAATCTCTACAATGTGACCGTGGACTGTGAACCCGGGGAATATCGGGCCGACGTGAACATTCCCTCCGCAGGCATGGCTTCCCCGCCCAACGGACTTGGTATCTGGGGCAACTGCCGTGCCATGAATCTGGTGGATGGTGCCACTGTGAATATTTCCAGCTCCGAAATCATTTCGCAGGATTGGGGCGCACTGGGCGTGGACGATGTAACCAACGGACATCTGACTGTCCAGAACTCCACCATCCGCATCAAGGATCAGGGCTACGGAGCCTATGCCATTGGCCGCTGTGTAGACGTGTTTGAGAACTGCATTTTTGACATTGAATACGGTGTGGTAGGCTTTGCCGCCGCAGGTGATGGTTCTGAAATGGTTCTCAGCGGCGGAAGTCAGGCAGACTCCCGTAATTACTACGGCTTTGTGACCCACCAGTCCTTCAACGGTCTCAACTCCAAAATCACCGTCACAGGTGAAGGTACGGCCCTGAACGCCAAACTGGGCGGCATCATCGCCAAGGGCCGCGGCACGGATATTGAGATCAGCCATGGGGCTGCGATCACCTCGGAAAGCGGGGTGCTGGTTCGTGCCCAGATCAACGACGACACCGGTGCCGGCACCATGGACGGCACGGAAGTAGTCAACGTGACCATTCAGGACACCACGCTGGAAGGCGACATCATTCAGGGCATGGGCGCTGAATATGACGGCGCAGACTCCTCCGGCGCAATGGAAGAAGCGATTCCCCCTGATATGGCGGAGCCGGCTCTTGACATGTCCGCACCCCCCGATGGCGGCATGGGTCCGGGTGGGCCAGGTGGCCCCGGTGGTCCCGGTGGTGGAACGGCAAAAACCGAGTCCTCCATGAACGTTACCCTGAATCAGGCACAGCTCACCGGTGCGATCTCCTCTGCCACCCTTGTTCCGGTCATCGGAGACGGTAACATTTCCATGGACAACATCCGTGATGTGGGCGTGATTCAGGAGACCACGCTGGAGTATAATGCCTATGCAAGGCTCAACGTCACGCTGGAGAACTGCTCCCGCTGGGTGGTCACAGAGTCTTCCTATCTGATGAGTCTGACCATCGACGACAGCAGCACACTGGATACAGCCCCCGGCTTCAAACTGGTTATGACCGTGAACGGTGTGGAGACGCCCATCGTACCCGGCACCTATACCGGTGAAATTCAAATTGATGTGCTGGAAGACGAAAGCTTTGTGGCTGAGGAATCCGAAGATACTGATTCCTCCACCATAGAAACAGTTCCGGAAGACCCCACGCCCAATCCGGAGCCCGCCCCTGCTCCCTCTGTGGAAACTGCTCCGGAGGTTTCGGAAGCTCCTGCTGAAACCTCCTCCGGCATCGGTACTGCCGGAATCATAGGCATTGTCCTTGGGGCTGTGGTGGTGATTGGCGTTATTGCAGGCATTGTATACAAGCGGAAAAAGTAAGAAAGTATAGAGGCACCCGCGTGCAGCAAAAGCACGCGGGTGTTTTCGTTGTATGCGGCGGAACGCCCCTGCTCCTACCTCGTTTTCACGACTCAGTTGCCTGTAGTGAAATACGGCAGCAACTCGTATCCGTACAATTTTAATAAGTTCTTGGAACTTTTGGGCATTGATCCGGAAAGCGAGGAAATGGAAGATGACGATTGATGAGATTATCGCCCAGACAGTTGCATATTTGAAAACGCTCCCGGATGGCACTGAAATTGCCACCAGCGACGCGCTTAAGGCTTCCTGTGGCTTTGATTTTGACCCCAATGGCGAATACTTGGTAGGAAACACCCCCGGTGGATTGCGTGGTGCTCATAAAACAGTATGGCATGTGTTTCCACAAAGTAGCTTGCTGCATACAAGCGGAACACCCGAAGAAT
>JAQXMD010000021.1 GCA_029012465.1 Oscillospiraceae bacterium | reverse complement strand
CTTCCGTAAAATTTGTGGCGCGGCATTGATACATCTTGCCGCCGTATTCTGCACAGTAGAGCAGCACGGAAAAGATACTCATGTAGGACGACGGCAGAATTTGCGAATCTTTTGGATAATGTTAAATACACTTTCCTCGTCATACGGATCGGCCGTAGGCTTGTTGCCGGCTGGCAGCCCTTTGGAATGGGCATAAGCAGTAGGATTCAAAATCTGATTCTGTTTCAGCCACTATAAGATCCTGTTCCTCCTGTCTGTGCAGCTCATAGATTCTGTCGTCTTTTCCTTGCGATATATTTTCTGTAATTCTCTTTACAGGAGGCTGCACTTGGTGTCGGCTGGGATGTTGGTCGGGCTTGTTCGTTGTTTATCGTGGTTTCTCCAATCCAGGGGAAAGGGCGGTAACGGAATTATGCCCGTCACCGCCCATCCTTATAAGGTTATCTTATTGGGTTATTTTTCGTATTTTTCTTATGCTGTACACTACGGTGCCGGTTATACCAAGTCCGGAAAGCAAGTAACAGGACGATCCATAGGATCATGTTGTTGTTATCCCCGGTCTGAGGTACATCATCATCCATAGTGCCGGTGTTCGGATTACGTTCCGTCGAATCGGTCGGCTTGGTTGTGAAACCGGCAGCCGGGATCGTATCGGTTTCCAGAGCAATTTGTAATTAGTCGCATTTGTAACATCCGTCCATGTTGCTTTTGTACCATCCCGCTTTACGTCCTGAGGTTCAGACAGTTTAGAACCGGTCCTTCAAGAAAGAAATATATTGTCCATTCAACGGGCGGAGACCGTACAGCCGGCTCAACATCTCGGTGCCGATCTGCTTATTTGCAACATAGGCACACAGCGCACTCATCGTTCCAGTTCCCTATCGGGAAACACTTCTTCGCCGCCCGCATAGTAATGAATATAATCATTGAATTCGGAACCGAAGCGCGTCTCTTCCGGTGAAATATCTGTTTCAAACAAAAACACATAATTGCTGCCGTCATAGGGAACAAAGACGCAGGAATATTCAAATTTCTGGTTCCCGTAAGACTGGAATACTTTCAGATTGCTGCTCTGCGCCAGCATTTTCTCATCAGGGAAATATTTCTCCGCGTCCTCTCTGCGGATCACCCTGACACGGTACCAGTCGATTCCGTTGAACTGCATCGTGACAATCCCGTCTGACTCCGTAAAATGCGGTCTCCTTGCAAGAATCATACCGTTCTCATACTCAATTTTGCAGTCGTTGTCTTCTCCTATAGGCTCCGGGCAGAACCAAGTCTTCTCGGCGCTTTCCGTGTTCTCCTCTTTTGCGGAAGGATTATCGTTATATATGAAGACACGATGACCATCCACCTGATAAGCCGGATTATCGGTAAGGAATTGCGCAAAAGCCTTCTGTGTCAGAGCATTGGCCCTGTCGCTGTAATAATGGCAGCTTATGGAGACGACGGCGCCGCCGTCAAAACCCCTCGCGGCAAATTCAGGCAGCTCCGCTTCCGTGATCCCTGCCGGCAGCATATTCGATACACAGACATAGGTATCCGCCGCAGTACTGCTGTCGATCCTGATATCGTGAGACTGCGCCGTGTATTGAATATGCAGAGACGTCAGGGCGAAATCTCTGAGATCCTCTTCCGGGAGCTCATCTTTCAGATATTCCAGAATACGCGCCTGTTCCTGATTCCTCAGCTTTTCGAGCAGCTCGTCGGTGTAAAAATCTCCGGTCTCCCTGTCATAGACCAAGCCCCAGGTATTTCCCGCCGCGGTATAACTTCCTCTGACAACATTGCTCCCATAGCGCCCGAACCAAGTGTTTTCTTCAAGCTGACCTTCTGCCAGATGGAACTCTCCCAGCTCATATTCACCGCAGCGCTCCGCAAGAAATTCATGGACGGCAGGCAGGCAAGCCTGAACCAAAGCCTCTTCCTGGCGTTCGGAGTACCTTTGCGGATTGCATCCGCCAAGCAGAGTGACTGCAATCAGAACCCAAACCACCAGTTTCACAATTTTTTTGCTCATAATATTCATCAGCTTTCCCTTTCCTGCCATCTTCTTGAACGACCGGACTCAGCGCCTTCGCTTCGCTATAATACCATTATCCTTTCCGAATTCAGGATTATCAACATCTATTGGGACAAGAGAACAATCCTCTCCGCATGGCCCGCTACGTCCATTTTGATGTCAGCGACCCTCGAAGTTCGCGGAAATATATCCGGTCAAAATCCGGATGAATGACCGTTCAATGATATCCATCCTCGTCTCAATCCTTGAGGATCAGGCGCGGCTCCTCGGAAACGGTCACCAGTTCCATCTGGCTTAGCCGCTCGTTCAGGGTGTCAAAGCAGTTAGTGGTGACCACCTTGATCCGTCCGTTCTCCTCCACCTCGTCTCTGGATACGTTCATAAACGCCTCCATATTGGCAAAATGGAAGTTCTGAAGCCCCAGGCTGATGCGCTGGTCGTCCTCCACCGGTTTGCCGTCCAGCTCCATGCTTTCCAGCACGCCCCTGGAGCGTGAGTACACCACCTTGAAACCGTGGGAGAACTGGTAAAACTCTGTGTGCCCCTCCCAGGCTTCGTCCCGGAGGATCCACTTCACCATCCGCCGCAGCTGAGCCCCGGTGACATAGACCCGGTGGATCTCGTCATTGTAGGGGAAGATCTCCATCAGGCTCTGGAGCTGCACGATAGGCCCCAGGATCTCCCCCCGGATGCTGCCCGAGCCCACGAAGACCAGATCCAGACCCAGGCTGTCCCGGAAAATGTCGCTGAACAGCCGACCCAGCTCTGTCTCCTGGTTTCGGGTGGGATGGGAATAGGCCTGCTTGAAGCGGGTGACCACGCGGCTATACTTCAGATCGGTTACGTCCTTGTACTTGCGCACCACGGCTTCCAGCTGGAGGTCCCGGGGACAGGTCTCCTCAACGATGGGAATCAGCTGCCAGGTGTAGGAGTCGATACAGTTGTGATCCGTGTCCACCATGATGTCAAAGCGTCCGATCTGGTCGGTACCGCTGGCTGCCTGGACGATGGGGATGCCGGCCACCTCCACGGGCTTTTCCAGAAGGGTGTGGCTGTGTCCCCCGATGATCAGGTCCACCCCCCACCGGGGATCCAACATGGCTGCCAGCTTTTTGTCCTCTTCGATGCCGATATGGGTGAGCAGCACCGTAAAGTCAATGTCCACTGCCTGATAGCTGTTGCAGATGGCGCCCACCTCCTGGGCCGCCTCCCGGATGTCCACGAAGGAGCCGATTAGACGGTCCTGTCGTGTCTGGGAGAGCACCTCCTCTGTGAGCACCCCGATGAACAGGATCTTCATCCCGTCGATCTCCAGAATCTTGTGGGACTGAAACAGGCGCACATGGTTGTTGGTCAAGTAGATGTTGGCGTTGATAATGGGGAATTTGGCGCACTTCTCCATAAAGAGCAGATGTGCGACACCGTAGTCCACCTCGTGGTTGCCCAGAGTGACCACGTCAGGAGCAAGCAGGTTCATGATCTCAATGGTAGAAATGCCCTTGTACTCGCTGTCGATGAGGGAGCCCCGGAACATATCGCCGGAGATGGCGTAGAGTACATTTTTCTCCTCCAGCCGGACGGAGCCGTCGTAGCCGCTCTACACCAGAGCAACCAGGGCGCGGAATCGCTTCACCGGCTCTTTGCAGACCAGGGTCGGTGGCCTGCAAAGATGTTTGCTCCGGGACCTGGAGACCCGGTGTACAGGCGGGCGTCGAT
>JAQXMD010000020.1 GCA_029012465.1 Oscillospiraceae bacterium | reverse complement strand
AACTGCCAGCCAATGGAGAATGCAGTATTTCGGGCCGTTCAGATCCAGAAGCTTCAGCCCTTCACATTCCAACTCATAGCAGTTGGCATATCCGTTTTTGTCACTGGAAACACCCCATTCCTTGGCCATTTCCAAACTGTCCGTGCAGTAGAATCCAAGTCCATAGTCGTTATATCGTTTTCCGTACCCATACTTGGGCTTTTCGATCATATCGCAGGAACCATGATAGAGTTTTTTGACCATGAGATCAACTCCTTTATACTCACAGTATACTCCTAAAGGAGTATACTGTCAATAGCTTTCCCAATTACTCCTGCACATATTCCTCCATCCTATATCCGCCGCCGAAGTAGACCTCCAGTTTTCGATCCGGATAAACCTTGATGCATTCAATCATCTGACGAACGATGGAATCATCGTAGGTATCTGCGTTTTCTTCCCGGTGTTCGATGGCGGCTTGAATTTCCTTTAGTTTATCCTGATAGGACGCATCCTCGTTCATGGCCTCCTGAATGGCCTGCACCCGGCGCTTGAGCTGCTCCGTTTCCTTAGAGATATGGCGGAATTCATCCTCGTGAGCTTCCATATCATCTCCGCTTGCGACGACCTCATTTACAAGGGACAGCATGCGCTTGTTCAGAGCTTCAATGCGCCGTTCCAACAGTTCCATTTCGTCGGAGGTTCCGTTGATGCCGATGGCCTCGCCGATGGTGGCTTTCATCAGTGTCAGGTAGGTCAGGCTGGCGTATATCCGCTGAAACCGGGCATCTCGAAAAACCGGAACTCCCGGGGCTCTGCCCCGGACCCCGAGGTTTAAAGCTTTGCTTTCCAGGAGGCAGTGATAAAAAAGGCAGCATGCTCATGCACACTGCCTCCCGCAAACCCGCCCAGGCGCTCGGGTCGCTCCTCAGCGTTGCCCTATCCTCCCTGGCGGTAAAGCGGCTACATGTTATCATATCTGGGGCTATTTTTAACCCCTAAAATTCAAAATTGTCCTTGACATGGGGTACACTTCAAAATAAATATTACCTCACTTTGTTAGGAGCCGCCAGAATTAGCCAAAAGGGTTTTCAACGGCCGCTAACAACTTTTATCTGCTTTACCGTTTGGGATGCGTTTTTCCTGCCCGATTCAAACGTTTATCTATGCAGAATCATCAGATAGGCAGAGGCCTGCTCTGCTGCGGTAAAGCCGCTGGCAATAGCCCAGTTGCATTCATTGGTGGCCATCAAGCGGTGGTCGCCTTCTTCTTCGGATTTCAGCGCCCAACCGGAGGCGTTGTCTCCTGCGGCATAGAGTCCGGGAATGACGCCAGTCTGATCCGCGCGGTACACTTCTGTTTTTCCATTGACCAGCATACCGCCGAACGCTCCGTCACAAGCGACCTTTCCATAAATGGCATAGAAGGGTGCCTGCTCGACGGGCCAAAGGGTCTCCGGGCGTTTGCCAAATTCATCATCCTCGCCCTTACGGCAGTATTCATTATAGCGGGCGATGGTGTCCACGAACGCTTCACGGTCGATCCCGCACAGGTCGGCCAATTCCTCCAGGGTATCTGCTTTCTTCAGCGGAGTATCCAGGGCCTCCTCCTCGTCAAATTCTGCCTCAAAATCCCGGAGGTAGGGAGCGTCCGGGCCGTTCGATAAGCGCTCGCCCAACTTCTGCCGCGTACTGTGGTCCAGAATCGACCAGACGATCCGGCGGGGCTGATGGTACATTTTAGCGGCCCCACCGGCAAAAATGCTTTCGTCGAGGAAGCGGTGTCCTTCCAGATTGACAGTAACCATTTCAGCTTGGTTCGCAAAGCTAAATAGGCAAAAGCTGAAGGGGTGATGCACTGGCCCGAATACGTTGGCGAAGAAGCTGTCCCGAGCTAGATAGGCGCCGACGCTTTCCCCGAGCCGGACCACATCACCGGTGTTGGTGGGTGCGGCAAATCGATGGGTATGCTCGGATCCCTCTGGTCCATAATACTGCGGCGCATACTGCCGCAATAGCTCCTCATTATTCGCAAAGCCGCCGGTACAACATATGACGGCCTGACAGCGGATGTGGACTTGTCCGCCGGGGTCCTGGGCCATGACCCCACATATTGCTCCAGAGCCATCTTTCTCAATGGCGATGGCTTCATGCTCTGTTAACAGGGTAATGCCCAGTTCATCGAAATGTTCCACCAGAATCTGTTCCATAACGGAGGTGCTTCGTCCAGGGCCAATGGCTTTGTCTTTGCATTTTTTATTGAAAAAGACGCGTTCTTTCAGGCCCAAGCTGACATTTCCATTCGTTCCTGGGATTGGAACCCATAACTGATCCACCCGGGAGTCCAACTGGCGAAACCACTGGAAGAATTCCCCGGGCTTTTCCCGTGCGGTTTTGATGATCTCCGGATCTACGCCGCCTTTTTTCAGCGCTTCCTCCGCCTTGGCAAACATGGGGGGCATGACTCTTTTACTGCCTGCTGCCGATACCACAAAACCGGCAAACCAGCCGCTTCCGCCGAACTTGGCGGCTTTTTCCAACACGATTACTTTGCGGCCAGACAGTTGGGCGGCCCGGGCGGCGGCTACGATGCCGGACGCGCCGGCGCCCAGCACCACAATATCCGCCTCCAGTTCCTTCTGCTCATGGGGGACCGGAACGGGAGCGGGCACGCCAACCTGGTAGGGAGCGGCTACATTGCAGACCTTTGCGCAGTGGCCACAGTCAATGCAGACGGATTCGTCCACCTGATACCCTGTACCTTTAAACCCGATGGCGCCCACGGGACATTCCAACGCGCAGTTATGACAGCAGAGACATTTATCTCGGTCGATTTGATATGGCACTTTATGTTCTCTCCTTTTTTGAAAAGTGTGGTAAACTCACGCTTTTTGAGCAAGTTTTTCACGTTTAGCTGCAATCTTTTTGGCAATGCTTGCGATTTTGTTGCCATTGTAGCTACCTACACCTCCCTTGAGCCGGGGGTCTAGGAGGTCGCGCACCGAATCGCCAAACATGTTGGAGGCAAATACCAGTAGCATAATGCACAGGCCGGGATACAGGGCAAGCCAGGGGGCAGTGTACATATTGGCGCGTCCCTGGTAGGTGATCATATATCCCCAGGAAGGGGTGCCCACTTTCACGCCATAGCCCAGGAAGTTCATGGAAGCCTCCACCATGATCACGCCGGACAGAGCACCCGCCATATTGATAATGATTAGCGGCATGATGTTGGGCAGAATATGTTTGATGGCCCGCCAGCTGGATTTTGAGCCCAGCAGCTTGCTCATCCGCACATAGCCGGAGTCCTTGACCGCAAATGCGGCTGAACGCATGACACGCGCCCCGCCAATGCCTCCGGGAATGGCAATGGCGATGATCAGTTGAGGTAGTCCTTTGCCGGCGATCGACATGAGGATCATGGTAATCAGCACGCCGGGAATGCACTGAAAGCCATCCACGATGCGCTGTACGATCAGGTCAAACCAACCGCCCAAGACAGCGGAGGCCAGGCCGATGGCCACAGAAATGATGGTCGACAGGACCGTGCAGAAGATTGCCAGGATTACCGAGGTGCGGCAGCCATAGATCAGGTACGACAGGACGTCTTGCCCTAGGCTATCGGTGCCCAGAAGGTGTTCCGGAGAGCTTTTAATCAGCGTATTGAGGAAGTCCATCTGCATCATGTCGCTCTGCATCGGGTAGGGGGCCAATACATCCGCGAAAATGGCCACCAGCAGAAACAGAATCATAATGATGAGTCCGGCCGCTCCGAGTGGCTTTTTCTGAAACAACTCCACCAGAAGATTGGACTGATTTTTGGCATCTTTTTTCATACTGTGTTTTCCTCCTACTCCAAAGTCACTCTCGGGTCACACCATTTATAGGTTACATCCACCAGCAGGTTGATCAGCATGACGATAACGGCCAGGATGACCACGCATCCCTGGACCAGAGGATAGTCGTAGTTATTCAATGCGGTGACCATGCAGGAGCCCAGCCCCGGAATGTTGAACAGATTCTCCAGAATGACGCTGCCGCCGACCAGACTGGCCACAGAACCGCCGACCAGAGTGACGACCGGGATCAGAGAGTTCCGGAAGGCGTGGCCATAGAGAACGCCTCGCTCCTTGATTCCCTTGGACCAGGCGGTGCGGACGTAGTCCTGCCGCATGACATCCAGCAGGCTGGTGCGTACGACACGCATCTGCATTCCGATCTGTCCCGCCGCCCCCAAAACCGCGGGGACCAGGAACATCTTCATGTTCTCGGCAAAGTCATCAAAAATACTGACATATGTGATGGTCGGCGCGTATCCCCACCACTTGGCGGGATAGATCAGGACCAATGTGCCGATCCAAAACGTAGGCACCGCCATCAGCACGATCGACGCGAGGCGGGCGGAGTAGTCGCCGATGGAGTCCTGCCGGGCTGCGGTGATGATGCCCAGGGGGATCGAAAACACGTTGATGATGATGAGGGTAAAGAGCGACAGCTCCAGCGTGATGGGCATCTTTGCCGCGATCAGCTCCAGCACGGATTGATTTTGGAACAGAGAGTCCCCAAAATCGCCCCGCAGTAAATCGAACAGCCAGGTAAAATACTGCTGAACGAACGGCTTGTCCATGCCCAACTGCGCCAAAACCGTTGCCCGGTCCACAGTAAAGCCCATGGCCTGATATTTATTCAGGATCATGTCCACGGCGGAGCCAGGCATCATCCGCATCAGTGCGAAGGTCACGATGGTGACCACCAGCAGGGTGGGGATCAGCAGCAGAATACGCTTTAAAATATATTTAGCCATCTCATTGCCTCACTTTCCGCTAACCATATGACAGGCTACAAAATGGGGGTGCGCGTCGGTTCCCACGTTGACGTACTCCGGTTCCTCTTCCCGGCAACGCTCATTGGCATAGGGACACCTGGTGCAAAAATTGCAGCCCTTTGGGGGATTGATAGGGCTTGGAATATCGCCTTTCAGCAAAATACGCTGCCGGCCCTTGTCCACGGTGGGATTCGGAATGGGAGCTGCGGAGATCAGTGCCTGAGTATAGGGGTGCAGGGGATGGGTATACAGTTCGTCGGAATCGGTCAGCTCCATAAACTTTCCCAGATACATCACCGCGATATTATGGCTGATCTGCCGGACCACAGATAGATCGTGGCCAATAAAAATATAGGCCACATTCAACTCCTCCTGCAGCCGGGACATCAGGTTTACGATCTGCGCCTGAATGGAGACATCCAAGGCCGAAACGATCTCATCGCAGACGATGAATTTGGGATTCAGCGCCAGGGCCCGGGCAATGGAGATGCGCTGGCGCTGCCCGCCGGAAAACTCATGCGGAAAGCGGTCCGCGGCCTGGGGGTTCAGGCCCACCAAGGTCAGCATCTGTTCCACCTTGTCTTGCTGCTCCTTCCGGCTCCCCTCGATCCCGTGCACCCTGGGCCCTTCCAAAATGACGTCCCGAATGTTCATGCGGGGATTCAGCGAGGCAAAGGGATCCTGGGTGATGCAGGTCAGCTCCCGCCGGAGGGTGCGCATCTGTTTTTCCGAGACCTGAGACAGGTCGTAGCCGTCATAAATGATCTGCCCGGAGGTCAGCGTCAGATCCCGCAGGACACAGTTGCCCACGGTGGACTTTCCGCTGCCCGACTCGCCCACAATACCCAGCGTCTGGCCCTGGCAAACGAAAAAGGAAACGTCGTCCACCGCCTTTACATCGGCGACCTTTCGTTTGAGCAGGCCTTTGGTGACCGGGAAATACATCTTCAGGTTGGAGACGCGGAGCAGCGCCTTGCTGTCTTTCGGGACCGGTTCCTGACGGGCAATTTCCTTGTCTACCTGATTTCTAATCTCCTGGGAGATTGGAAGTTCCACCGGATGCTTCATGTCTCCGCCTCCTTGCTGAATTCCAGGCTTTTGCGGTTGATTTCCATAAGGGCCTCACGCTCCGCCTGTGTCTGATTCATGTGGAAGCAGGCGCAGATATGGGTGGCGCTGCCATCCACGGCACGCTCCTCCGGCCGGGCTGTCTTACAGATATCCGTGCAGTATTTGCAGCGGCTGTAAAATGCGCAGCAGTCCGGCGGGATCTTGCTCATATCGGGCGGCTCTCCTTCGATGGCGGACAGGCCGCTGCTTTTGGGCAGGTCCAGGCGGGGCACGGCGCGGATCAGGCCAAGGGTGTAGGGATGCCTGGGCTCCTCGAACACATCGTGGGGCGTGCCGGACTCCACAATCTTGCCGCCATAGACGATCTTGACGGAGTCCGCGTACCGGGCGACCACACCCAGATTATGGGTGATGATGATTAGCGCAGTATTGGTCTCTTTGCGCATCTTGTTCAGTTCCTCCAGCACCTGGGCCTGAACGGTGACATCCAGCGCGGTCGTGGGCTCGTCCGCAATCAAAACATCGGGGTTGCAGGCCATGGCCATGGCAATCATGGCCCGCTGCTGCATTCCGCCAGAAAACTCAAACGGATACTGCTTGACCCGCTGAGCGGCATTGGGGATGTTGACCCGGTCCAACAGCTGGATTGCCATCTCCATCGCCTCTTTTTTCGTCATGCCGCGATGTACCCGCAGGGTCTCGCAGATCTGCTTTCCAATGGTTACGACCGGGTTCAGCGCAGTGCTCGGCTCCTGAAAGATCATGGAGATCTTGCTACCGCGGACCTGTCGGATCTCTTCGTCCGTCATTTTCAGCAGGTCCTTGCCATGAAACAGGATCTCGCCGCCCATGATGATGCCGGGGGGACAGGGAATCAGCCGGAGGATCGAAAGGGCCTCCACCGACTTGCCGGAGCCAGACTCGCCAATAATGGCCACGCATTCGCCTTCATGCACTTCATAAGACAGGTCATCCACGGCACGCAGTTCGGGCCCCTTCGCTCCATTGGGATAAAAATAGGTTCTGAGGTGCTTTACCTCCAAGATTGTCTCAGCCACAGACATTACTCCTTTTCTGCTCCGACCATTGGACACGCCCCAGCACGGCGGCATGTCCGAAAAAGATTCCTTTAATACGGGTGATCCCTCCCGCAGGAGGGATCACCAAACGTTGTGTTAGAGCAATATCAAATCAATTATTCGCCAGTGGTAGACCAGAGACGGGCGATCATGATCCGGGTGTTGTTATTGCAGCAGAACTGCTCGCCAGTCACGCCACCCATTTTGCTGGAATAGAAGTTGTGGGTCTCGCCACAGCCGATGCTAAAGACACCATAGTGCTCAGTGACCCAGATTTCGTCCAGCTTGCGGGCGATTTCGGCCTGCTCTTCCAGAGAGGTCGCGGTTTTAATTTTCGCACAAAGCTCGTCCCATTCGGGATTGTCCACAAACATTCCATAGTCCGGGCCGTCGGGGAAGTACGCCATACTGGCAAACTTCAGGGCAAACTCGCCAGCGTTACCGCCAAAGGCGCACAGCTCCTCAGAGTTTCTCATGTGCGCGTTCCGCTCGGAGGTATCGGCAACGACCTCGATATTCAGCTTGATGCCCACCTGGTTCAAGTACTGAGCCACCATCTGGACGGCCTGGACCCCACTATTCTTCGTATAGTAGGTGATCTCAAACCCATCGGCATAACCGGCATCCGCCAGCATCTGCCGGGCCAAGTCCGGGTCATATGTAAATTCATCCGCTTTGGCTGCCAGCGTGCCGGAGTCCCAGCCAACCGTGGAAGCCCACATACCGCGCAGCTCCACCTCTTCAACTGCGTTGATCGCCTTGGTGATGGTCTCCACGTCAATGGCGTGCTGCATGGCAATCCGGACATTGCGGTCACTCATAGGGTTGTTTTCCAGATTATAGTGAGAAAGGATGGTGCCCGGCGTGGATTCATAGCGCATCTCAATATAATTGCCCTCGCCCAGGGTATCCCGAAGCTGCTGCATCTCAGAGACGTTCATCAGATCGTTGCCAAAGGAGATGATGTCCAGCTGGCCTGAAATGAACTGAGTCAAAATATTGGAAGAGTCAGATATCTCCACGAATTTCACCGTGTCCAGATAGGGCAGCTTGTTCTCGGGATTGCGCTCGTCGTAATCATAGTAGTTCTCGCTCTTCACGAAGGACATGGAGGCGTTCAGCTGGAAATCGGTCAGGATATAAGGACCGGTACCGACGGCATAGTGCCAGTCGTTCTGCTGCTCGGCGGTCAGCTCGTCCCACTCGGGACCAGTGATATTGACAGGAGCAGTGATGAGAGCGTCCAGCTGGACCTCGGTCAGGGCAGGGATGTGGAACACACAGGTGAGATCGTCCACAACCTCGATGCTCTCGATCGCGGGCAGCAGCATTTCCCAGGGCATTTCGGTGTTGGTGGTGGCCGTGACGCCATCAATGCCCAGCAGCCGCTGGTAGGAGTAGGCCACATCGGAGGCGGTCACTTTACGGGCGTGGAAAATGTCGTAGTCACCCATACCGGCAACAGATTTGTCCTGGAAACAGACGTCGTCCCGGATCTTTACTGTCACGGTTTCGGCGTCATAGTCCACCTCATAGGACTCGGCGATCTGTCCGTCGTAGTAAGTGTAGTTTGTATACATGGAAACGGCGTTCTCCGGCTTGTTGGCGCCCCAATCGTAGGCGAACAGATTTTCCATCCAGATGGAATAGGTGCGGTTGTCGCCCATGGCTGGGTCAAAATATTGGATCAGATCATCGCCGTATAGCACGGTGGCGTTGCCACCGTAGACGGGCTCGTCGGAAGCAGGGGCTGGCAGGCTGGAGCTGTTGTCTGTTGGGGCTTCTGAAACGGGAGCCGACATTGCGGGTTCGGGTTCGGACTCGGCGCTGCCGGGGGACCCACAGGCTGCCAAGCCAAGCAGCATCGTGGCAGCTAACAATAGTGCAAGCAATTTTTTCATGTTTTTCTCTCCTTATAATCATTATTCTGCAAACCGCAGTGGATCACATTACAAGAGACCTGCCAGGGTCTCACCGGCTATATAGCCGCTGGCCAGGCACCAGGTCAGGTTGGAAATGGTGCGCTCCACCAGATCCGGCCCCAGGTCACCGGCCAGCCGCACGCCGCGGGTATTGTCTCCCACAGCATAGAGGTGGGGGATCGGAGTGCCATCGGGACGGAGGACCTGAAGGTCGCTGTTGATCTTCATTCCGCCCACGGCGTTTTCTTGGAACGCTTTGCAATACATCGCATAATAGGGGCCCGACTCCAACGGCATCAGGAAGCGGGGGTCCTTGAAGAAGTCTGCGTCATAACCGCTACGGCAGTGCTGGTTATAGCGCTCTACGGTGGCGGTGAGCAGCTCGGGCTCCACCCCCATTTCGTTGGCCAGCTCCGCCAGGGTGCCACCGGTCTTGACTGGCTCACCCCAGGCGACTTCCTCCGCCAGGTCCTCCTTATAGTGGCTGATGATCTCGACCCCGAGTGAGCCGTCCGTGGAATGCTCCATCAGCCGGGCGGACAGCACCTCCAGCATATGGGAGTCCATAATGGCCCAGCAGTACCGGCCGGGGAGCTTGGGCATCAGCTTTCGCAGCCCCATCGTATTATCCTGCTCACTGGCAAAACGACGTCCGTTGGCGTCCACCATCAGGGTCTCCGGTTCCCGGATCAGGCTCACCAAGGAGAAGGCGTAGGGATGATGTGCCGGACCCAGAATGAGCGCCTGGGTGTTCTCATAGTCGATATCCGCTCCCACCGCGGAGGCCATGGCGATACCATCCCCGGTGCAGGTGGGGACGGAGAAGCGGTGGATAGGCTCGCCTTCATCAAAAAACGTGGGGCAGGTTTTGCGCAGCAACTCCTCATTATAGGAGAAGCAGCCGGTCGCCAGCACCACCTGCTTCGCGTGGAATTCCGTTATACCGCCCGGATCCCGGGCGATCACGCCGGTGACTGCGCCGGACTCATCGGTCAGCAACTGCTGGGCGCTGTGGCTGGTCAGCACCTCTACCCCCAGCCGTTCCGCCTGCTTCATCAGTTTTTCGATCACAAAGGAGCCCCCTCCGCCCGGCCCGATCGAAGCGTCGATCCGCTTCCACTGGGTACCGGTCTGGTTATCGAGCGCAACCGACCAGGTATCCGAAACACGGTGCTTGCGGAGCACAAAGTCCTTTTCACAGTCGCAGGACTCGATCATCCAGTCCACGAAGTCACCGATGCCGTAAAATACCCGTTTTACCAGCTGGGGGTCCTCCTGCCAGAGGGTCCCCAGCAAGAAGTTGCGGATATCCTCCTCCCGGGTATCCGGCACGCCCGCTTTCTCATGCAGCTTGGAGTAGTAGATCCGAAAACCGCCTGCGTACCAGGTGTTGCCGCCTACCTTGGCGGACTTTTCCAGCACGACGACCTTTTTCCCGCTCAGGTGAGCCGCCTTTACGGCACAGGCCAAACCGGAGCCGCCGGAGCCGACCACCACCAGATCGCAGTCCCGGCGGACCGGCTCATGGACCGGCGATTTGACCGGCTCCGCACCGATTTGGGTGATGACACAGTTGTGACAGCTTTTTGCGCAGGCTCCGCAGTCGATACAGCGCTCCGGATCGATCCAGTATTTGGCGTTCTTAAACCGCACCGCTCCCACCGGACATACGATCTTGCAACGGTGGCAGCAGGAGCAAAATTCCTGCTGGATCTGATATGCCATATTCCTTCCTCCACTTCTTCCCGTCATTCCCCATAAGACAAAGGCAAAGACCAATTTCACACTTTTTTCTGAAAAGAAACATCTTTCCCCGTACTTTTCGGGTTGTACGCATTATATAATGCGGAAAAAGATTTGTAAAATTTCTATTTGAACATGCAAGTATAACCTCCCAGCAATGAATGCTTGCTTTTTAGTCATACTTGCCATATACTGAATAACAAGCAAGGGGGGGACTGGTTATGGAATTGCAGCAACTGAAATATTTCCGTGAAGCCGCGCTCCGGGAGCATATCACGCAGGCGGCGGATGCCCTACACCTTACCCAGCCGGCATTGAGCAAAGTCATTTCACAGCTGGAACGGGAATTGGGCTGCAAGCTTTTTATCCGTAGAGGAAAAAACATCTCCCTGAGTCCCTACGGCAAGGTGCTCCTGCGTTATGCCAACGAGATCTTTGACTCACTCAAGGCCCTTGACGCGGAGCTGGCGGACATGAAGAGTGGAGAGCTTGGAATGATCCGGCTGGGGACCTCTTTCCCGTTCAAGGAGTCGCTGAGACTGGAGGACATGACCATTTCCTTTCTGGAGGACCACCCACATGTGGACCTGAATGTCGTACAAGCGTCGCTGCAGCAACTGTACCAGCTGCTGATCAACCGGGAAATCGACATTGCCTTCTCCTCCATGCCGCTTCCCGGAGATGGCGTTGAGTGGCTGCACCTGTTTGATGAGCAGATGGGCGTCATAATCTCTGTGAATCACCCGCTGTCAAAGCAAGAGAAAATTTCCTTGTCCGATCTGTCCGACGAGTTTTTTTATTGTAACGAGCCGTCAGATATTCAAGATATCACCGTTCAGCTGTGCCGCAAAGCCGGCTTTGAGCCAAAAATCGCGACGAATGTCTCATTCCCCTCCCTGATCAAGCGGGCGATCAACCAAAATCAGGGCGTGACCATTTTGCCCCAGCGGTCCTACCAGACGGCGGAGGGGGATGAAGCCCTCTTTGACACCCAAGTGGTGTTCCGCTTGCTGGAAGAAGATTTCTGCGTGCGCAACTGTGGGATCGCGGTGCTGAAAAACGCCTATATGTCGGACACCGTGCTCCAGTATCTGGACTTTCTCATCCAACAGACAAAGCCCTATTAAAACGGATATAAGCATCCGTTTCTTGGTCCAGATAGAAATTTAAGTTCCATGCCAGGCCTGACTGCTGATAACAGGATTTAGAGCCGCTGGGTGTCTATGGTGGCCGGCTTATTCAATTTGATGCTGCCGATATTGGGGACCATGTACTTCTTAATATATAGTTGTTGTAATAGTAGAACATTTACTTTTGAATGATCGATTTGGAGTAGGTGTTGAACCATAAGAAAGCTCAACCGCGGGGGTCATGCCGATTTTGCCATCATCGACCATTTTCTGCAATTCAGGTTGTAGCTCATTCAAGCGAATATAGCGGCGAACTTGGTCTTTGCTTGTTCCGGCTTCTTCAGCAACTTTTTCAACTGACAACTTCTGTGCAACTTGCGTAGAAGTTCAATCATGCCTTGCTCCTTGGCGCTTGATGACATCAAGTTTCATCTTGTACGCCTTGGCGCGTTCACTTGGCAGAATGCTTTCTCTCTGGAGATTGCTGTCCACCATAATGATTGTCGCGGCATCTCTGTCGATGTCTCGGATGATAACAGGCATGGTCGAAAGCCCTGCCAGTTCACAGGCGCGTTTTCGCCGATGACCGGAGATTAACTCATATGAGCCATCCTCACGCGGTCGGGCGATTGCAGGAACGAGAACTCCATACGCACGGACGCTCTCAACTGCTCTTTCAGGGCCTCATCATCTCTTACTCCGAAAGGGTGATCTGGAAATGGGTGCAACTCTTCCAGAGGAATATCTTTTATTGTTTCCGTCATAATACCTCCGACATTTGTTGAAATGGCAAAAGGCGCTCATTGCTTCGAAGAAGTCAA
>JAQXMD010000019.1 GCA_029012465.1 Oscillospiraceae bacterium | reverse complement strand
GGCGGTCTCCGAAGAGACCGCCGAAAAAGTATGAATCAGGACTTGCCGGTTTTCTTGTTGGAAACAACGTCAAAGATAACGGCTATCAGAAGTACGGCACCCTTGACCACATACTGCCAGTTGTTGTCCAGACCAATGATACTCATGCCCTGGTTGATAACGCCCAGCAGAATTGCGCCGATGATGATACCGGTTACAGTACCGGAACCGCCGTAAGCGGAAGCGCCGCCGATGAAGCAGGAGCCAATGGCGTCCATCTCATAGGAGGTACCGGTGTCGCCGTTGACGGAACCGACACGGGCGGCAACCAGCAGACCGGACAGACCTGCCAGCAAGCTCATGGAGGCATAAGCCATGAAGTAAACCTTCTTGGTGTTGATACCGGAGAGCTTGGTGGCCTTCTCGTTGCCGCCAACAGCGTAGAAGTAACGGCCAAAGGCGGTCTTGGAGGTGATGAAGGCGTAGATGATGATGACTGCGATGACCCAGAGCGCCATGATGGGAATGCCCTTGTAGTTTGCAAGCTTCCAGCAGTAGATCACAACCAGTGCGTCGATTACAAGAATCTTAATCAGCTGAGGAATCAGACCGCCCTGCTTGTAGCCCTTGGCGGCCTTTCTGGCACGGCTCACAAAGGTGTAGATTAGCAGGCAGACGGCAATGATAATGCCCAGGATAAATGCAGACCACTTAACATCACCGGCATCCAGACCGGGAACGCTGATGTAGGAATAGAAGATCTTCAGGAAGGTGCTGCCGGTGGT
The DNA here is from genome assembly GCA_029012465.1 of Oscillospiraceae bacterium. GTDB lineage: Bacteria > Bacillota > Clostridia > Oscillospirales > Oscillospiraceae > HGM13006. Next base: position 18,522 of record JAQXMD010000019.1, on the reverse strand, counting down.
TCCTTCACTGGCGGCAATGGCAACGGTCTTGGAGCCGAGAATGACACGGCCCAGGCCACGGAACAGGAACATGCCTGCCAGGGTGCAGATGAAGGGGGGAATATGGACATAGCCAATCCAGAAGCCCTGCCAAACGCCGATGATGGCGGCGATCACAAGGCAGAGAACGATGATGACAACAGCAGGAAGACCGGTGTTTGCCAGCATCTGAGCACCCACAGCGCCCACAAGGCAGACAGTAGAGCCAACGGAAAGGTCAACGTTACCGCCGGTGAGAATACAAAGCAGCATACCACAGGCGAGAACCAGCACATATGCGTTCTGCAGAAGCAGGTTCGACATATTCTGTGCATTGAGAAGTCTGCCCTCGGTCAGGACGGAGAACAGAATGAAAACAGCAACCAGGGCAATGACCATGGTATACTTTTTAATAAATGTACCAACTTTCATGAATATGCACTCCTCATTGATTATTTCTTATCCGATTTGAGGATCGCAGCCATAATGCTCTCCTGAGAAGCCTCGGAGGAATCCATTTCAGCCACCAGTTTGCCCTCGTTCATCACATAGATTCGGTCACACATACCCAGCAGCTCGGGCATTTCAGAGGAGATCATGATCACGGACTTTCCCTGAGCAACCAGGTCGTTCATGATGCAGTAGATCTCGTATTTCGCGCCAACATCGATGCCGCGGGTAGGCTCATCCAGAATCAGAACCTCAGGATCGGCAAACATCCATTTCGACAGAAGCACCTTCTGCTGGTTGCCGCCGGAGAGGTTGCCCACCTGCTGTTGAACGGTAGGCGTCTTGGTCTTGAGGGCCTCCTTGTATTCCTCTGCCACACGGTTTTCCTTGGGCACATCAATGATGCCGCGGTTACAGACCTTTTCCATCCGTGCCATGGTGTTGTTGACGGCAATGGTCTGTTCCAGAATCAGGCCGTTGCCCTTCCGGTCTTCGGTAACATAGGCAAGACCAGCATCAATGGCGTCACGCTCTGTTTTCAGATTGACGGATTTGCCGCTGATAACGCATTCGCCGGAGATGTTGGTGCCGTAGCTCTTGCCGAAGATGGACATGGCAAGTTCTGTACGGCCTGCGCCCTGGAGACCGGAGAAGCCTACGATCTCACCCTTGCGCACATGGAAGGATACATCATCCACCACTTTTTTCTCCGTATAGACGGGATGGTAGACACTCCAGTTTCTGACCTCCATGCCAACCTCGTCCTGCACATTATGTACACGGGTGGGATAGCGGTCGGAAAGCTCACGGCCAACCATGCCGCGAATGATACGGTCCTCATCCACCTGACGATCAGCGTTGTCGATGGTCTCAATGGTTGAGCCGTCACGAACAACCGTGATTCTGTCGGCCACATAGGCAATCTCATTGAGCTTGTGGGAAATAATAATGGATGTCATGCCCTGCTCCTTGAAGGAAAGAAGCAGATCCAGAAGCATCCGGGAATCTTCTTCATTCAGGGAAGAGGTAGGCTCGTCCAGAATTAGCAGCCGGACATTTTTGGACAGGGCCTTTGCGATCTCTACAAGCTGCTGCTTACCGGTGCCGATGTCCTTAATCAGCGTCTTGGCATCGTCTTTCAGACCAACCTGACGCATATGCTCTTCCGCTTCGTGATAAGTCCGGTCCCAATCGATACCGAACTTGCCTTTTCTCTCGTTTCCGAGGAACATATTTTCGCCGATGGACAGCTCCGGTATCAGGGCTAGCTCCTGATGGATAATTACAATGCCCTTTTCCTCGCTGTCATGCAGCGTCTTAAACTGGCAGACCTCACCGTCATAGATGATGTCGCCGGTATAGCTTCCAAAGGGATATGTGCCGCTCAGCACGTTCATCAGTGTGGATTTTCCGGCGCCGTTCTCTCCGACAAGCGCGTGGATTTCTCCACGCTCCACTTGGAGATTGACGTTGTCAAGGGCCTTGACGCCAGGAAACTCCTTCGTGATGTTTTTCATTTCCAGAATAAAATCAGCCAAATTCTACGCCCTCCTAATTCTTCCAGGCATATTTGCGGGGTCTTGGGGGATTGCGGGGGTTGCGCGATATAAACCGCCGTGAACAAGAAAAGGAGGGGCGGGGGTGATCCCCGCCCCTCAGGGTTTTAAGGATATGAGATTCTTATAGATTAGCCAACAGTCTCCAGGTACTTGTTGGCGGCATCCCACTGATACAGGCCGGTGTCGACCAGATCCTGCAGGTTGTCCTTGGTAACAGTCCACGGCACGAGCAGATAGGAGGGGATGATGCCGGTACCGTTGTCGTAGGACTCGGTATCATAAGCAGCCTCAGCCTTCAGGGAGCTCAGCAGGCCTGCATCGGGGGTCTCGCCCTTCAGAATAGCCTGAGCCAGAACCAGAGTAACGCCTGCCTCGTCGGAGACGTTCTTGTAAACGGTCATGGTCTGGATGCCATCAACAACGTTTGCCAGGTTGGCAATGTCGCCGTCCTGACCGGTGATGATGGGAGTGTTGCCGCCGTTGTAGTCGGACTGGATAGCCTGAGCAACGCCCAGAGCGGTGGAGTCATTGGAGCACAGAGCGATGTCCAGAATGGTGCCGTCGGAGTAGTAGGAAGCCAGAGTGTTCTGCATGTTCTCCAGAGCGGTGTCGGTGGACCAGGAGGGAGTAGCAACCTGCTCGAAGGTGGTCTTACCGGAGGGGATGTTCAGAATGCCGGCATCGATGTAGGGCTTCAGGGTGTCGAACGCACCGTTGAAGAAGTAGCCAGCGTTGTTGTCGGCGGGATCGCCGGCGGTGAACTCGATGTTGTAGGTCTTGGAGGTGTCATTGACATCCAGGCCCAGCGTATCGATCACGAACTGACCCTGCAGAACGCCTACAGTGTAGTTGTCGAAGGAAACGTAGTAGGAAATAGCATCGGTGTTCATGATCAGACGGTCATAGGAAATAACGGGAATGCCCTTTTCCTTGGCTTCGTTCAGGGTGTTGGTCAGGGACTCGCCGTCGATTGCAGCGACGATCAGAATGTCAACACCGTCAGCGATCATGTTGGCGATGTCGTTGTTCTGCTGGTCGGTATCATTGTCAGAGTACTTCAGCTCTACAGCGTAGCCGGCAGCCTCAAACTCGTTCTTGAGGTATTCGCCGTCACGGTTCCAGCGCTCCAGAGACTTGGTGGGCATTGCGATGCCTACAGTCTGGCCGCCTTCAGCAGCGGGAGCAGCAGCGGAGCCTTCAGCAGCAGCGGAGCCCTCAGCAGCAGCGGAGCCCTCAGCAGCAGGTGCGCTTGCTTCGCTTCCGCAAGCAACCAGGCCGAGAACCATGACAACTGCCAGCAGCAGTGCAATCAGTTTTTTCATGTTGGTAATCTCCTTTCAGATGTTGGATGGCTTGGCCATCCAATTCGTGTTTACGCCATTTGGCGCAGGACAAACAGATTACTGCCAGTGTTTGTCTTGTGTCTATTTTATATCGCATTTTAAAAAAGTCAACTACGTTTTGGTTACAATGACCAAGTTTATCACTTTTACTAATTCCAAGTTTTGTTTTCATGCAAAATCATTACAGAAATGTTAATATGGCTTCTGTTTGAAACTTGAAATTGCTTTTTCCAAGTATTTATGATACTGTATCCGGGATAAATACAAGGCGATGGTTCCATTGACCATCCCTATGATATGATGCAGTCAAAGAATGTCTTAGCGAATGCTTCTTGATTGTTTTGACGAATGGATCATTGTGTGTGAGAAAGGGGTTTACCTGTATGAAAATTCCGGAAAAATTTGCGCCCCGTCTGGGAATGACTGTGTGCGGTGTGTTGATCTGTGCCGTTGCTGTGAGTATCTTCAAATGCTCTTTGTTTGGCGTAGATCCCTTTCAGTGTCTGGCCCAGGGTAGCTGGGGGCGTTTTCTCAGCAGCATTTCCTTTGGTACCTATTATGTGTTTCTCAATGCGGCGCTGTTGATTCTGGATTTCTTTCTGGACAAGCACTATATCGGCATTGCCACCTTCATTAATCTGTTTTTGACTGGCTATGTGGTGGATTTTTGCCAGCAGATCATCTCGTCGGTGCTGCCGGACCCATCTTTTCCCGTGCGTCTTTTGATGCTTCTGGTGGCTGTGGTGCTGATGTGCTTTGCGTCCTCCCTCTATATGACCTCTGATCTGGGCGTTTCCACCTATGATGCCATTCCCATTGTCATCTCCAACCGTACCCCGGTGCCCTTCAAGTTCTGCCGGATCGGCTGTGACCTGATCTGCGTAGGTGTGGGTGTTGTGTGCGGTCTGATGCCCGGTCTTGGGACGCTGATTACCGCTTTTTTCATGGGACCTCTGGTGGACTTCTTTAACCGGAAATTCTCCCGGCCCCTGCTGTTCGGAAAAGAAAAGGCCGCGGAAATGAACGCTGTGAAATGATTATGGTTGTACATCCTCGAAATGTTGTGATAAAATTATCTTAATTGTTTTTCGGAGGTACAATGATGAAACCATTAAAGCGCGGTAAATATGTGGTTGTTGGTACGTTGATGCTGGTGTTTCTCGGCACAATCTATGCCTGGAGCTATTTTAAATCTGCCATCAGCCTGGTGTTCCCCATGTGGAATCAGAAGCAGCTGAGTCTGACCTTCACCATTATGATGATTCTTTTTGCCCTTGGCGGTCTGCTGGGTGGAAAGCTCACCAAAACCATATCCAGACGGACGCTGGCCATTGTCTCCGGCGGGCTGATGTTTGTGGGCTTTATGGCCATGTCCTTTCTGCCCACAGGAAATGAGGAGCTTGCCCTTGTGCTGATGTATATTTTCTATGGGGGCTTCACCGGCTTGGGCGTGGGCATTGGCTATAACGTGGTTCTGTCTGGTGTCAACAGTTGGTTTCCGGATAAGGACGGAATCATTTCCGGGGTTCTGCTCACCGGCTTCGGCCTTGGCAGTCTGATCCTTGGAAACATTGCGGATAAGCTCATAGCGGCGACTGATCTGTTTGTGACCTTCCGAATTCTGGGAATTGCCTGCGCGGTGGTGGTCATCGGCGGCGCTTTTGTTCTGGAGTCTCCCACGGAAGATACGCCGCTGCCTCCTACCCGGAACAAGGGAGCAAGTGCAGGGGGGAAGGATTATACCGCCGGGGAAATGGTCCGGCGTCCTACCTTCTGGCTGTATTTCTGCTGGAACCTGTGCATGAGCGCAACTGGACTGCTGGTCATCAACAATGCCGCTTCCATTGCGGTGTATTTCGGGGTCGCTGCCACGGTTGGCCTTCTGGTTTCCGTGTTCAACAGCGGCGGACGGATGATTGTCGGCTGGTCTATGGATCATTTCGGCTGGAAGAAAACCATGTTTCTGGTCAACGGTGCCATCATTGCCGCAGGAGTGCTGATGGTACTGGGAAATGCAGTGGGGGCGTTTTTCCTTGTGCTCATCGGTATGCTCATGGCCGGAATCAGCTATGGCGGAGGTGTTACCATCCAGGCTTCTCTTGTCCGTACCTTCTACGGCAATCAGAATTACCCTGTGAATTTTTCCACCTGCAATCTGGTATCCATTCCTGCTGCCATTGTTGGGCCAATGATCTCTGCCGCGCTGGTTGACGCTGCCGGAGGCGCCTTCGGCCCCACATTCATTATGGTGATCGTCATGGGCGGTGTGTCCCTGTGTCTGAACTTCCTGATTCGGAAGCCGTAACAGATTCCGGTGAGATTTATCTCCGGATCGAAAGCTCCCGTCCCTGCGGCGGGAGCTTTTCTGTTCAGAAAACGTTAGAGAAAAGTAAACAAAATTTCTGTTCCGGTATTTACTGAGCCTCCGTTTATGGTATACTGAATAAAACGACAAAAACCGGAGGAAATCGACATGGGTATCGTAGTCATCGGCGCAGTATTTGTAGATATAAAGGGCTATCCCCTGAATACCTACATTCCCACAGGAAGAAATGCTGGATGGGTCAAGCAGGTTCACGGAGGTGTCAGCCGCAATGTGGTGGAGGATATTGCGAATCTGGAGCTTCGGCCCACCTTTGTAAGCCTTGTGGATGAATCCGGAAGCGGCGCGGACGTTGTAAACAAGCTGAAAAACCACAAAGTCAATACAAAGTACATTTTTGAAAAGCCCAACGGCATGGGAACCTGGCTTGCTATTTTCGACAATGATGGCGATGTGGCCGCATCCATATCCAACCGCCCGGATTTGTCGCCCATTGGAGACATTATCGAGCAGTATGGAGACGAGATTTTTTCCCAATGCGACAGCATTGTCATTGAGATCGACATCAATCCGGATATTGTGAAGCGGGTATATCAGTTTGCGGAGACCTATCATAAAAAGGTGTTTGCCATTGTATCCAATATGAACATTGCTGTGGAACGCCGGGATCTGCTGAAGCACACCGAGTGTTTTGTCTGCAACCAGCAGGAGGCGGGGATCTTCTTTGCGGAGGATTATTGCAATAAGACTCCGGAGGAAATGCGGGGTATTCTTGCGGAAAAGGTTCTCCGTGCCAAAATACCCAGTATGGTTGTGACCATGGGGGCAGAGGGAGCGGTCTTTGCAGACTCCAACGGCGAATCCGGAATCTGTCCCGCACGGAAGGTGGACGTGAAAGACACCACCGGCGCCGGAGACGCGTTCTTTGCTGGCGTGACTGTTGGTATGACCTATGGGAAGTCTCTTGGAGAGGCCTGCTCCATCGGTTCCCGGCTGGCAGCTTCTGTGATCTGCACCTCTGAGAATGTGTGCCCCAGATTTCTGCCCAGTGAATTCGGGCTGGATGTAACGGTGGAGGATTTGGAAGAATGATCTATGAGCTGACCGGCGAAATCCGGTCGGCTCTTTTTCGGAAAATCTGTTGCGGGATATTCTCCGGAATGATATAGTAATGTGGTGACGAACGGATTTATTCAGGAGGAACCATTATGGGTGTTTTCAAAACTGCCTGCCGGGGCTGTCATGGAGGCTGCGTATTCGATATGACCGTGGAAAATGGTCGGGTGGTGGCAGCGACTCCTGCAAAGGACGGTCCTTTGAATCAGGGCAGAGGGTGCATGAAGGGCAGAAGCATTATTGAACAGATGTACCATCCAGACCGTCTCCTGTACCCCATGAAACGGACAGGGGAACGGGGAGAAGGGAAGTGGACGCGGATTTCCTGGGATGATGCCTATGACACCATCGCGGAGAAGATGAACGGCCTCATAAAGGAATATGGCCCCCAGTGTATTTCCTCTCTCACCGGCACGGGACGGCACCATCTGCCCTATCTCAGCCGCCTTGCCAATGCCATCGGAACCCCTAACGCCAGTACGGCCGGGGGACTGATCTGCCTTGGCCCCCGGCGGACAGCTGCTGCCATGACCTCCGGACTGTTCTGCGGTGTGGATTATTACGGCCCCACCCGTCCCGGGGGAATTCTGGTCTGGGGCGCAAATCCGGCGATTTCTGGGGCAGACGGTGAGCTTCAGTGGCTGATCCGGGATGCGGTGCAGGAGGGAATCCCCATGGTGGTGGTGGACCCCAAGCCCACGGAGCTGGCCCGGAAGGCAAAAATCTGGCTGAAGATTCGTCCCGGCACCGATGGGGCGCTGGCCCTTGGCATTTTGAATATTCTGATTTCTGAAGACCTCTATGACCATGACTTTGTGGAAAACTACACCGTGGGCTTTGCGGAGCTGAAGGAGCGCTGTAAAGAGTACACGCTGGAAAAAGTGTCTGGGATCACATGGATTCCGGAATCGCAGATTCTGGAGGCCGCCCACTGGATTGCACATACAAAGCCCCTTGGCCTGGAGCAGGGCTGTGCCTTTGAGCAGTCTGTCAATGCCATGGATACCTGCCGGGCCATCATCATGATTCCTGCCATCACCGGTAACTACGATGTGCCCGGCGGATTTGTGGAGAGCATGGAGATCGCCCCGGCGGGACTTCCCCTGTCCAATGAAATCCCGGAGGAAATGAAGGCCGTTGGCATTACCGGCGGCTATCCATTTACGGAGCACGACGTGATGTCCCACCCCTACCTGATGCTGGAGGCCATCCGTACCGGAAAGCCCTATCCCATTCGGGGCATGTTTATCCACGCCAACAACACCCTTCTGAGCATGGCGGATGCCAAACATACCAGAGAGTGTCTCATGAAGCTGGACTTCCTTGTGTATATGGACATTTTTATGAATCCCACGGCGGAGCTGGCGGATATTGTGCTCCCTGCGGCCCTGTGGCCGGAGGTGGATTGTGTGTTCGCTATGCCGGAATTCGGGGATCAGGTGCTCCTTTCCCAGCAGAAGCTGGTGCAGGTGGGGGAGTGCAAAATGGACGAGGAGTTCTTCATTGAACTGTGCCAGCGGGCCGGATGGAACTATGGCTATACCAGTCATCGGCAGATGATGGAGGAGCAGATTCGGGAGATGGTTCGACGGCGTCCGGAATATGCGGACTTCACCCTGGACCACCTGCGGGAAAAGGGGTATCTTGCCCCGGAGCGTACCTATTACAACTATAAGCGACAAGGCTTTGATACCCCTACAAAGAAATATGAGTTTAAATCCACGATGATGGAAATGCAGGGCTATGACCCCATTCCCTCCTGGCATGAGCCGCCGGAAACCCCGGTGAGCAGACCGGATTTGACAAAAGAATATCCGCTGATTCTCACCACTGGCGGTCGTCAGCAGCCCTATTTCATCTCCAACAACCGTCAAATCCGTTCCCTGCGGCGGGCGGAACCCTTCCCAAGGGTCCGAATGAGCCCCAAAACCGCAGCCGTCTACGGACTTGCCGAGGGGGATTGGGCCTTTATTGAAACCCCCAGAGGCAAGATCACCCAAAAGGTGAAGCTGGAAGAGGGATGGGATGACCGGGTCATCAACTGTGACTTTGCCTGGTGGTATCCCGAGGCGGGAGCGCCGGGATATGGTTGGGACGAGTCCAACGTCAATGTGCTCACCTGGGGAGACGCTCCCTATGACAAATACCTGGGCTCCTATCAGTTCCGGGGCCTTCTGTGCAGAATTTCAAAGAACGAAAGCTGCTCCATTGAGCAGCGGTACTACAATTCCAAATACTATTTGGAACCGGAAACCAATACATCAGACAGTCTTGTGGTCAATTCCGAACTGTGCGTTCTCTGCGGCGAATGTGTCCGAACCTGTGAGCGCGTTCATGGGATAGGTGCCCTGAAGCTGGCCACGGTGGAGGGAATCACGAGGGTGATTCCTGCCGTGGAAAACAGTATGAGGGCCTCAGGCTGTGTGGGCTGCGGTCAGTGTCAGACCGCCTGTCCCATGGGTGCCATTGAGATTGTGCTAACGGAATCGGATCAGGAGGAATCTTTATGAGCGAAAAGCGAAAGGAAGCCCTTCGGGCCCTAAAATTTGCGCTGTTTTCCATCAGCGCCGGCATCATTCAGGTCGTTGTATTTACGATTATGAATGAAGTATTTCGATGGAATTACTGGATTTGCTACCTGACGGCACTGGTGTGCTCTGTCCTGTGGAATTTTACCCTGAACCGAAAAATCACATTTCGCTCAGCCAACAATGTGCCTGTCGCCATGCTGAAGGTTGCGGCGTTCTATGCCGTGTTTACGCCTCTGTCCACCTGGGCAGGCGATACCCTGACGCAAATTGGCTGGAATGAATATCTGGTTCTGGCCCTAACCATGGTGACAAATTTCGTGACGGAATACCTGTATGACCGATTCTTTGTGTTCGGAAAGAGTATCGATACAGCGGTGAAAAAGTAAAATAAGGGCCTTTTCGCAGATGCGAAAAGGCCCAAAGTATTTCCAATCACTCGGCTGCTTCCTTGCAGCAGCAGTTCTCTTTAAACTCGGCATCCTTCTGAGCCATATAGATGACCAGATCGATGACCTTGTTGGAATAACCCCATTCGTTGTCGTACCATGCAATCAGCTTGACGAAATTATCATCCAGCATGATGCCGGCCTTTACATCGAAGATGCAGGTGTGGGAGTTGCCACGGAGGTCACTGCTGACCAGCTCATCGGTGTTGTACTCGATGATGCCCTTCATGTAGGTTTCGCTGGCTTCCTTGATGGCCTGACAGATCTCCTCATAGGAGGTACTGGTGGAAAGCTCCGCGGTGAGATCCACCACAGATACGTCATTGGCGGGAATGCGGAAGCTCATGCCTGTCATGTAGCCCTTGAGCTCGGGAATAACCTGTCCAACAGCCTTTGCAGCGCCGGTGGTGGAGGGGATGATGTTGTTGAAAACACTGCGGCCGGTGCGCCAGTCTCTGCCGCCGCTGGAGTCAACGGGCTTCTGCTTGCTGGTGGAAGCGTGGATGGTGGACATAAGGGCACGATTGACGCCGAACCGGTCATGAATGACCTTGGTCAGGGGAGCAAGGCAGTTGGTGGTACAGCTGGCGTTGCTGACCACGCTCATGGTTGCGGGGTCATAGGTTTCGTGGTTTACACCCATAACGAAAGTGGGGAAGTTTTCACCCTTGCCGGGGGCGGTGAGAATGACCTTCTTGGCGCCGCCCAAAAAGTGCTTTCTGCAGGCTTTCATGGTGGTAAATGCGCCGGTGGACTCGATGATGTATTCTGCACCATACTTGTCCCAGTCAATTTCTGCGGGATCGGTTTCACCCAGAACAGGAATCTCCTTGCCGTTGATGGAGATGCCCTTTTCCGTAGCGTGAATTTCCCCCTGGAATCTGCCGAACACGGAGTCATACTCCAGAAGGTATGCCATCCGGGCGTGGTCGTTGGTACGGACGTTGATTACGCATACGTCGATGGGAGTTTTCCGAGTTGCCAGACTACGGAGAATCACACGCGCAATACGGCCGAAACCATTGATTCCGACTTTGATTGTTTCCATTCAAAAACCTCCAATTCTTTTTTGAATTCCACTATTAATCATACACATCTACACGGTGTTTTCAAGGCTTTTTTTGAACTTTTTCCTCCGAAATGAAAAATGTAGCAAAAGCGCTAAAATCGAACCAAAAGCCCGCCAATTCTTTGACGGGCTTTTGCGGAACAGAGTTCAGTTATCAAAAGGGTTTTCCTCCCAGGGTATGGGTGATTCCTGCTCAGAGGGTTCCTGGAGACCGGACTCCCAGTCCGGGGCTTCAAAGAATTCGGGGAGGGGAGCGTCCTTGTCATCCGGTATGGGCAGGTTTTCTGTTTCGGGAACGGCTGCATCTGTGGATTCGGCGGAAGGCTCTGGGAATGCCTTCCGGGCAAAGGGAACCAGCTCCAGATCAGGGCCGTAGGGGGCACCCTTGTCGCTGAGGCGGAAGGAGCCGGAGAAATACTTCTCTTTTTTTGCGGAGTACAGCCTGTCAGAGGAGACAGCTTCTCCGGACAGCAGCGCCTGCATCATCTCTCCGGTGATCTCCACATCCTTGAAGAGAGAACCACGCTGATGCTTGTACAGCTGAAACCCACAGCCCTTCCGATGCCCCACACACCGGAAGGAAATGGGCGTTTCTGCCACGCTTTCGCCGCAGCGAGGGCAGATTCCCCAATTTCCTTTTTCGGAGAGGAGAATCTCCAGCTCCGGGCCGTAATCGCCGCCCTGATCCTTCATTCGGAGCCTGCCCGAAAAGGTTTCATTGGTGGAGGGGAGATACAGCCTGTTCGTTTCCACAGTATCTCCGGCAAGAAGCTTTTTCGCCATGGACTCGGTGATGGTGATTTTGGAGAGCATGGGGCGTTTCGGGGTTTTCCAGATGGTAAATTTACAGCCATCCTTGTAATTCACGCAGCCAAAGGCATATTTGCCCTCTACCACGTTGCCGCCGCACCGGGGACAGGTTCCCACAGGAGGCCGTTCCAGAGATACCAGCTCCAGAGATGCGCTTTTTCCCTGTTCCGGAGTCGCCAGCTTGAAGCCGCCATAGAAGGTGGTGTTCTTTTTTTCGGAATACAGCTTGTTTGTGGCAATGGTTTCCCCGGCAAGGAGTTTTTTTGCCATGGATTCCGTAATGGTGATTTTTCCAAACAGAGCACCAAGGGGCTTCTTCCAGATGATGAATTTGCAGCCGTTTTTATAGCCAAGGCATCCAAAGCCGTTTTTTCCTTCCACAATGGGTTCCCCACAGATGGGACAGGCGCCAATGGAGGGACGCTCCAGAGAGACCAGCTCCAGATCGGCTCCGTAGTCGCTGCCCCGATCCTTCAGCCGGAAGCCACCGTAGAATTCGGTATCCTTTTTCTCCGAATACAGATGCTTCGTGGCCACAGTCTCCTTGGCCAGCAGCTTTTTGGCGGTCTGTTCGGTAATGGTGATGTTCTTGAAGAGGGGGGATTTATAGCTTTTCCATATGGTGAATTTACAGCCCTCCGTATAGCCGGAACAGCCAAAACCGCGGCTTCCTTCGATGATGTCCTTCCCGCACCGGGGACAGGTGCCGATGGCGGTACGCTCCAGCGGGACAAAGGTGAGCTCCGGGCCATAGTCTGCGCCCTGATCCTCCAGCTTGATGCCGCCGTAGAAGGTCAGGTGTTTCTTTTCGGAATAGAGCTTCTTACAGGGCACGGTTTCCCCGGATAGCAGGGAAACGGCCATTTTTTCCGTAATGGTGACGTATTTCAGCATGCTGGATTTGGGCTTTTTCCAGATGATAAACCTGCAGCCCTGCTTGTATCCGGAGCAGCCAAAGCCGTTTTTGCCTTCGATGATATAGCCGCCGCAGCGGGGACAGCGTCCGAGAATCTTCTGATCCTCAGAAATACTGGCGGTAATAAGGGCGGGGTAGGTCTGGGTCAGAATGTACTTGATGGTTTTCAGCACAGCCTCGGGAAGCGCCGCCCAGTCTGCTTCTCCGGCCTTGATCCGCTCCTGAATGACCCACCAATAGGCGGTCATATCGGGTTTTTTCAGCTCGTCCGGAAGAACCCGGTAAAACTCACGACCCAATTCCGTGGAGATCAGCCGCTTCCACTTTTCCTCCAGAAAGCCTCTTGCCACCAGACCGTCGATGATGGTTGCCCGGGTGGCGGAGGTGCCGATGGAGCCGTTTTCCCCCTTCTTGTCCTTGTCCTTCTCCAGCAGCAGTCGCTTGACCTCCGGGTCCTCCACATACCGGGCTATCCGGGTCATGTCCTCGTTGAGGGAGGTTTTGGTGTATCGGGCTGGGGGCTTGGTTTCCTTTTCCTGAACGGATGCGGAGAGAATGGAGCCGGTATAGGTGCCGTCCTCGAAATCCGAGAGGGCAGTGGGAGGTTCAGCCTTAGCAGGCAGCAGCTCCCGGAAGCCCAAATCCAGCACCACGGCACTGGAGGATACCAGGCTGCCCACACCGGGTATTTCCGCATTCAGTGTGGTTCGGCGTCGCTGACAGGGGGGCATGAACTGTGCAAGATAGTACAGGGCAATGATGGTATAGACATTCCGTTCCTCCTCCGTAAATCGGGAAAGGTCACGGCTGGAGTCTGTGGGAATGATTGCAAAATGTGCCGTAATGTTGGCATCATTGAAGGCAGCGGATTTGATGGAGGTGTTAAGCTTATCCGGACGGCTGCCCAGATTCCGGCATACCGTTCGGACTGTTGCGGGGGCCTCACGGAAGTGATCGCTGGAGAGATACTGACAGTCGGAGCGGTTGTAGGTGATGGCTCCCGCATCCTTCAGCTTCTGGGTAATGTCCATGACCCTTTGGGGGTCATAACCCCAGGTGTTGCCGCAATAGGTCTGAAGCTTGACCAGATTGAAGGGCAGAGGAGGCTTTTCCGCTTCCACCTTGTTTGTGATTTGAATATGGTTCAGCTTCTTGTCCTGAAGGGCCTTTACGATTCTGTCAGCTTCGGCTTTGCTGAGCAGCCGCCCCTCCACAAGCCGGGGATCATCCTTCTGAAACTGAACGGAATAGGGGATTTTCTTCCCGTTTATATCCAGCTCTCCGCTGACGGTGTAGTATACCAGCTTTTCATGGGCCTCGATCTGAAGATCACGGTTTACCACCAGACCCAGGGTAGGAGTCTGAACCCGGCCAACAGACAGAGTCCTGCCGCCGTTGTTCTTGGTAAAGAACCGGGACATATTGACGCCCACCATCAGATCTGCCACGGAACGGGCATAGGCAGCCCAGCCGTCAATCTCCCGGGTTTCGTTGTGCTCCATTTTGCTCAGTGCCCGGGTAAGTGCTGCCTCGGTGGTGTTGGCGGTATCCAGACGCATGACCGGTCCCTGATAATGGAACCAGCGGAGCACCTCATCAACAAGAAGCTGCCCCTCATCATCAGGGTCTCCCGCGTGGATCACCAGCTCCGCATCCTTCAGCAGCGTGCCGATCAGGTTCAGCCGATCCTCTTTTCCGTCGCTGGGCTTTTGTGCCCAGTTGTCAAAATAGATGGGAAGCTGTTCCAGAGACCATTTCTGATAGGCTTCATCGTAGTCCTGCGGCTCCTTTAATGTAAGAATATGACCATACAGCCAGGTGATGCAGTAATCTCCCTTATAGATGGGGTCCCGGCCATTGGACTGACCGGGGATTGCATCGGCGATGGAACGCCCGAGGCTTGGTTTTTCTGCCAGAATCAGTTTCATATCTCTCTTTCCAATCTTTTGTGCTGTGTGAATTATACCACAAAACTGCCGGAATCGAAAGGGGTGATACCAGGTTGTACCTGGAAAGGATTGTTGCAATTCATCAGGTCCTGTGATACTATTTCAGTGCCATTACAGTGTGAAATATACGAGTTTCGGGGAAAGGAGAGACAGTCATGGAAGAATTGCAGCCGGCTTCCGGCAATCGGGTTACATACATTGATTTCGCCCGGGGGCTGACCATGCTTACGGTGATCTGGGGGCATATTATGCTGGAAGGCATCACCAATGTGTTTGTGTACAGCTTCCACATGCCTGTGTTTTTCTTCCTTTCCGGCATGGTTTTCTCCAAGGAACGGTATGACGGCGTCTTTGCCCTGATCCGCCGCCGGTGGAAAACACTGATACTGCCCTATATTATCGCCTCTTTTATCAGCTGGGCATGGTGGGCGCTGCGCTGCGTAATACTCTCTGAACCCCCTGCCAGCTATTTCAGGCCCTTGATGCAGACGTTCATTGCCCAGGGCTCCGGGGGCTATCTGATTCACAATGTACCCCTGTGGTTTGTGACAAGCCTGTTCTGGATGGAGGTGCTGTACTGGTTCCTGTCCAAATGCCGCTGGAAGCTCTGTCTGGGTCTCAGCCTGCTCTGCGGGCTTGCGGGTGTGCTGCTGATGGAGTATACGGAGCTTCCCAGCGTACTGCCCTGGAGCCTGGAAGTGACCCTTGCGGCCATGCCCTTTTACGCGTTTGGAAATCTCTGCGCCCGGATTCCAAATCTCTCTCAGCGTATTCAGCGGAAACCCCTGGCGGCAGTATCCGTTGTGGTGGTCAGCGTGATTCTTGTGGTCCTCGTTGCCTCGAAAAATGGTCATGTGACCATGGCACAGGCCAAGCTGGGAAATCCGATCCTGTTTTATACGGGAGCCACACTGGGGATCGTTTTTGTCCTCACCCTTTGCTGCCTGCTGGACCGGTTTCAGGGACGGATTTTAGATTTTTTCAGATGGTTTGGACGGAATAGCTTTTACGCCATGGTGGTCCATGTGCCCATTATGGTGTTCATGATCTGGGTGGTTGCAAGGGCTTGCGGAAGGGACCGGGCAGAAGTCCGGGGGGATTACCGCTATACCGTTCCGATTTTCCTTCTGACCTTTCTGACGACACTTTTGCTTGTTTGGTGCCTTGCAAAGTGGAAGGTATACCGTGCCGAAAAAGGGAGAAAAGGCGGATAATGGGGTATCGTATGCACTGCCACAGGATAAAATGGATTTTTTCTTGACTTTTGCGGCTTCAATGGTATAATAATATGGCAAAACGGGGTGTGGCGAAGCTTGGTATCGCGCATGGTTCGGGTCCATGAGGCCGCGGGTTCGAATCCCGCCACTCCGACCACGTCGTCGCAGGCTTTTTATCGCTTGCGACGACTTTTTTATATTTGAAAATCCATGTTACATCAGGATTCTCAAACCCGTGCATAGTGACACGAATTGTATCATTGTCGAGTGAATCGTATTCTGCTCCCATTAAAGTATCAGTTTGGATTCTGCTGTATTCAATTATTTCCAGTGGTAAACGAACATCATTATCATATTAGGAGGGAATTATTGTGGGGTGCTGGGGAATGGGCATAACGCAAAGTGATGAATATTGCGAAGTATACGAGCGCTTTATGGAACGATATAATAACGGCGATGCAGTATCCGAAATTACAAACGATATTCTGAAAGCGTATCATAGTGAATTTTCTGACGATGATGAAATACTGCACGATGTATATTTTGCATTGGCAAAAGCTGAATGGATGTGTTGTTCACAGTCAAAAAACATATTGGCCAAAGTACATGAGATTATAGAAAGCGGGGCAAATATCCGATTTTATCGAGGACTTGAAGCTACCGAAACAGACCTGAAACTTCGCCAAAAGAATTTGGAAAAGTTTTGGACCTCACTACAAACACCGAGAGCCAAGCCCAGGCAGCGCAGAATAGATCCGCTCGATCGATTTAAGGAGCTGCCACCTGTCCAACCGGGTGAGTGTTATGCATATAGGCATGAGGACGGTTATCGCGTACTTGTCATCCTCGACCGCTTTAAAGAACCGGTCCTGCTTGAACAAATCTGTGTCTGTGTCTTAAAAGATACTTTTGCAACCCCACAGGTTCAGGTAGAAACAGAAAAAATAGCCTATATCGCCAACTATATTGGAGTAGATTTTCTGGGAATGTCAAGCCTGCACAAATTGCCTTCCATTAATCTTGATCCTGACTTCGCAAAGAAAATTCCCGCCAATTATATATCATGGCATGGCGAGAAGAAGGATTTCCATAAGGAAAACACTTCTGCACTGAATATAAGCATTGCGGACTTAAAGAAAAAAGCAACTTCCCGAAAAGAATGTTGATGGCTTCAATTCTCTGTTGAGGGGAGCCTTATGTCCATGGGGTTTAGAAGCTGCGTGATTATGAAGTGCTTTTGACGGAGGTGCCCTATGATCTATAACAATATGATCAACCATTTGAAATTGTGGTGTATGAATAAGGCGGTGGTCTACAAAAACGCACACGGAGCACAGGACGGCATGACATATGTTGGTTATCTGGTCGCGTGTGAAATGGAGTTTAAACTATCAACACTCATAGACAAGTCTTTTGAAAGCATTGAAGAATTGAAAAGAGAAGTATTGCATCTTGTTCATGTTCATTATGAGCCAGCTGTCTTAGAGCCAGCTGTCTTAGAGCCAGAAAATCGCTTGGCACAGCATTTTATAGAGAAAACAAATCGAGCGTTTTGTGAATATTTAGAAGAAGTCTTGGCCCAAAAAGAAGCTCTCTCATTGGCAGATATTCCGTATACCCGGGTAATCCTTGGCCCGGAAGCTACTGCGTTGCAGGAAAAATTTCGTTCTGTTTGGGGCTATGTGAATACATTGTTTTGGTTTCCCCTTATGGGAGAGGAGCCAAAAGAAATTTCAGAAAAGTTCTTTGTTATGTTTAAATATTTCAAGCCATACAGAAAGCAGCTTGAACAGATCTTAGGTCTCCCCCAAACACATATGTACAGTTATGGTGAAAATGTATTCAGACCACAGCATTGTATCGAGACTGTTGTACTCGATGAATATGGCGGGAACGAAACGATATATACGGATAAGGATTTTTCTTGGGCAATCTATTTTTCTCACGAGGACACTGTCGCGTTTGCGGGTTCGATCGTCCCAAAGGTGAAAGAAGTGCTGTCTGGTGAAAAAGATCATTGGGACAAATTTGAATGGGATTGGGAATAACAAATCTCCAGTGATTATATCCGATTGGTCTAGCATCGGGATAGCGCAGTCCGGCTTTACCTTTTTCGTGTGAAATCTGCTGAAGGATGATATACCGGATTAGGAGAGAATCATCAGGAGTGATAAACATGGCGAATAATTATTGCTTTCAGTTTCCCGGAACAAAAGAAGATTTTATGAACATACTTCACGAGTTTCCAAATAACAATAATCTGCTCTATCACGTTGACGAGTATCTCGAAAAACTGAGAATGGTGAATTTCAGTTCGGTGTGGAGCGGGGGGACATTCCGGCGGATATTGGTACATACCGGAAATTTCGGAACGGGACGGTTTGCTGTGCTTCAACGGGAAAATCCGGTATATTGATCCTTACTCGCCTGAAAGAGACATAAAAAAAGTGATGCACACCATTGGGGAAGTCTTTTCAATGATCATCCTTTTTCCGCTGCTTCTCATCAAAAATTGTTGCCTGTTCCTTGCGTCACCCATCAAAAAGCGGATAGGAGCGCCCAAAGAAGCTACTACCGAAGACAAATTATTTGATTTGATGGTAAATCATTTGCATTGCACTGATAATTCCGGTATTAACCAGTGAAACAGAGCCTGTCATTATGCTGGGTGGAAACGATGCTTTATAAGGATTAACCGCCTGTCCTTTGACGGGCGGTCTTATTTGTGATAGAATAAACCAAGATCATTCAAAAGTCGGGAAAGGAATGGAAAAC
>JAQXMD010000018.1 GCA_029012465.1 Oscillospiraceae bacterium | reverse complement strand
CGAGCATCCGCTGGCCCGGGCCATCCACCAAAGGGCTGCGCAGGATGGACTGACGGCAGCCGAGGTCGAACAGTTTCAGGCGCTGCCCGGCAACGGACTGACCGCCTTCCTGAACGGCGTTGCCATGCTGGGCGGCAGCTTCCAGTTTATCAGCGGACAGATTCCGGTGCCCGCAAAGATGAAAGAAAAATCTGAACAGCTCTCGGAGGAAGGAAAAACCCCACTGTTCTTTGCCAAGGACGGTGCGCTCTGCGGCATCATTGCTGTAGCGGATACCATCAAGGAGGACAGCCCCCGGGCCATTGCCGAAATGCGGAACATGGGCATCCATGTGGTAATGCTGACTGGCGATAACGAACGCACAGCAACGGCCATCGGCGCAAAGGCCGGCGTGGACGAAGTGATTGCGGGCGTCCTTCCCGACGGAAAGGAAAGCGTGATCCGCAAGTTGCAGCAAAAAGGGAAAGTCATCATGGTGGGCGACGGCATCAACGACGCTCCGGCTCTGACCAGCGCCGATGTCGGCATTGCCATTGGTGCCGGCGCGGATGTTGCCATCGACGCGGCGGATGTGGTGCTGATGAAAAGCCGCCTGTGCGATGTGCCTGCGGCCATCCGCCTGAGTCGTGCGACGCTGCGCAATATTCATGAAAACCTGTTTTGGGCATTTATCTACAACACCATCGGCATTCCTCTGGCGGCGGGCGTATTTATCCCATTGCTTGGCTGGCAGCTCAATCCCATGTTCGCCGCGGCAGCCATGAGCCTGTCCAGCTTCAGCGTTGTCACCAACGCGCTGCGTTTGAATTTCTTCCGGATGCACGATTCCAAACGGGATCACACAATCAAAAACACTACAGTGAAAAAGGAGACAAAACCCATGATAAAGACTCTAAAAATTGAAGGTATGATGTGCGGGCATTGCGAGATGCACACAAAAAAGGCGCTGGAGGCCCTTGACGGCGTGACCAAGGCCGAAGTCAGCCACAAGACCGGGACCGCTGTTGTAACGCTGGAAAAAGAGGTTTCGGACGATGCTCTGAAGCAGGCTGTTGCCGAGCAGGGCTATCAGGTGACCGATATCATCTATTGATTAGTATTACTGCTATCGAGTTTTCACAATGTGGTAAATCAATGATGCAACACTCTGTTCAATAACAGAATCATACGAATATCCAAGTGCTAACACTGCCAAACCTCCCCTATACGAAAACTGCAAAAGCGATATTCCGATTGTACACCTGATAAGGATTGCTGACTTGTTTGAAGTGTCAATGGATTATCTGACCGGAAGAACAGACGATAACGGAAAATAGATAAAATACTGGAAGAAAGAATAAGCCGTATTGAAAAAGAACTGAATATTCAAAAGCACGAAGATAAATAAAAAAGCCCCTGTTCTGCGAAAAAACAAAATCGCAAAACAGGGGAATTTTCTAACTTTTCAGCCTATTTTATTTTCAAAAATCGCTGGAATAAACAGGTAAATTCGTCAAAATGACGAAAACCCCGAAACCATTGCGGTTTCAGGGTTTTTTGTATGGTGGACGATAACGGACTCGAACCGCTGACCCTTCGCACGTCAAGCGAATGCTCTACCAGCTGAGCTAATCGTCCAGAGAACGTTGTTAATTATATCACAATATTCTCAATTGTCAAGGGTTTTCTCAAAGTTTCTTCTGATTCTTTGCAAACCTGCCCCGTTTCCCCTGGAAGCGCGCAACCTTACAGGGCCTTCAGGAACGCATCCACCACCTGGGGCTTGGTGGCCCAAGAAGTGACCAGCCGGATAATGGTGTGACTCTCGTCGGCCTTGCCCCAGATTTCAAAGGCAAAGTCCTTGCTCAACTCCTCCACCTGAGTGTCCGGAAAGATCGGGAAAATCTGATTGGAGGGGGAATCCACCATCAGCGGAACCCCCTTCTCCTTCAGACCCTTCTGAAGGGCCTGTGCCTGGGCGTTGGCGTGCTCTGCCAAACGGAACCACAGGCCGTCCCGGAACAGCTCGCCAAACTGCACCCCCAGCAGTCGGCCCTTGGCCAGCATGCCGCCTTTTTGCTTGATGGACATGCGGAAATGACGCTTCAGCCCATCGTTGACAATGACCATGGCTTCTCCGAACAACGCGCCGTTCTTGGTGCCGCCAATGTAGAAAGCATCGGTCAGCCGGGGAAGATCCTCAGGTTTCAGATCGCTCTGTGAGCTTGTGAGGGCCGTTCCAAGCCGTGCACCGTCCAGATACAGATACAGACCGTGGGCCTTGCAGCAGTCGGAAATTTCCTCCAGCTCCCTTCTGGTGTATACCGTGCCGATTTCTGTGGCATTGGACAGATACACCATGGCAGGCTCTACCGTGTGTTCGTCGGGGTTTTCAGTCAGGGCCTGCTCGATCATCCATGTATGCACCTTTCCATCCGAACTGGGAAAGGTCAGCACCTCATGGCCTGTTGCCTCCACAGCGCCGGTCTCATGGACGCCGATATGGCCGGTGGACACCGTGACCACAGCCTCGTAGGGCCGTAGGGCATGGGAGATCATGGTGAAGTTTGCCTGGGTGCCGCCCACCAGAAAATGGACGTC
This sequence comes from Oscillospiraceae bacterium, assembly GCA_029012465.1. GTDB lineage: Bacteria > Bacillota > Clostridia > Oscillospirales > Oscillospiraceae > HGM13006. The sequence goes on along the minus strand of JAQXMD010000018.1, from coordinate 23,349 downwards.
AGCATCCGGGCAGGAGAATACTTTTTTGATCTGCTCCGCCGCACTCTGGCAGTATTCATCCAGTCCGTAGCCAGTGGTGGCCTCCAGATTGGTTTTGGTCAGGGCTGCTAAAATGTCGGGATGACAGCCCTCGGAATAGTCGTTTTTCAGATAATACATATTTTGATTCTCTTTTCGTTTTTCAATTCGTTACGACCTATAGTATACGATTCCTTCGCCGAAAGGTCAAGGCTGAAAAGTATTTGACTTTCTGTATGAACGTGCTAGAATAGCTTTCAGGAGGTAATGAAATGACTACTGCTACAGAACGCTTTTTACGCTATATTACCGTGGAGACCACTTCTGATGAGTTCACCGGAACCCGTCCTTCCACCCCCGGTCAGATCGTCCTGGCCGATCAGCTGGTTCAGGAAATGGAGGCTCTCGGTTTGGAGGATATCCGCGTTTTCCCTGCGGATCACACGGTTTTCGGCACACTGCCTGCTAATACAGACAAAAAAGTTCCCACACTGGGCTTTGTCTCCCACATGGATACCGCCCCGGACGCCTCCGGCAGGAATGTAAATGCCCGAATTGTCAAAAACTATGACGGCGGCGAAATCCTGTTGGGCGGCGATGTGAAAATGTCCCCGGAAACAGGCTTTCCCTGCCTTCAGGAAGTGGTTGGCGAGGATTTGATCGTCACTGACGGCACCACCCTGCTGGGTGCCGATGACAAGGCCGGCATTGCGGAAATTCTGACCATGGTGGAAAAGCTGAAGATTTCTCAGCAGCCCCATGGCACCGTCAAGGTGGCATTCACCACCGATGAGGAGCTGGGCTCCAGCGTCGACCTGTTCGATGTAAAAGCCTTTGGCTGCGACTTCGCCTATACCGTAGATGGCGGCCCTCTGGGGGAGCTGGAATACGAATGCTTCAACGGTGCCGCCGCTGTTGTCACCTTTCAGGGCACCGGGGTTCATCCCGGCGCAGCCAAAAACGTTATGAAAAACGCTTCGTCCATTGCCACGGAGTTTCACAGTCTGCTCCCCGCAGAGCAAACCCCGGAGCACACCCAGGACTATGAAGGCTTCATTCATCTCACGGACATGCAGGGCACCGTCACCGAGGCCCAGCTCCGGTATATTCTCCGGGATCACGACTATGCTTTGCTGAATGAGAAAAAAGAGCTGCTCCGGGCAGCCGGTGATTTCATCGCCAGAAAGTACGGCCCTGAGGTCGTTTCCCTCCAGATCACCGACAGCTACCGGAACATGAAGGAAATGATCCTGCCCCACATGCATCTGATCGAGACCGCCGAGAAAGCATTCCGGGACCAGAATGTGACACCCCGTACACAGCCCATCCGCGGGGGTACTGACGGCGCAATGCTCAGCTATAACGGGCTTCCCTGCCCCAACCTTTCCACCGGCGGCTATCAGTTCCACAGCATCTATGAGTTCATCCCCGTCCGGTCGCTGGAAACCATGCCCGACGTGCTCTGCGGGATCGTATACGAATACGCAAAAGGAGAAGGTTAAGCCATGTACAAAGAAAGAATTTCCGCATGGGTGGAGGCACACCGTGACGAACTGATTGCGGACGCCATGAAGCTCATCCGCATTCAGAGTGACCGGGAAGATCCTCTCCCCGGAAAGCCCTACGGCGAAGGCCCCGCCAAAGTTCTGGACGCTGCACTGAAACTGGCTGCAGGCTACGGCTTCCACACCACCAATTATGAAAACTATGTGGGCACCGTTGACCTGCTGCCGGAAAACGACCACCATCTGGACATTCTCAGCCATATGGACTGCGTCCCTGTTGCCGACGGCTGGACAGTTACCACTCCCTTTGACCCCAAGGTGGTTGAGGGCAAGCTCTATGGCCGGGGTGCAGCTGACGATAAGGGTCCCGGTATCGCCGCTCTGTATGCCGCCCGCTGTGTGAAGGAGCTGGGCATTCCCATGAAGCACAATGTCCGCCTGATTTGGGGCTGTGACGAGGAGTGCGGCAGCAGCGACATTGAATACTATTTCCGCAAAGAGCCTCAGGCCAAGTATACCTTTACCCCCGATGCGGACTACCCGGTCATCAACATTGAAAAGGGCGGGTTCCACGGAGTGGTGTTCGGAGACTTTGAGGAGAGCACCGATCTGCCCCGTGTTCGCTCCATGGATGCAGGACTGAAGCTGAACGTGGTTCCCGACACCTGCCATATGGAAATCGAGGGCATGCGTAAGACGGTTGCTGAAATTTACTGTGCCGGGGCAAAGGACCTCACCGGCGTTTCCTTCACCGTCACGGAAAAGGACAAGAACACCATCGCCATTGATGCAAAGGGGGCAGGCGCTCACGCTGCTCACCCTCAGGACGGCAACAATGCGATTACCGCTTCTCTCCAGCTGATTGCCTCCATGCATCTGGCTCCCTGCCGCCAGTTTGAGGCCCTCTGCGGACTTGCGGAGCTGTTCCCCCATGGGGATACTCTGGGCAAGGGTCTGGGGGTTGCCATGGAGGACGAGATTTCCGGAGAGCTGACCCTGAGCCTTGACATTCTTCATGTGACCACCACTGGTGTGTCCGCGGAGTTTGATTCCCGCTGTCCCATCTGCGCCACCGATGCCAACCTGAAGTATACCGCCATGGTAAACTGCGCAAAGAAGGGGCTGAGTCTCAAGGATCAGCCCATGCGCCCGCCCCATCATGTGCCTGCGGAAAGTCCCTTTATCCAGACCCTTCTGGGCGCTTATGAGAAATACACCGGCGTGACTGATGCAAAGCCCATCGCCATTGGCGGCGGCACCTACTGCCACGAGATTGAAAACGGTGTTGCCTTCGGCTGCACCATGCCCGGCACTGACAACCACATGCACGGCAACGATGAGTATGCCGTTGTGGAGGAGCTGATCGTATCCGCGAAAATCTTCGCTGATGTGATCGTCAGCCTGTGCGCGGAATAATCTCCCATGTACAGCAAAATGACTGTCCCAAAACGGGACAGTCATTTTCTTTACCTGTTTTGTGTCAGCAGTAGAAGTCCTTGATCTTCTTGGCTCTGCTGGGATGACGGAGCTTCCGGATGGCCTTGTTCTCGATCTGGCGGATACGTTCACGGGTAACGCCGAAGATCTGGCCCACTTCCTCAAGGGTGTGGGTACGGCCGTCATACATGCCGAAGCGCATCCGGAGCACGTCCGCTTCACGCTCGGTCAGGGTGTCCAGAATCTCGTTGAGAGCCTCCGCCAGAAGGGTGTTGGAGGTCACATCGGCAGGCCCGGGGGTGTTGTCATCCTCCACAAAGGAGCCGATGGTGGTGTCCTCTTCATCACCCACAGGGGTGTCCAAAGACAGGGTGTCGGCGGAGGTACGGGTGGCCTCAATGACCTTCTCCAGAGGCAGCTTCAGATCAGCCGCGATCTCCTCCATGGTGGGCTCACGGCCCAGCTCCTGTACCAGCTTCCGGTTACAGCGGGTAACTTTGTTGATGACCTCCACCATATGTACCGGTACACGAATGGTTCTGGCCTGATCCGCAATGGCACGGGTAATGGCCTGACGAATCCACCAGGTTGCATAGGTGGAGAATTTATTGCCCTTGGTATAGTCGAACTTATCCACGGCACGGATCAGACCAGTGTTGCCCTCCTGAATCAAATCCAGAATGTGGAGACCACGGCCGGAATACTTCTTTGCAATGGAAACCACCAGACGGAGGTTTGCTTCGGTGAGCTTGTCCTTGGCCGCTTTGTCTCCGGCAGCGACCCTTGCCGCCAGCTCCTGCTCCTCCTCGGCGGTGAGCAGGCGAATCTGACCGATCTCCTTGAGATACATACGGACAGGATCGTCCAGATTGTATTCAGCAGCCAGCTCAACAGGATCAACCAGCTCTTCTTCCTCTTCCATGGGAATATCGGCGGCAACATCCAACTCCAGCTCCGCACCCACGATCTGAATTCCCACGCCCTCAATTGCATCATAAATTCCTTCGATCTGCTCTGCACTGACATCAAGCTTTTCCAGCACAGACAGGATCTCAGAAGATTGCAGAACACCGCTCTTCTGTCCCTTTGCCAGAAGAGACAGAACCGGCGCCTTGACTTCATCACTCAGCTTCTCAGTAATGTTATTTGCGCTTGCCATATTGCACTTCCTTCATCAGATTGAAGTCCTGCTTTATCAGCCAAAAAAAGAAATCGCCGAATACGGCGCAGTACGCTGATTTTAAGTTAGGCAACAGCTATCGTACCACTTTTTCAAAATAATTGCAAGGGCTTTTTCCTGTTTTTATGGATTTTTCATATATTTTTTTCAGAATAACCGGAAAATCAAGCGGCCTGTTCCGAATTTCACGAAACAGACCGCCTCTTTGTCAATATTCGTATGCGCTTGCGTCAAAGGCGGTGCCCCGCTGGGTGCTTTCCACCAGCATTCCGCCGGACACGGTCAGAATATGGACCTCATCCTGACTGATATCCTCCTCAAAGGGATTGAGCACATCATTCACAAGATCCAGCACACTGCCCCCGTATAGGCCATAGCAGGAGGCACCGTTGTAGTCAACGCCTTCACCGGGCAGTGTGTTCTGCTGAATGTCATCCGTCCCTGCCAAAAGCAGCTGCAGCGCCAGATACCGGATGTTTCCGCCGGACAGGTCTGTGAGCACGTTGTCCATGACCGCCTGATACATGGCGGGGAATCTCAGCAGCTTTTTCGGGGAAACCGCCTGCTTCACCATGGCCTTCAAAAAGCTCTGCTGGACATAGACCCGCTGAAGATCCGCCATCATGTAGCCGTAGCGATAGCGGCAGACGCCCAGCGCCATGGTGCCATCGAGCACCTGCTCTCCCGCGGAAATGTAGAGCACATCGTCGGGATCGTTGGCGTTGTCCACCTCCATATCCATGGGCACATCGAATTCCACGCCGCCCATGGCATCCACCAGATCCTTGAATATCTGGTAGTTCACCACCGCGTAACCGTCAGGACGGAATCCCAGCAGCACCTCCACCTGATCCATCAGCGCCTCCGCACCGGATGCTCCGCCGCCTGCAATGCCGTATACTCCGTTGATCTTTGGAACAGCCTGACCGTTGTCTACAATGGTATCTCTGGGAATGCTGGTCAGGGCAATGGTGTCGTTTTCCCGGTCCAGGGTGGCAATCATAATGGTGTCGGTACGCATTTCCTCCTCATCCGTGGCGCAGATGAGAATGTTATAGAAGTTCTCCTTCCGGTCATAAAACAGCTTTTCGCTTTGCTCCGGAGCCTGGAACAGCAGGAAATAGGCCCCTGCGCCCAAGGCCCCCAGAATCAGCAGAAAGACCAGAAAACTCCGGAAGGGATGGCGCTTTTTCCGTCTTTTGCGGCTGGGCTGGGGCACAGGACGCTGTGCAGGCTCCCGCCCATAGCCGGCAGGCTGCCGGGGACGGGAGGAACGATAGCCATACAGCTCCGGATTCTGCTTGCCGGAGGCCCGGGCCGCCATGGAGGGCTGCTCCTGATACCCATAGCCGTCATCGTAATAGCCATCGTCGTAATAGCTATCATCATAGCCATAGTCATCGTCGTAATAGCCATCATCATAATAACCGTCGTCATAGCCGTCATAGCCATAGCCATCGTTATAACCGTCGTCATAACCATCATAGCCGTAATCGTCGTACTGCTGATCGTAGCCGGACGGACGGTAATCATAGTCATTCCGGGAATTCCGGCCGTTTCCGTTTCTCCGGCGATTATTTCCAGTTGCCATAGCGCACTCCTTGTTTTCAGAAGGTTACAACATCCTGCTCCGCCTTCTGGGCAGGCTTCACTTCCAGTGCGGTGAGGACAGGCCCCATCTCCTTATACAGCTTGTGATACCGCAGGGAGATCTTTGCCGTGACCTCCACCCAGCTTCTCTGCTCCAGCTCCTCGGCCCTGTCATACTGGCACACAAAGCCCATGAACTGAATATCGTCCACGCAGCAGGTCATCACAAAGCGGCCCGGCACAAAGCAGCCCTTCTCCACCTTTTTGGTGTGGGCCACCTGCGCCTTGAAGCGTACCGTTTTCCCGGAGTATTTCTGCATATCCTCGGTGACGTCCCGATACCACAGGGCGTAGTCCTCATCCTGAATCTCGATGATATCCGCATTCACATCAAAGGGCAGCGGGTCCTCGATCTCATCATATTCCACAGATCCGTCCTCAGCCTCATAGGCGATCTCACAGCGGCGGTTGATGCCGCGAACGATCTTATGAAGCTCCATTTTATCGGTGTCCTCGGTCATGCGGTTAAAGACGATCATCTCGCAGCCGCCCACCTTGTCCACCACCAGAGAACGCATATTGGCATTATACAGGGGGAAGGTGTTGGAATCGGCAAACATGATCTCCTGATAGACCACCCAGCTCTTGGGCAGCTTGGCATAGAAATCACTGATGAGCTTCATGCCGTTAAGCTCCACACAGACCCGCTCGGCCCGGTACTTCTTCCGCATGGCCTCCAGAGACTTTTCGTCCAGAGCGTCCTGATCCTCAATGACCTCTATATAGACATTCTTGCCCGCAAAGGTGGAGGGGTCATACTCCTCCTCTCCCTCCTCGCAGACCAGCAGGAGGGTCTTTTCTCCGGCGTTGAACCGGGAATCCTCCAGAGTTCCCTGCATGAAGCGGGTCTTGCCGCCATCCAGAAAACCGGTAAATACATATACGGGAATTGCCATCTGCAAGCCTCCTGTCAGGCGAAGAGAGCAGCAATCGCTGCCTCGTTGATCTTGGAGCCGATGACGCACAGACGGCCAATGACACCGGCGCTGCCGGTACGGATGTCAGGCTCACCGGGGACGTAGTCAAAGTGTACCCACTGGCCGTCCTCACCGGCAACAATGCCCTTTGCCCGGAGGATCATACCATAGGTCTCCTGATCCTCCAGCGCGGCAAGGCACTGGGCGATCTTCTCCGCAGTGAACTTCTTGGGAGTCTCCATGCCCCAGGAGGTGAATACCTCGTCGGCATGGTGATGGTGATGATGGTCGTGGTCATGGTCATGGTCATGGTCATGATGATGTTCATGCTCATGGTCATGATGATGCTCATGCTCGTGGTCATGATGATGTTCATGCTCGTGGTCATGGTCATGGTCATGGTCATGATGATGCTCATGCTCGTGGTCATGGTCGTGATGATGATGGCAGGAGCACTCGGGATCGTCGCACTCCTCCCCGCCGTGGCGCTCCAGAGCAGCCAGTGCGGCAGCAAGGGAATCCTTCTGCTCCATGGCCTCCATGAGCTGTGCGCCGGTGAGCTGATCCCAGGGGGTGGTGACGATCACCGCGTTGGGATTCTTCTCCCGGAGCATGGAAACGGCAGTCTGGAGCTTATCCTCCTTCATGCCATCAGTACGGCTGAGGATGATGGTGCCTGCATTCTCAATCTGGTTGTTGTAGAACTCGCCAAAGTTCTTCATATAGATCTTGCACTTGGTGGCATCAGCCACAGCCACCATGCAGCCGATCTCCATTTCGTCAGTCTCGGCCTTCTCCACAGCCTGAGCCACATCGCTGAGCTTGCCCACGCCGGAGGGCTCAATGAGAATCCGGTCAGGATGATACTCCTCCATGACCTTCTTCAGCGCCTCGCCAAAGTCCCCCACCAGAGAGCAGCAGATACAGCCGGAGTTCATCTCCGTGATCTGGATGTCGGCCTCCTGGAGGAAGCCGCCGTCAATGCCGATCTCGCCGAACTCGTTCTCAATGAGCACGATCTTCTGACCGGCGTAGACCTCCTGCAGAAGCTTTTTAATCAGTGTGGTTTTACCGGCACCAAGGAAGCCGGAAAAAATATCAATTTTCGTCATTTTTCTAACACCTTCTGTATAGATTTGGGTTCGTCCCGTTGTTACCTTATATTATACCACAGGAATGCAACCCTTCCGAATACTTTTTCGCAGGAATTTCAGGATATTTATAATTTGTTTACACTCCCAGAGGCACATTTTCTCTCCTGGAGGAAAAAATTTTATTTCCTATTGACATAGTAGGATATTAGTGCTACTATATCCCTACAAATCCGATAGACATTAGGGGTGTTTATATGAATCTTCACCTTAACCGGCTGCTTCGTGCAAACTTCCGATTCGGACGAATGTGTTGTTGCTGCTGTATCAGTCAATAAACCATAACAACACATTTGATTCAGAAAGGAAATTGCAATTATGTCTAAGTATAAATTTGAAACCCTTCAGCTCCATGTAGGTCAGGAGCACGCCGATCCCGCCACCGACGCCCGTGCTGTTCCCATTTACGCCACCACCTCCTATGTCTTCCACAACTCCCAGCACGCTGCCGACCGTTTCGGTCTTGCAGACGCAGGCAACATCTACGGCCGTCTCACCAACTCCACCCAGGGAGTGTTTGAAGATCGTATTGCCGCACTGGAGGGCGGCGTTGCTGGTCTGGCTCTGGCCTCCGGCGCAGCAGCCATCACCTACACCATTCAGGCGCTGGCCTCTCAGGGCGAGCATATTGTGGCCCAGAAAACCATCTATGGCGGCACCTCCAATCTTCTTGCACATACCCTTCCCCTGTACGGCATCTCCACAACCTTTGTAAACGTTCACGATCTTGCAGAGGTGGAGGCCGCCATTCAGGACAACACCAAGGCCATTTATATTGAGACCCTGGGCAATCCCAACTCCGATATTCCCGATATTGACGCCATCGCAGAGATTGCGCACAGACACGGTCTGCCGCTGGTGATTGACAACACCTTCGGCACCCCCTATCTGATTCGTCCCATTGAGCATGGTGCAGACATTGTGGTGCACTCCGCCACCAAGTTCATCGGCGGACACGGCACCACTCTGGGCGGCGTGATCGTGGACGGCGGCACCTTTGACTGGGCCGCATCCGGCAAATATCCCGCCATCTCCGAGCCGAACCCCAGCTATCACGGCGTTCGCTTCACCGAGGCAGCAGGCAAGGCCGCCTTCGTAACCTACATCCGCGCCATTCTCCTGCGGGATACCGGCGCAACCATCTCTCCCTTTGCCGCATTCCTGCTGCTGCAGGGCACAGAGACCCTGTCCCTCCGGCTGGAGCGTCACGCGGAGAACACAAAGAAGGTGGTTGAATTCCTGCTGAACCACCCGCTGGTGGAAAAGGTCAACCACCCCTCCCTGCCCAATCATCCCGACCACGAGCTGTTCCAGAAGTATTTCCCGAACGGCGGCGCATCCATCTTCACCTTCAACATCAAGGGCGGACAGAAGGAAGCCTTCCAGTTCATTGACAATCTGAAGATCTTCTCCCTTCTCGCAAACGTGGCGGATGTAAAGTCCCTGGTGATTCATCCCGCAACCACCACCCATTCTCAGCTCACCGAGGCCGAGCTGCTGGATGCGGACATTCAGCCCAACACCATTCGACTCTCCATTGGCACAGAGCATATTGACGACATTCTTGAGGACCTCCGTCAGGCCTTCGACGCAGTAAAGTGAGGTTATTTCTATGAAAATTTTCACTTCCGCAGATCAACTGATTGGCAGAACCCCTCTGCTGGAGCTGACCCATATTGAGCAGTCCGAACAGCTGGACGCGAAGATCATCGCAAAGCTGGAGTATTTCAACCCCGCCGGCTCCGTGAAGGACCGTATCGCCGCAAAGATGCTGGATGATGCCGAAGCCTCCGGAAAGCTCACGAAGGATTCCGTTATCATTGAGCCCACCAGCGGCAACACCGGCATCGGCCTTGCCTCTGTGGCTGCTGCACGGGGCTACCGGATCATCATTGTCATGCCCGAAACCATGAGCGTGGAGCGTCGTCAGCTGATGCGTGCCTACGGAGCGGAGATCGTCCTGACCCCCGGCCCCAAGATGGTGGATGCCATCGCCAAGGCCAACGAGCTGGCAAAGGAAATCCCGAACAGCTTCATTCCCGGTCAGTTCGTGAACCCCTCCAACCCCAAGGTTCACTATGAGACCACCGGCCCGGAGATCTGGGAGGACACCGACGGCAATGTGGACATCTTCATTGCAGGCGTCGGCACCGGCGGCACTGTCTCCGGCGTAGGCAAATATCTGAAGGAAAAGAAGCCCGATGTAAAGATCATCGCCATCGAGCCAAAGGATTCCGCAGTGCTTACCACCGGCATCCCCGGCATCCACAAAATTCAGGGCCTTGGCGCAGGCTTTGTCCCCGACACCCTGAATACGGAAATCTATGACGAGGTCGTCACCGTCAAAAACGAGGACGCCTTTGCAACCGGCCGCAGAATCGGCAAGGAAGAGGGTGTTCTGGTGGGCATCTCCTCCGGCGCAGCGGTCTGGACCGCCATTCAGGTGGCAAAACGGCCCGAGAACAAGGGCAAAAACATTGTAGTGCTTCTGCCGGATACCGGCGAGCGTTACCTGTCTACCATCATGTTTCAGGAGCAATAAATCATGAACATTTACGCAGACAATGCAGCAACTACAAAAATGAGCAGCATCGCCATTGGTGCGATGCTGCCCTATATGGAAGAAATCTTCGGAAACCCCTCCAGCCTGTACTCCATTGGCCAACAGGCCAAGGAAGCCCTGGAGGATGCCCGGGAGCGTGTGGCAAAGTGTCTTGGATGCAGCTTCAAGGAGATTACCTTCACCTCCGGCGGCAGCGAGGCCGACAATCAGGCCATTATCTCCGCCGCCCGGATGGGCGAGCGAAAGGGCAAAAAGCATATCATCTCCACAGCCTTTGAGCACCACGCCGTGCTCCACACCCTGAACAAGCTGGAAAAAGAGGGCTTTGAAATCACCCTTCTGGATGTGCATGCCAATGGAATTGTGACTCCGGAGCAGGTGGCAGAAGCCATCCGTCCCGACACCTGTCTTGTGACCGTCATGTACGCCAACAACGAAATCGGCACCATTCAGCCCATCGGAGAGATCGGCAGGGTCTGCCGGGACAAAGGCGTTCTCTTCCACACGGATGCGGTACAGGCCGCTGGCCACGTTCCCATTGACGTGGTGGCTCAGAACATTGACATGCTGTCCCTGTCTGCCCACAAGTTCCACGGGCCTAAGGGCGCAGGTGTTCTATACGCCAGACGGGGCATCCCGCTGACCAACATCATTGAAGGCGGTGCCCAGGAACGGGGCAAGCGGGCAGGCACCGAAAATGTCCCCGCCATTATGGGCATGACCGCCGCGCTGGAAGCCGCCTGCGGAAACCTGGAGGGTTACGCAGCCCGTCTGACGCCCCTTCGGGACAAGCTGATTGCAGGACTCAGAACCATCCCCTACTCCGCTCTGAACGGCGACCCGGAGCAGCGGCTCCCCGGCACGGTAAACTTCTGCTTTGAGGGCATTGAGGGCGAGTCCCTGCTGCTTCTTCTGGACGACAAGGGCATTTCGGCCTCCTCCGGCTCCGCCTGCACCTCCGGCTCCCTTGACCCCAGCCATGTGCTGCTGGCCATTGGAAGGCCCCATGAGGTGGCTCACGGTTCCCTGCGGCTGTCCCTTGGGGAGGACATCACCGAGGAACAGATCGACTATATCATCGAGTCGGTCCGGGAGGTTGTCACCTATTTGCGGAGCATTTCTCCCCTTTGGAAAGACCTTGTAAGCGGCAAGACCCCGCATATCTTATCGGAATGAGGAACGAACTATGGCATTATACAGCGAAAAGGTAATGGACCACTTCCGGAATCCCCGGAACATCGGCGCAATCGAAGACGCCGACGGCGTGGGTGAAGTGGGCAACTCCGTCTGCGGAGACATTATGAAAATCTATCTGAAAATTGACGATGACATCATCACCGACGTGAAGTTCGAGACCTTTGGCTGCGGCAGCGCCATCGCCTCCAGCTCCATGGCCACGGAGCTGATTAAGGGTAAGCCTGTATCCGAGGCGCTGGAGCTGACCAACAAGGCCGTGGTGGAGGCATTGGACGGACTTCCCGCCCACAAGATCCACTGCTCTGTGCTGGCAGAGGAGGCCATCAAAAAGGCTTTGAAGGACTACTATGACAAGAACGGCATCGCCTATGACCCGGCTATCTTCCCGGACGAGGACTGAGCCATGGCAAAGGTCATTGCGGTATGCATCAGCGAGAAGAAGGGCACCATCAAGCACGAGGTGCCCTCTGTCTCTGTGAAAATCGATCATGGAATTCTGGGTGATGCCCACGCAGGGAACTGGCACCGCCAGATAAGCCTGCTGGGAACAGAAAGCGTGGAAAAGCTGAAGTCGAAATTCCCGGATATTCCCGTGGGCGCCTTTGCCGAGAACATCCTCACCGAAGGGATCACCCTCTACGAGCTGCCTGTCGGAACGCAGCTTCAAATCGGTGAAACACTTCTGGAGGTCACACAGATCGGCAAGGAATGCCACGCCCACTGCGCCATCCGGAAGCAGGTAGGCGACTGCGTGATGCCCAGAGAAGGCATTTTTGCCATTGTAATCAGGGAAGGTATCATTCGTCCCGGGGATTCCATTCAGGTGGTTTAACCGGACTGAACAGTGGAAAAGGCCGCTGCGGATTTCCGCAGCGGCCAAAAGTATCCATTTGGGGTCAAATCATGCGTTCAGAGCCTCCTGAGCACGGTCATAAGCGCCCTGATTCAGGTCGATCATTTCCTGCAGGCCCATCTCAAAGAGGGTATCCACGAAATCATCGTACTCGTCCAGAGAACGGTCGCCCATGATGAACTTCAGCAGCTCAGCATCAGCATAGGTCTCCAGATCGGTGGCATAGCCGTTGTACTCAGTCTGCTCCTCAACGGTGAGGGAAGCATAGGTGGGCATGGAGTATGCGCCATCAGTCAGGTTGGCAAGGATGTCAACAGCCTCCAACTGATCGTCATTGTAGGAGTAGAAGCCCTTCTCCATGTCATATACGCCGGGATAGTAGACAGAGCCTACACCGGTGGCATACAGATAGGAGGCGAACATGAAGTTCAGGCCGTCGGGGTTGTTGACCACCAGGTCAGTCCACTGAGGCTCGCCGTTCTCGTCGAACTCAAAGGCTTCGCCCTCAATGCCCCAGTTGTAGACCAGCTGGCCTTCCTCGGAGTACAGATAATTGATGAGACCGAACAGGGGATCCAGGTCCTGCTCACACTGGGTGGAAATGGACCAGGTATCGGAGTTCTTGATGAGCTTGGAGATGAAGCCAACATGAACCTCATCGGTGCCCTCTGCCTTGGGATAGGGGATTGCGCACAGCTCCATGGCAGTGTTCTCAGGATTCATGTCGAAGATGTTGCTCATGCCCTCGGCAGAGCCGTCAACGAAGGAGCACAGATCATTTGCCATGTCGGTACGGACCGTGGTAATGTCGGTGTCATTATAGAAATCCGCATTGAACAGGCCCTTCTGATACCAGTCGTTCATGGTGGTCAGATAGTCCTTCATATTGTCCATGGTGTAGCAGGAAACCACCTCGCCGTCCATGACGTTGAAGCCTGCGGGAGTGATATTGAAGGCAGCGCCCCAGTCGGTGTCCTTGCCCTCATACTGCAGGTAAGCGTATGCGCCATAGTTGTCCTTGCAGAACTGGAGATACTTTTCCATGTCGTCCATGGTCTCAGGGGTATCCATGCCGGCTGCCTTCAGCCAGTCCTTACGGATAATCATGCCCTGGTTTTCAGTGCCAGCCTTCTTCAGCAGCTGTGCAATACAGCCCATGTATCCGCTCTCGGTACGCATCTCCATGTATGCGTTGTCGTCAGAGGTCAGCAGATTCCAGTAGTTGGGGCACTTTTCCTTCAGGTCGTCATAGATATCGATGATGACCTCGTCCTCAATGGCGCCCTCATGGCCGGTGGTGTAGTAGTTCATAACGCCCAGAATATCCATGTAATCGCCGCCGGCGATCATCAGGTTAAAGGCCTCCTGCTCCACAAAGCCGCCTGCAACTGCATTAAAGTCGATGTAGACATTGGTAGCTTCGCTGATGGCCTTGACCATGACGATATTCTCGGAGAATGCCTCCAGATCCATCATTGCACCAACATAGGGCGCAACGGGCATCCAGCAGGAGTAGTGAACCGGTTCCTCCACGATGGGAAGCTCCACGGGAACAGGTCCGGCAGGCTCTTCTTCCACGGGAGTAGCTTCCTCAGCAGATGCTTCTTCCTCTGCGGCATCAGCTTCCTCAGGCTCTTCTGCCTCAACGGCCTCATCAGCCGGGTCCTCAGCCTCCTCCACTGCGCTTGCCGGGGCGGAAGCGCTGTCGGCATCAGCAGTGGGCGCGGAATTGCCGCAGCCTGCCAGCATGCCCAGCACCAGAGCCAGCATCATCAGCAGGGAGAGAAGCTTCATAGAATTCTTCTTCATTTTATTACCTCCATTCAGTAATGTGTGATACTTTACTTTGTAATCATACCATAAAGCAGGTCCGAAGAAAACAATCATATTTTCATGTTGGATTATGAATTTTTGTCCTTATTTCCGAAAACCGCTTGTTCGCAACTACAATTTTTGATATGATATGGGGGATAAACCCAGCAAAGGAGGTTCCCGGATGTCAAACTCCATTATGCCCGCTGATCCCGGTCTCGTCGATCATTTGGTTGCCCATCTGATCAGCCCTTTATATCTGAAGGATGAAGTTCAGCTGAAAAAGGTCTGCAGCGGTGCCAATTTCTTTCCGGAATCTGAAGAAAATGTCGTTCTGGCAGTTCGGATCGAGCGCTGGAGCAGCGTGCTGGCATCTGATGCCCAGTGGGAGGAAACCATCCGGCATCATTTCTTTGTATTGTCCAATATTCTCTCGGAGATTCTGAACGAAAAGAACAACGCTGTGGTTGCCGAGGTTGGCTATCAGATGATCTGCGTCATCAACCTCCGCCAGAGCTATGCTGCGTTCTGCTCGGATATGGAAAACGCCCTGCTCCATATGATGGAGGTGCTGGAATCCGAATTTGACATGAGCGTTACCATTGCTGTCAGCTCTTCTGTACAGGGTCTCAGTGAGCTTCCCAGAGGGTATCGGGAAATCACCGACGCGTTCTGGTACAACGAATATCTCGGCAAGGATTATCAAATCCTATTCTATGAAGCGCTCTGCGATTCCAGCCACCCGGTGATCCACTCGGAGCTGACAGAGCTGGACAAAAAGCTCATTACAAAGCTGCAGATGATGGACATTGCAGGAATCAAATATGTACTCCATGAAATGATTGACCGGGAGTTGATCGAGGCCACCCCCACAGTGAAGGTTCTGAACATCCGTCTTGGTGGAATTTGCTGCAAGATTCTCGATGCGCTGGATTCCCTGCGGGCAGGCATTGGAGACGAGCTGTATTTCCAGCTGAATCCCGCTCCCCGCATTGCCGAAGCAAAAAACCTTGTGGATATGACCGCCGCCATGGATGAGATCTTCGATGTGATCGCCCGGCAACAGGACTCCATCCATCAGGAGCCAAAGCCCCAGTGGGTGGACCGCATGAGTGTATACATTGACGAGCACTATACAGACGAGAACTTGGGGCTCTCTGAGGTATCTGCCGCCTTTGGCATTACCCCCTCCTACGCCACCCGGGTGTTCAAGCAGTATACCGGCCGGGGCATTTATGAAACCATCCAGCATGTGCGCCTTTCCGCCGCAAAGGCCCTGCTCTTTTCCGATATGACCATGAAGCAGATTGCTCAGGCTGTGGGCTATACCAGCTTTCTCTCCATGAACCGGGCCTTCAAAAAATACGAGGGCACCACCCCCAGCAGGTTCAAGGAGCAATAAAGCGAAAATTCAACAAATATTCACATACCACCTGCGGTTTTGTGGTATAGTGATGATGAAACGATACGATTAAATTGTGAAAGGGAGATTGCAATGAATAAGAAGCGTATTATTGGCGGCATTGCCGTCCTGGGTGCAGCCGCTGCCGCTGCCGCTGCCGTGGCTGTCGTGAAAAAGCAGATGGCTGAAGAGACACAGGCCGAAGAACCCATCTGTCTGGATCTGGACGGCGATGGCGTTACAGACGTGATCCTTGAGGACCTGGACGGCGACGGAAAGATCGACACCGTCACCGCTGATACCACCGGCGACGGCAAACTGGACACCATTCTCTCCGACGTGGACGGCGACGGTGAGGCGGATGTGGTCATCACGGAGAATCCCGAGGTGCTCTCCGAGGAAATCCCCGCCGAAGAAGCTGTTCCCGCTGAGGAAGCCCCTGCCGAGGAAGCTCCCGCTGAGGAAGCTCCTGCTGAGGATACGCCTGCCGCCGAATAACGTAAGGGCAAAAAAGCTGCCGACTCACTGAGTCGGCAGCTTTTTTGATATTGATTCAGTTTCGTTCCAGAATGGGCCTGAGATACTGTCCCGTGAAGCTCTCGGGGCAGGCCGCAACCTCCTCCGGCGTACCGGTGCAGACGATCTGTCCGCCGCCGCTTCCGCCCTCGGGGCCGAGATCAATGATGTGATCGGCAACCTTGATCACATCCAGATTGTGCTCAATAACCAGCACCGTGTTGCCCTGTTCCACCAGTGCCTCCAGCACCTCCACCAGCCGGTGAACATCCGCCACATGCAGGCCTGTGGTAGGCTCGTCAAGAATGTAGAAGGTGTTTCCCGTGGAAACACGGCTCAATTCTGTTGCCAGCTTCACCCGCTGGGCTTCACCGCCGGACAGGGTCGTGGAGGACTGGCCCAGCTTGATATACCCAAGGCCCACCTGACACAGAGCCTCCACCTTCCGGCGGATGCGGGGCAGGTTTTCAAAGAATTCCAGGGCCTCGTCGGCGGTCATCTCCAGCACATCGGAGATGTTCTTTCCCTTGTAGGTCACATCCAAAGTTTCCCGGTTGTAGCGCTTGCCCTTACACACATCGCAGGGCACATACACATCCGGCAGGAAGTGCATTTCAATTTTCACCAGTCCGTCGCCGCTGCATGCTTCACAGCGTCCGCCCTTGACATTGAAGGAGAACCTGCCGGGACCATAGCCCTTTGCCTTTGCCTCCGCCGTGGATGCAAACAGGTCCCGAATATCCCCAAACAGGCCCGTATAGGTTGCGGGGTTGGACCGGGGCGTTCTTCCGATGGGGCTTTGATCGATACAGATGACCTTGTCCAGCTGCTTCACACCCTCGCAGTGATCCAGCTTTCCGCATTTGGTTCTGGAGCGGTTCAGCTCCGCAGCCAGCTTTTTATAGATGATCTCATTGACAAGGGAGGACTTTCCGGAACCGGACACGCCTGTAACCACCGTCATGGTTCCAAGGGGAATGGTCACATCAATGTTTTTCAGGTTGTTCTCGCCGCAGCCAAAGAACTTCAGCTCCCGGCCATCCCCCTGACGGCGTTTCACGGGAATGGGAATTCGCTTTGCCCCGGACAGGTACTGTCCCGTCACAGACCGGGGATTGGCAATGATATCCTCCAGCGTACCGGCAGCCACCACTTCGCCGCCGTGAATGCCGGCACCGGGGCCAATATCCACAATATAGTCCGCCGCACGCATGGTGTCCTCGTCATGCTCCACCACGATCAGGGTGTTGCCCAGATTCACCATCTGCCGGAGGGTAGCCAGCAGCTTTTCATTGTCCCGCTGGTGGAGACCAATGGAGGGCTCGTCCAGAATATACAGTACCCCCATCAGGGAGGAGCCAATCTGGGTAGCCAGCCGGATTCTCTGGCTTTCGCCGCCGGAGAGAGTCGCCGCTCCCCGGCTCAGGGTCAGATAGCCAAGGCCCACATTCTGGAGGAATTTCAGTCTTGCGCTGATTTCCCGCAGAATCTGGGAGGCAATCACCTGATTTGCCCCCTGCAGGTCAAGATTCTCCACAAAGTCCAGGGCGTCGGTAACGGACATTTTGCAGAACTCCATGATGTTCAGACCGCCCACCGTGACCGCCAGCACAATGGGACTGAGCCGGTCCCCGCCGCAGTCCGGGCAGGGATGATAGCTCATGCACTCCTCCAGCTCTCTGCGCATGGAGTCGGACTGGGTCTCCCGATACCGGCGGGAGAGATTGTTGATAATGCCCTCAAAGGGCTGCTCCAGAGTTCCCCGGCCATTGCCCCGGTCATACTGGAGCTTTAGCTTCTCGCTGCCGGTTCCGTAGAGCAGGGCATCAAGGGCACTGTCGCTGAGCTTCTCCAGCGGGGTATCCAGCGTGAAGTGATACTTCCGACCCAAAGCCTCATAGTACATGCGGCTGATGGTGTCGTTCTTTGCGTTGCCCCATCCGCTGGCAATAATGCCGCCCTCCATAATGGACAGGCTCAGATTGGGCATAATCAGCGCCGGGTCCACCTTCAGCTGATAACCCAGTCCGCTGCACCCGGTACAGGCCCCATAGGGATTGTTGAAGGAGAACATTCTGGGCTCCAGCTCCGGCAGAGATACGCCGCAGTCCTCACAGGCGTAATTCTGGGAGAAGGAAAGCTCCTGTTCTTCCCGTATGAGATGGATGATGACCAGTCCATCGGACAGCTTCAGGGCCGTTTCGATGGAGTCCGTCAGGCGGCGCATGATATCCGGCTTCAGAATCAGCCGGTCCACAACGATTTCAATGTTGTGTTTTTTGGTCTTCGCCATGGGGATTTCCTCCCCAAGGTCATAGATGATACCGTCCACCCGGACGCGAACATAGCCGCTCTTTTTGGCATCGGCAAACACCTTCTGATGCTCGCCCTTTTTCCCCCGGATCACCGGAGCAAGGATCTGGAACCGGGTCCCCTCCTCCAAAGCCATGACCTGATCCACGATCTGGTCCACACTCTGGCGGCGGATTTCCTTTCCGCATTTGGGACAGTGGGGGATGCCGACTCTGGCCCAGAGAAGTCGGAGGTAGTCATAGATCTCCGTCACCGTTCCTACGGTGGAACGGGGATTCCGGGAGGTGGTTTTCTGGTCAATGGAAATGGCCGGGGACAGCCCGTCAATGGAATCCACATCCGGCTTGTCCATCTGCCCCAGAAACTGCCGGGCATAAGACGACAGGGACTCCACATATCTTCTCTGTCCCTCCGCATAGATGGTGTCAAAGGCCAGCGAGGACTTGCCGGAACCGGACAGGCCGGTAAGAACCACCAGCTTATCTCTGGGCAGCGTGATGTCAATGTTTTTCAGATTGTTTTCTCTTGCACCCTTAATGATAATCGAATCCTGCAAGTTTTGTTCCTCCAATTTGCTCCGTGAAATCAGGTGGGCCTCACAACACCGCCGTCCAGCTGAGCGCTCATCTCATAAACCTTGTCCACGATCCGCTGTGCCTCCTCACCGGTGGCCGGTGTGGGACAGTAGGTGTTGACGGTTGGGTCTGTGGAAATAGAGCAGGGAATGATGGAATACTCCGTATCCTTCTGAATTTCCCCATTTTTCACCGGGAAGCCGATCTGGAAAATCATCGTATCCTTATCCTTGACGCCGTCATTCCCGCCAAAGCAGAAATTGCCCAGACTGTAGCAGATATATTTGCCCTGATACTGTTCAATGCCCTGCAGCACATGGGGGTGGTGGGCCACCACCAGATCAGCGCCTGCGTCAATCACCGCATGGGCCAGAACAGTATGTATGGGATTGGGGGTATAGGAGTTTTCGTCACCCCAGTGAAATTCACAGATGATGAGCTCTGCCCCCATCTCCTTGAGTCTCTGAACATTTTCCACTGCCTGATCCTGACAGGCCGCCCCCAGCTCGCATTCATAGATGCCGGAAAAGCCGATGGTCACACCCTTGACCTCCATGGTCATGACATAGTCATTCCCAAATCGCCCGATTCCCGCATTGTCCAGATTGGCCAGTGTGTCCACATAGCCCTCGTCGCCGTAATCTCTTGTGTGATTGTTGGCAACGTTCACAACATCAATGCCGCCTTCCTTCAGGATGCTGACATAAGAGGGATCCGCCTTGAAGGTCCACATTTTGTCCATCATGTTGGTGGATTCGGTCAGGGTGCCTTCAAAGTTTGCGATCGTCAAATCGTCCCCCTCAAAGATCGATTTGACGTTCTGAAAAAAATAGGTGTCTCCGTACAGGTCGTAGTACTCCTCAAAGCTGCCCTCGTAGGAGGCATACTGATGCCGGGACAGGGTGCAGTCGCCTACAAAGCTCATGGTGATCCTGTCCTCACTGTACTCCACTGGCTGAACCTCTTCCTGAGGAGCCTCCGTCTGCTCCTGAAGGAGTGTTTCCTGGGCCTGAGCTGCCTTTTTTGCGGCAATAGTAGCTGCCAGTTCCTTTACCGCCTTCTGGGTGCTGCAGCTGACGCACAGGGAAATCAGGGCCAGCACAATGGCCAGCGCCAGCGCGGCAATGCGGATGGCACGCTGAATTCTCAGGATGCGCATACGTTCCGCTCTTTTCTCTTCGGGGGTACGGATGTCGTTGTCCATAGGTAAAAACCTTCCTCTCCTTATCGCATTCCGCGGAGCTCTATGATCTGGTCCCGGAGTACCGCTGCATATTCAAATTCCATCATCTTTGCAGCCTGACGCATCTCCTTCTCCAGTCTCGCGATCTCCGCTTCCCGCTCATTTTTCGTGAGCTTCTTGCCGTCCCGCTGGACATCCACCGTCCGGGAAATCTCAATCAGCTCCCGAATGGACTTGATGACGGTTTTGGGGACTATGCCGTTTTGCTCATTGTAGGCCTGCTGAAGCTTCCTGCGACGTTCGGTCTCCGTAATAGCGTAATCCATGGCGGAAGTGACATGGTCTGCATACATGATGACCTTGCCGTCTGCATTTCGCGCGGCCCGTCCGATGGTCTGAATCAGACTGGTGGGGCTGCGCAGGAAGCCCTCCTTGTCCGCGTCCAGAATGGCCACCAATGCAACCTCCGGGAGATCCAGACCTTCCCGGAGCAGGTTGATGCCCACAAGCACATCAAACTTCTGCATCCGCAGATCCCGGATGATTTCCTGACGCTCCATGGTGTCCACATCGGAGTGCATATAGCGGACTTTGATGCCCGCCTTTGTGAGATAAGCGGTCAGATCCTCAGCCATTTTCTTGGTGAGGGTCGTGACCAGGGTGCGATAATTCTGTTTGGCCAGGGTATTGATCTCTCCGATCAGGTCGTCGATCTGGCCCTCCACAGGCCGAACCTCCACCACCGGGTCCAAAAGGCCCGTGGGCCGGATCACCTGCTCCGCCACCTGACCGGCTCTGGTGAGCTCATACTCCGCCGGTGTGGCGGAAACATAGATCACCTGATGGATCTTCTTCTGAAATTCATCGAATTTCAGGGGCCGGTTGTCAAAGGCCGAGGGCAGCCGGAAGCCGTAGTCCACAAGGCTCTGTTTTCTGGCCCGGTCGCCATTGTACATGGCTCGTACCTGAGGCACTGTCACATGGCTCTCATCAATAAACATCAGGAAGTCGTCGGGAAAATAGTCCATCAGCGTCATGGGCGGAGAGCCTGCCGGCCTTCCGCTGATGATCCGGGAATAGTTCTCGATGCCGCTGCAGAACCCCAGCTCGTCCATCATTTCAATGTCGTACATGGTCCGCTGGTGGATGCGCTGTGCCTCCAGCAGCTTTCCGTTTTCCTTGAACCAGGCCTCCCGATCCATCATCTCGCAGGCGATCTCCCGGGTAGCCCGCTCCATTTTTTCATGGGTTGTCACATAGTGGCTGGCGGGATAAATGGCGCAGTGGGTCACAACCCGCTCCGCGACTCCCGTGACCACATGAAACTCCGAGATCCGGTCCACTTCATCTCCAAAGAATTCGATCCGGATGGCCCGGTTGGTCCAACCGGCGGGAAAAACCTCCACCGTATCCCCCCGGACACGGAAGGTGTTCCGGATAAAGTTCACATCATTGCGCTCATAGCGGATGTCGATGAGACTTCTCAGCAGGGCGTCCCGTTCCAGAAGCTGTCCCTGTCGGACGGATACCACCAGGGCCTTATAGTCCTCAGGATCACCCAGGCCGTAGATGCAGCTGACCGAGGACACCACGATCACATCCCGCCGTTCCAGCAGGGAAGCCGTGGCGGAGTTCCGCAGCCGGTCGATCTCATCGTTGGTGGCTGAATCCTTTTCAATGTAGGTATCCGTATGGGCAATATAGGCCTCAGGCTGGTAATAGTCATAATAGGACACAAAGTATTCCACTGCATTCTCCGGGAAAAACTCCTTGAACTCCGAGCAGAGCTGGGCCGCCAGGGTCTTATTGTGTGCCAGCACCAGGGTGGGCCGGTTCATCTTTGCAATGATATTGGCCATGGTAAAGGTCTTGCCGGAGCCGGTAACGCCCAGAAGCACCTGTTCGTCCAGACCGTTCTGAAGGCCCGTAACCAGTGTATCAATTGCCTGAGGCTGATCGCCGGAGGGCTGAAACTCCGAAACCAGTTTGAAATCCATTGCGCTGCCGCCTGCCCTTCTCTCCTGAAAAATGTCTGTCTGTCAGTTTATCAGTGCATTATTATACCACATTTTTATTGAAATCACAAGGGATTTCCCCATAATATAATTTGGAGCACCCACTGAAAACCCGGCGTTTTTTGTAGATTTTCAAGGGTTTTTGGCTTTTTTACGAAATCCTCTTGGTTTTTGCCGCAGGCAGACCATCCTTTGCCCCACAAGCTTCAGACAGTTCCGCACACGCAATATATTGCATATGAATGCACCAATGGCTGATTGAACTTCCGAAAAATCTGTGATATAATAGCAGCGAATAATTTAGGCTTCTTAAAGTCTGTCTCAGGAGGAATCTATGGCCACGCTTCAAAGCCGCGACTTGCTGACCGGAAGCGTCCCCCGTCAGTTGCTTGCGTTTTCCATGCCATTTCTGGCAGCAAATATACTTCAGTCTGTCTACACCGTTGTGGATATGATTATCGTGGGCCAGTTTGTAGGCCCCGAAGGTCTGTCCGGTGTTTCCGTAGGCAGCCAGATCACATCGCTCTTCACCTCCACCGGCATCGGCCTTGCCATGGGCGGTCAGATGATGCTGGCTCAGTTCAAGGGTGCCGGAGACAGCAAGGCCCAGGAGGAATCCATCGGCACCATGCTGACCTTCATGCTTCTGCTTGGCGTCTGCCTCTCCATTCCCTGTGTGCTGCTGGCAAATCCGCTGCTTTGCCTTCTGAACACCCCCGCCGAATCCATGCAGGATGCCTATTGGTATTTTCTGATCTGTTCCATCGGCATCGTCTTTATTTTCGGCTATAATTCCGTCTGTTCCGTACTGCGGGGGCTGGGAGATTCCCGAAGGCCCATGTACTTTGTGGCCATCAGCGCCGTCACAAACATCCTTCTGGATCTCATTCTGGTAGGAGCGCTTCACATGGGTGCCGGAGGCGCCTCTGCCGCCGCCACCATGGTGGGACAGAATATCGGCGCAAAAAAGCCGGAGCGTGCCCGATCCGTGGTACACTGGTGTGTTTTTATGAGCTTTGTCTGCGAAGCGATCATATTCATTCTGGTGCAGCTGTTTGCCGA
>JAQXMD010000017.1 GCA_029012465.1 Oscillospiraceae bacterium | reverse complement strand
GAAGGAATATCTGGCAGCGTTCCTTTCATGACCACATCATCCGCAATGACGAAGACTACGGACGAATTTGGCTGTATATCGACAATAATCCCTTGAATTGGGAGAAGGACTGTTTCTATCTCCCACTGGAATTGGAGTGATTCCCATGCTTTTGAAACGACTCATTGAAACCCTTGGGGCCTATCAGGCCCGTGACCCGGCGGCTCGCAGCAAGCTGGAGATCTTCCTGCTGTATCACTGCGTCCATGCCATCATCAAACACCGGATCGCACACTTTTTCTAACGTCATCACCTGTTCTTCCTTGCCCGGCTGGTGAGCCAGTGGAGCCGTCATTGGACGGGCATTGAGATTCACCCCGGGGCCCAAATCGGCCGCCGCTTCGTCATCGACCACGGCATGGGCATTGTCATCGGTGAAACGGCGGAAATCGGCGACGATGTGCTGCTGTACCACGGCGTGACCCTGGGCGGTACCGGCAAGGATCAGGGTAAGCGGCACCCGACCATTGGCAACAATGTGCTTATTGGCTGCGGCGCCAAGGTACTTGGTCCCTTCAAGGTGGGGGACGGAAGCCGTATTGCATCCAACTCTGTGGTGCTGTCGGAGGTTCCCCCCAATGCCACCGCCGTGGGTGTTCCCGCCCGCATTGTCCGGATCGGCGACAAGAAGGTCAGCTATGCCGATGAAGTGGACCAGATTCATCTGACCGACCCTGTCCAGAAGACCCTGGACGCCCTGACCTCCCGGATCGAGCAGCTGGAGCAGCAGCTTGACCGGCAGTATCTGGAGGGCCTCGATAACAATTACGGCTTTGACGGCAGTGCCGCCGAGCCTGCGGAAAAGGAGAATGAACATGCAGCTTTATAATTCCCTCACCAGAACCAAGGACGAATTTATCACCAACGTACCCCATAAGGTCAATATGTACACCTGCGGCCCCACGGTCTATCACTTTGCCCACATTGGCAACCTCCGCAGCTATATCATGGAGGATGTGCTGGAGAAGTATCTCCGCTATGCGGGCTATGACGTGAAGCGGGTCATGAACATCACCGACGTGGGGCATCTGTCCTCCGACGCCGACACCGGCGAGGACAAAATGCTCAAGGGCGCGAAGCGGGAGCACAAGACCGTCATGGAGATTGCAAAGTTCTACACCGACGCGTTCTTCACAGACTGCGCTGCCCTGAATATCAAGACCCCCGATGTGGTGGAGCCTGCCACCAACTGCATCCCCGAGTTCATCACCATGGTACAGGGGCTGCTGGATAAGGGCTATGCCTATGTGGCCGGGGGCAACGGGTACTTCGACACCTCCCAGCTGGACAAATACTATGTGTTCGGCGACCATGAGGAGGAAAATCTGGCTGTGGGCGTCCGGGAGGGCGTTGAGGCCGATGACAACAAGCGGAACAAGACGGATTTTGTCCTCTGGTTCACCAAGAGTAAGTTTGAGGATCAGGAGCTCAAGTGGGAATCCCCCTGGGGCATGGGCTATCCCGGCTGGCACATTGAGTGCTCCGCCATCAGCCTCAAGCATCTGGGAGAGTATATGGACCTCCACTGCGGCGGCATTGACAATGCTTTCCCCCATCACACCAACGAGATCGCCCAGAGCGAGAGCTATCTGGGCCACAAGTGGTGCAACCACTGGTTCCATGTGCACCATCTGAACACCACCGGCGGCAAAATGAGCAAGTCCAAGGGCGAATTCCTGACGGTGTCTCTCCTGAAGGAGAAGGGCTACAATCCGCTGGCCTACCGTCTGTTCTGCCTCCAGAGCCACTATCGCCGGGGTTTGATGTTCTCCTGGGAGAACCTTGACAATGCACAGACCGCCTATGACAAGCTGGTATCCAGAATCGCTGCTCTGAAGGCCGGGGAGCCTGAGGCTCAGGACGCTGAGGCCATGGAGGCTCTGCGCAGCACCTTCAAGGAGGCCATGGACAACGATCTGGCAACCTCTCTGGCTGTTACCGCTCTCTATGATGTTCTGAAGGCCAAAATCTCCGACGGCGCAAAGCGACTGCTCATCGGGGAATTCGACACCGTCCTGTCTCTGGGACTGCTGGAGGCGGCACAGGCAAAGGCAGAGGAAACAGCCGCACCCCAGGAGGGTGACGCCGAGATCGACGCACTGGTGGCAGCCCGCACCGAGGCCAAGAAGGCCCGGAATTTTGCCGAGGCTGACCGGATTCGCGACCTGCTGAAGGATATGGGCATCGTTCTGGTGGACACAAAGGAAGGTACCACCTGGCACAGATAATCAAAAATCGCCATCACAGAATACGGGTGATATTGACATGAAAACGCTTTTTTCGCCCCTACAGCTTGGGGCGTTGACCCTGAAAAACCGCATCTGCATCCCACCCATGGTTCTCTATGGCAATGCCCAAGAGGATGGCATCTCCACCGAATTTCATGTGGAGCAGTACCGGGCCTATGCCCGGGGTGGCGCGGGGCTGATCATTCAGGAGGCCACCTGCATCTCTCCCGAGGGGCGGCTGTCCATGGACCAGCTGGGCATCTGGTCGGATCAGCAGATTCCCGGCCTGAAAAGAATCACCGAAGCTGTCCATGGGGAGGGCTGTCCCATTGTGGTGCAGCTCCACCACGGGGGCATCATGAGCTGCCGGGAACCCCGGCTGTGTCCCAGCGGCTATACCTTCCAAAGGGAAACGCCTTCCGGGGCAGAGGAAATCCGGGGCACAGAGCTGACGCTGGAGGAAATTGACCGGCTCCGCAGCGCGTTTCTTGCTGCTGCCCGCCGGGCAAAAGAGGCGGGCTACGATGGGGTGGAGCTTCACGGCTGCCACAGCTATCTTCTGAGCCAGTTTCTAAACCGCAATGTGAACACCAGAACCGACCCTTACGGCGACGGCATGAAGCTGGTGCTGGAGATTCTGGAGGGAATTCGGGCAGAAAACGGCCCGGACTTCCTTGTGGGCATCCGTCTGGGAGGCTTTGAGCCGGATTTGCAGGCGGGGATTGAGCATGCAAAAGACCTTGCGGCCCATGGAATTGACTTCCTTGACGTGTCCTACGGCTTTACCGGGGAGATGAACACACAAGCACCGGGAGATGAAAGCCTGCGGCCCATCATTCGGGCGGCTGCCGCCATTCGGGCACAGGTGGATGTGCCGGTGTTTGCGGTGGACGGCATTACCACGCCGGAGCTGGCGGAAAGGATTCTGACGGAAACCCCGGTGGACATGGTGGACATTGGCCGCAGCGTTTTGGTGGACCCCCAATGGGCAAACCACGCCCGGCTGGGAAAGACCCCCGGAGCCTGTCTCCGGTGTAAGGTCTGTCAGTGGCGGATCGATCCCAGCCGCTGCCCCGGCAGAAAAAAGCTGCAAATGGAGGAACAGAGATGAAATTTTCCGGAGATCTGATCATTACCGATCCCGCCTTTGTGGCGCAGAGCGCCGAGGACTGGAAGAAATGCGCCTACGGCGACCACATGGAGGCCCTTGGGCTGAAAACCTGTCTCATTGCGCTGGTGACAGAGGGAGAAGAGGATCTGAAGGCGGTGAACCCGTCCACCGGGGAGGAATACGGCACCTTTGTGTCCGACTCCGGCGTGGCCGGAGCCTTTCTGCTGGAGGAAATTCTCCGGTATGCTCCGGATTTTGACGAGCACACCGAATGCCCGGAGAATGCCCTGTGGATTCCCGGCTTTGACGGGGAAATTGAGGTGAAGGGCGAAGGAGACGACCAGTGGCTTGAGGCCGTGGGAAGTCATCCCTTTACCACAAAAACGGAATAAAAATGAGCGGCTGCTCTCACGGGCAGCCGCTTGTTTCGTAAATCTCCTTTGGCAGAGCCAGAGGCTTTGCCGACAGCTTGAGCCGCCCCGAAAGCTTCGGGGCGGCTCTGAGTAGTTGTCCTGATTTACTTGTAGAGGTAATAGGCGCGATACAGGAAGGTCACGATCTGTGCACGGGTACAGCTCTGATCGGGGCTAAAGGTGGTGTTGGAGGTGCCATACACGATCTTGTTCTCAGCAGCCCAGGTGACAGCCTTGGCGTAGTATGCGGAAGACTTCACATCGGTGAAGGGGTTGCTGGAGGAAGAGGGGCTGGGTTTTCCCTTGGCACGCCACAGGAACGCAGCCACCTGAGCGCGGGTACAGCCATCATTGGGGCCGAAGGTGGTGGTGGAGGTACCGTAAACAATGCCGTTTTCCGACGCCCAGAGGACAGCCTTGTAGAAGTAATCGCTCTTCTTCACGTCGGTGAAGGGATTGTAGGTGGTTGCAGGCTCCGGTTTGCCGGCTGCACGCCACAGGAATGCTACGACCTGTGCACGGGTACAGGTGGCATTGGGGGAGAAGGTGGTGGAACCGGTGCCGGAGGCAACGCCGGTGTTGTATGCCCACACTACGGGTGCATAGTAGTACTGGGAGGACGGCACGTCTTTAAAGGGATTATAGCCGGTGCAGGGGACGGCTTCTGTAAAGCTGAGACCGCAGCGGGTGCAGGTAGACACCTTGGAACCATTTTCATAGGTCGAAGGACTCTTCGTCACAGTGGACTTGAAATTGTGGTTGTTGAGCTCGCAGGCGCTCATGGCGTAATCGTTGTATGCCATGGGATGGGCCCTATCAAAGGCGGAGCCGTACCGGTAATCATAGCCGCCGTAGCTGGTGCCGTTTTCGCGGACATGATGTACATTGTAATTGGTTCCATCGAAGGTTCTGGTTCCCGCAAGGAAGTAGTCCCAGCTATTGTAGGAATAGCCGGCATCCCAGGTGGTATCTGCATAATACCAGTAGTTCCCCATCTTCACGATGTTCCAGGCATGGTCGTAGCTGGTAACGATGCGGGTATTAATTCCGTAGCTCAGCAGCAGACGGTACAGCAGCAGGGCGTAGCCCTGGCACACGCAGGTGCGGTCGATGATAGCACCGTAAGCGCTGTACATGATACGATAGCCGGTGGGATTGGTATCTAAATGGTAGTGGTCATAGGTGACGTTCTGGCAGATCCAGTTATAAATGGTCTTGACCTTATAGGCGGTGGGGGTATTGGCCGGGAACGTGGTATTTCTGACCAGATTATTGACCGCATTTGTAACCTGGGTTTCCTGATAAGCAGTTGCATTCCAGGCGAAAGAGAAGGTCAGGGTGATGTAGTAGTAGCTTCCGCTTTTGCTGAAGTTACCGTCCCAGCCGGTGCCGCCGTTGCTCCAGAAGATGTAGTCGCCATGGTTTGCAACGCCGTCGTGGTCGCAGGCCTTCAGAACCGCATCGCTGATCACGGTGGTGGTGTTCGGATTCTTAGTCGTATAGAACTGCACATACAGGGAGCTGACACGATTGATCATATTGGTTTTCAATGTGGAAATCATCTGGGATTCGGAGACATAGCCCTGCATCTCATCCGCGACGACCTCCGGCTCCTGGGCCGCGATCTCGTCCAATTCCGCAAGGATTTCCGCCTTGGCTTCTTCGGACAGGACATTTTCAAAGACAGGGTTGATTTGACGATGGGAGAGTACGCCTTCGCTCTCAGCATCGTCCGTTGCAAATACGCCTGCAGGCAGAATGCTGATAAGCATACATGCGGTCAGCAGGAGTGCGAGCAGTCTTTTCTTCATCTTTTTTCCTCCTTAAATAAGTAGATCATACTGCTGAAATGTTACATCATGCCGGAATCCGAATGCATGCCCCTTTGAGAACATGCTGTGAAAACCGTCCGCAATATGGTGATTCCAGTATACCATAGCCCCGTTGGAATGTCAAAGAATCATGTGGAAATTCCGACCGTTTTTTTGGGAAGCTGTCACACTTTTTTCACACCGAAACGCTGCTCCATCCAGCGGGTGATATCCTCGAAAACCTCCTCCTGATTTGTCTCATTGTGCATCTCATGTCTCCCCTGAGGATAGAGCTTCAGCTGGAGGTCCCGGACGCCTGCTTCCTTCAGTGCGTCATAGACCGCCTTCGGCCCTTTGCCGAAGCTGCCCACCGGGTCCCGGTCCCCGGAGTAGATCAGGGTGGGAAGCTCCTTGGGGAACCCATTGGCCCATGCTTTGGAGCTTACATGGGAATAGACCGTCAGCATATCCCGGTATCCGGATGCGGTAAACGTAAAGGTGCACATGGGGTCCCTGTCGTAGGCCTCCCAAACCTCGGGCTCTCTGGACAGCCAGACACTGGTTGAGGGGCCTTCTCCGGGGAAGGCTTTGACATAGCTGCCGGTGGTGAGCTTCACCAGCAGATCGGAGTGGTATTTGGGGCCCTTCACCCTGGACAGAAGTGCCGCCAGCAGCTTGCCGAAGGGCAGCGCGGGGTTCGGCCCGCCGGTTCCGCTGATGAGCAGTCCGTCTATGGTGTCTCCATAGACCTCCCCGTACCAGCGGGCATAGAAGCTGCCCATGCTGTGTCCCAGCAGGAAATACGGAACACCGGGCCATTTCCCGTGTCCCAGGGTATTCATGGTGTGGAGATCCTCCAACACCTTTTTGTAACCATCCTGTTCCGCCATAAAGCCGTAATCCGCGGGATCGGTGGTATAGCCGTGGCCCAGATGGTCGTTGCCGCAAACCGCAAAGCCCTTTGCGGTCAGGGCCTCAAACATGTGCTCATAGCGGCAGACATATTCACACATGCCGTGGCTCAGTTGCAGTACAGCCCGTACCGGCACCTCTGTGGGAGTATAAAGGAAGCCCGCGCACTGGGTGTGTCCGTCGGCTGACAGGAACGAAATCTTTTCCTTTTCAAAAGCTGGCATAATCTTCCCTCCTGATGGTGTTTGCTGTGAATTCTATCATGATTTGAGTATACACCTGAAGGGCAGCTTGCGCAACGGCAAAAACTGAATTTCGATAGGGCCCCTCCCGGACAGGATCCTTTTCGTGGAATGCGGGTCTGATGGCCGGAAGGACACTGTACCAGAATTTTCAACTAATAGTAGACTTTCTGAAATGGAGATGATATAATATACCACACTAAAAATGTCATGTATATGTTAACGAAATGTTAATACCTTGTTGAGCTGTGCTTCGCAGGGTAATTTTGTTTGGCAATCACCATTGCGGCGCCATGCGCATGGATACGGATGAACGGCCAAAAACAATGCTGAGGAGAAAACTTCATGGAAACAGTAAAAATTCTGCTGGTGGTGTGTATCATTGCGTTGATACCGCTTGGACTGGCGATTGCCGAAAAGCGGAAAAATGAGCGAAACCTGAAAAAACTGGAAATCCGCGTAAACGTCAACGGTATCCGTGGAAAGTCTACTGCCACAAGAATGATTACGTCAATTCTGCAAGAGGCGGGCTATCACGTTGTGGGTAAAACCACCGGAACGGCAGCGCGCATGTTATACTGGAATCGTAAAGAAGAAGAGGAAATCGTGAGAAAGCCCCGAGGCGTCAGCATTGGCGAGCAGATTCGTGTGGTCAATAAGGCGGTAAAGTCGGGGGCCAATGCCTTGGTTTGTGAGTGTATGGCGGTAAGACCGGACTATCAGAAGGTCTACCAGCACCAAATCATAAAGGCCAATGTTACGGTGATCGTCAACGTGCTGGAGGACCATCTGGATGAAATGGGACCCACGTTGGAGCAGCTGGCATGGGCTTTTGGAGATACGATTCCCTACAATGGAATTGCGGTGATCCCAAACGATGAATTCCGGGGGTATTTTGAACAGATTGCAAAGGAAAGGGGCAGTAAGGTCGTAGTGATTCGGCCCAATGTGATCCCGGATATCCTGCTGAAACGCTTTTCCTACAAAGTGTTTTCCAACAACTGTGCGGTAGCGCTGGCTACAGCACGGGCTTTACAGATCGATGATAAGACTGCGATCATAGGTATGCTCAAGGCCAGACCAGACCCCGGAGCGCTTAGAATTACAGAGATTCGCAATAAGAATATGCAAAGCTGGTTTGTGAACGCATTCGCAGCCAACGAGCCATCCTCGACGCTGGAAATCATGGACTGCCTGCAGGATGAGAATATTCCGATGGATTGCCCTGTTGTCGTGATGAACTGCCGCCCTGACAGAGTCGATCGCACAACGCAATTTGCCCATGACTGCCTGCCATATATGGGGAGAATCCATCTCCTGGTAATCGGCGAAAAGGCAGATCCGATTAAAAAGGCTTATGCCCATGGAAAGCTGAAAAACCTGGCTTCTTATAAATGTATGGAGCGGCAGCCCGTGCGAAAGATCATGGAGGTATTGCTGCCCATGATGAGTCAGAATGTGGTCATCGGCATTGGAAACATCCATGGCATCGGAGAAGAGTTCATCCATGCGGTTACTTCACTCAACAGCGATAGGCCCAGTTTGTTTGCAAAGAATAAAAAGACTACATATCAAAATGTGCCGGTCGATGCTGATTATGTGATGGAAAATGTCCACGACTTTTCGACCCAGCGTGAGCTGGATATCGTAAAGGCGTGGGTTGAGGACTAAGGAGTATACAAGTATGAACATAACGGAATTTTACATTGCACTGGCAGTTGGCGTTGTGCTGAGCCTGCTGGTGGAGGAGTTTGTGGGCGTCAGCTGTGGCGGCATTATTGTGCCCGGATATCTGGCAATGATCTGTGATGACGTTCTTTCTATGCTGGTGGTATTTATTATCGCGCTGATAACCTATTTCATTGTGGAACTGATACTCCCGCGGTTTGTGATCCTTTATGGAAAGCGGCGTTTTATTGCGTGCCTTCTGGTCGGGCTGATCTTAAAGCTCGTGGCTGACTTGTGCGTGCCGGTGCTGCCTTTTGCAACGCTCGCGTTTCGGGGTGTTGGGGTTGTTACCACAGGCTTGATTGCGAATACCAGTATCAAGCAGGGAATCCATATTACGATTCCGGCAGTGCTGGTGGCAACCTATGTGACCTTTGGACTGGTGCAGCTGCTGCTGTTATTTGTATAAGGAGACAGGCATGGGAAGAATATTCAGGAAGTACAGGAAACCGGATTCAGAATACGAAGAGGAATTTGAAGCATACAACGAAGACGCGGAGCAGGAGGAAGAAGCCTGTACGCCACAGCTGAGCCTGAAGGAGCGCATGAAAATCCTGAGCCGGAAAGACCGGATGGGACGGGCCATCCCCACCTGGTATCGGCTGTTAGGCGTGATCGGCATATTGCTGATTCTGCTGTTGGTGATAAACAGCCTGCTGCAAAAAGCCTGGTCATCGGGGAATCCCCAGGGAGAGGCTGTGGGAAAGCAGGAGATTCAGCTCAGCTTTGCCGGAGACGTATGCCTTGGCCGGGATGTGGCTGTCTACGGAGAAAAACGCAGCTATGGTTCGCTGTTTCATGATGCGTCCAGACTTTGGCAGGACTCTGAGCTGGTCTTTGCAAACCTGGAGTGCGATGTA
Source organism: Oscillospiraceae bacterium (assembly GCA_029012465.1). Taxonomy (GTDB): domain Bacteria; phylum Bacillota; class Clostridia; order Oscillospirales; family Oscillospiraceae; genus HGM13006. Next base: position 9,487 of record JAQXMD010000017.1, on the reverse strand, counting down.
ATTCGTCAGAATACGGTATATTATGACCACGAGAAGCCTGTGAAATTTGCAGCCTCCCAGACTGCGCTGAAGGTGGCTGCGGAAAAAGGCGTTAATGTGGTGAGCATTGCCAACGACCATGCGGCGGATTTTGGACGAAAAGGTGTCCAGCACATGATCGAGGCGCTGGATCGCTATGAGATTGAATATGCTGGCGCAGGAGCCAATATTGACGATGCGGGAAAATACAAGCTGATCGAGGCCGATGGCGTGACAGTCGGTTTTCTCGCCTTTACGGATGTGATCCCCGGGCATTTCACCGCGACGCAGGACGGATATGGCGTTTTGTCCTCCAGCTATCCGCAACTGTATCAGAACGTTCTGGAGGCATCCCGGTATTCGGATTTTGTAGTGGTTTACGTTCACTGGGGCGAGGAAAGCGGGATTCATGTTACGGAGGATCAAAAGACCCTGGCGCATCAGCTGATCGATTCCGGAGCGGATGTTGTAATTGGAACAAACCCGCACACGCTTCAAGAGATTGAGCTTTACGGGAATGGCATTGTTTTCTATAGTCTGGGAAGCTTTATTGCCGATGACGCCTTTCGCAGTATGCGAAGCACGGCGCTTTTGCAGTTGAACGTGAACAAGAGTACCGGAGAGGGAAGGTTTACCCTGATTCCAATGCGGATTAATAATTTCCATCCCGTGGTAACAGAGCGCGCTTATTACACTTCTCAGATTGAAAAGAGCCTGATGTCGGAACTGCGTGAGGACTTCTATACGGTGGATGATCGTGGCCGTATACAATTCACCATGCCGCTGTATACACCGGGAACCAGGCAGGAAAAGCCGGAGGAATTGGAAGACATGACAGCTACAGCGGAACAGGCCGCTGAAGAAGAGGCAGAAGAATAAATGAAGAACTTGACGGTAAAATGCAGAAGAGTCCTGGCACTCCTGGTCGCTGTGGGCCTGTTGGCCGGATGCAGCTCTGTGCGCTCCCTTCTGCCTGATGCAGAGGACGATGAGCAGGAGATGACAACGCTGTATGTGCCTGAGGAAGGGACAGTGGTTGTGCGGCCGCCCATTCCCTCCACAACCTCATCGGCATCACCTGTAACAGGACACACCGACGAACCGGGCGGCTCGGTGCTTGCTGCCGGCGGCTTTGCAGTGAGCTCCTCCTCAAAAGAGGCCACGCAGACGGGAATGGAAATACTGGCAGCCGGCGGCAATGCCGTCGATGCCGCTGTGGCAATGGCCTTTACCCTGGGCGTTGCGGAGCCGTATTCTTCCGGCCTTGGCAGCAGCGGATTCATGGTTGTTTATGACCCGGCCACGGGGAAGGGGTACTCTCTGGATTACCGGGGCTGTGCCAGCAGTGCCTATGCCACGAAACGGGATGAGGTATCTGTCCCTGGCATGGTGAAGGGAATGGAGACGGCTCTGGATATGTGGGGCACCATCAGCCTTGCGGAGGCTATGGAGCCGGCGATTTTCTATGCGGAAAATGGATTTACGGCATCCTCTGATTTCATCACTCGGTTGGGGTATAGCAGCTCCCTGCAAAACAATCCGGCATTCCGCGATGTTTCCGCGGGGGATACTGTCATCCAGTCCCAGCTGGCATCCACCATGCGGACCATCCAGACGGAGGGGACTTCCGCGTTTTACACTGGAAAAATCGCGCAGGACATTGTTTCCTGCTGTTCTTTGACCGCGGATGATCTGGCAAACTATCAGGTGTACTGCGAAGACGCGCTGGAGACGGAGTGCATGGGCTACCGTATGATGACTTCCGGAGCGCCCAGTTCCGGCATTACCGTGCTTCAAATGATGAAAATGGCGGAAGCGCTGGACATCCCCTCTCCGGACGCGGATACCGGGGCGTATCTTACCGACCTGCGGTCCTGTACGATGCGGGCATATAACAAACGGGCGTCTATTTTGGTAGATCCGCGGTACTATGATTTTGATGGGGCGTATTACCTTTCTGACGAGTATATCAGCAGCATGCTGGCGGAACAGCTGTCTGCCGCGCCGGAAGACAATGAATATATGTGCACCACGCAGTATTCGGTGATTGACGGCAACGGCATGATCGTGTGTGTGACCAATACCCTTTCGGATAACTGGGGCACATTTCAGCTTGTGGATGGATTCTACCTCAACGATACCAATACGAACTTCAGCTCCACCGGCAAAAATGCCTATGAGGCAGGAAAACGCTCCCGAACCCATATAGCTCCGGTGATTATTCTGGGAGAAAACGGCGAGTGCTTTGCGGTTGGCTCCCCCGGCGGCAACAATATTCCAAGAATTATCGTTCCGGTGATGCTGGACATTCTGAAGTATGGCACGGATGTAAAAACTGCGATTCTGAAAAGCAGGGCCATGTTTGATACCGATGGAGCCCTGTGTTTGGAAACAGAAGACGATGCGTCGTCCATTCTGAACCGGTCGGCAATTCAATGCAGCTATTATTGGAACTCATCCCACATTTATTTTGGCTGTACGTCGGTGGTGGGGTACTCCCAGGCAGAAGGCGGAGTATTTGGCTACTGTGACAAACGCCGCGGAACTTCACAGGCTATGGTCTATTATTATGATTCGTAATCGCCGCTCAGACGTCCCGTTCAGGAAATACGTTTGATGTGAAACCGGATGATTTGAGAAGCACCTGGGCAGGGGCCGCTCCGGATATGGAAAGGAACTGCGTCAGGGAGCGGAGGAGTCCCGCTGTATATAATCGGTGTCGCCCGGGCAGCGCACCGTTTAAATAAATTCTAAAAAAGATAAGGAGTGAAATCATGAAACAATTCCTACGGCGGCTGACAGCGCTGGCACTGTCTGCATCCATCATTTTCTCTGCGGCCCCCAATGTAATGGCAGTAGAAACTGTAAATGGCATTGGGCTTGCTGACGGAGATGTACTAATCAAAAAGACCACAACACAGATTGCCCCCGGCGTTGTGGAACATGAGGTTATTACAAATACTGCTGCCGGAAACGAGCAGAAGATTGACTATCTCTGCGAAATTGATCTGGCCGGAACCAGCACAACGAAGATTGTTGCGGGATATGGCTACAACAGCGCCGACAGCTGGAAGCTGGTTTCCACCACAAAGCAGGCGGCTGCTTACGAAAAAGACACAGGCGAAACTGTTGTGGCAGCCATTAACGCCGACTTCTTTAACATGGCAACCGGTGAACCGCAGGGTGCGCTGGTCATGGATGGAGAGATCCACCATGCTGCCAATAACCGCCCCTATTTTGCGGTTCTGAAGGATGGTACTGCGGTCATTCGTTACGGCAACGATCTGAATGATTGCCAGACTGCGGTTGGCGGCGATGTGCTGCTCGTTGAAGACGGCAAGGCAAAAGATTTTTCTCAGAATGGATATGGCGAGCTTGATTACAGCCGTACTGCCATTGGTATCAAAGCGGATGGAACAGTTGTCACCTTTGTAACCAGAGGCAGACTGTATCCTGTTTCCTGCGGACGTACCTACAATGATATGGCTCAGATGTTTGAGGGCATGGGCTGTGTCACTGCAATGGCGCTGGATGGCGGCGGATCTGCAACCTACTGTGCCCGTCCCGAGGGAAGCGATACATTAGCGGTTCGCAACAGCCCCTCGGATGGCGCAGAACGCGAAGTCAGCTCCTCCCTGCTGATTGTATCCACCGCAAAGGCAACCGGTGAATTTGACCATGCTGCTATTGCGCCCAACAATGAGGTCTATACCCCCGGGACCGAGGTGCAGTTTACTGCCAAGGGCGTAGATGGCGCCGGCGCACCGGTGGACCTCCCTGAAGGCATCTCCTGGGCCCTTGCGGATGACAGCAAGGCTCTGGGAAGCATTTCTGAGGATGGCGTATTCACGGCCGGAGCTGAAACCGGTGTTGTTACGGTACAGCTGATTCAGAATGACAAGGTCGTGGGCACCACCAGCATTGAAATTGCTGTACCCGACCAGATTTCCTTCTCCTCCGAGGAAGTCAGCCTGGGCTTTGAGGCTACGACGGACTTCGGAATTGTTGTCCGCAACCAGGGCCGAGATCTCCACTATAAGAATGGCGATCTGGTCTGGACCGTTACGGACGAAAAAATGGGAACCTTCGACGGAAATCTCTTTACGTCCTCGGACGGCGAGAGCCTCAACGGATATATTACCGCAACATCTGCCTTTGATGAGACGGTGTCCGGTACGATTCATGTAATTGTCGGCATGCTGCCCACAGTTGTCTGGGATTTTGAGGATCACGTTGACGAAGAGACCGGCGATGTTACCCCCGCAAGTGACTACTACACCGGAGAAAGTGGCATCCTGAGCCACAGCAACTATGGTCGCGGCGGCAGCGAGTCCATTGAAATCGTCAGCATTGATGATGAAGAGCCGGTTCGATTTGGCAGCCACTCCCTGAAGCTGAACTATGACTTTACCAATTGCGGCGCAGTTACAGAGGGTGCTTGTATCGGCACAACGGATAGCCTGAGCATTCCCGGTTCCCCCACCGCCATTGGCGTATGGGTTTATGCGCCGGAGGGCACCGGCGTCATCTGGGAAGGTGATGGCACCCAGGCAGGCTTCTGGCTCCGTGGCTATGTACGGGATAGCGCTGGAAACAATATGCCCTATGACTTTACTCTGGAACCCAAGAATGCACTGGTGCAGAGTGGAGCGGTCCAGCCGGGCATCTACTGGGAAGGCTGGCATTACTGTGAGGCAGATCTGACCTCCATGACCGGACCCTTCAGCATTCAGCCTGGCATGACGTTCCGCCTGATGTTTGTCAACGGAACCAAAATGGGTACAAGAACCGCAGGCGCCATTTACTTTGACAACCTGCAGTTCGTCTACGGCGCAAATGTGGACGATATCGACAACCCGGTAATTGATTCTGTCACAGCGAACAATGAGCCTCTGGAGGATGGCGCGGTACTGACAACCAATACTGTGACCTTCGACGCAATGTTCCATGATGTGCAGAACAAATACACCAGCGGAATCGACACGGATACCATTCGTATGTACATCGATGGCGTCAATGTGGTGGGCAACGACAACTTCAGCTATGTTGCGGACCCCGATGGCACCAGAAACCACCTCTACGATGTGGAGCTGCTGGATGGCCAGCATTCCATCACCGTATCTCTCCGTGACAAGTTCGGCAACGAGACCTCTGAGACGAAATACTTTACGGTAAATGGCGGCGGCGCGGTTCAGCGTCCTACCGTGACAGTAGCACCCGGGGAAAGCACCGCGATTCTGGGTGAATCTGTGAACCTGGAGATTCGTGCGTCTGACGCGGCCAAGATCGCCAGCAGCACCACAGTTCTGAGAATCAGCAACCAGTTCCCGGATTATGAGGTGATCCTCTCCGAGGATTATGATGGCTCCTACAGCTTCAATAAGTTCAACAAGACCCTGACCGTTGAAGCAGAGCGGAAGGCTGATGCTGCCGGTACCGATGCGGTTATTGCAACTGTACGGATTCCGGTGCCCACAACCCTGAATGAATCCGCAACCTTTACCTATTCCGTAAAGGCAGGAAGCTATGTGACCGATGGGAAGCTTTATACATATTCCGCAGCGGAAGAAAGCCTCCCGGTAGAGGCGCCTTATACGGTGTCTGTACCTCCTGTTGTAGTCGGTTCCACCGCAACGATCACAGTTACCACCAGTGCCGGTACCCCGGCTGCCGGTGTGCCCGTTTATTTGGAAGACGGTACTGAGCTTGGCGCTACCGATGAAAACGGCATTCTGGAAACAGGATATTTCAGCGTCACGGCAGGCAAATATGTGATCTATGCAAAGGACAGCGAGGGACGTGTTTCCTTCCTGTATACTGTTCAGAGCTATGATCCTCAGGCAGGAGAAGGCAAGCCCTACGGGATCATGAACAATGCCACAAAGGACTCCACAACCCAGAAGAGCATCAGCTGGCTCAGCGATCCTCTCAGCGGCGGCGAGCAGTTCATCTCCTATGCGGAGGGAGACTCTGACCAGTGGACCAATGTAGCGGCCAAACAGGAGCTCTTGACCTTTACCAAGGGCGGAAACTCTGCCGCTATGGTAAACAGCGTAATTCTCACTGGCCTGAAGCCGGAAACTACCTATCGTTACTGCGTTGGCAATAACGAAGGGTGGACAGAGGAAGCGACCTTTACCACAGGCCGCGCCAAGACCGGCGTCGACTTCTTTGTACTGGGCGATATTCAGGCAGAGGATTTGACGAATATCAACGCCCTGATGGGGATGATCCAGGAAAAGGATTATGATTTCGGTGTTCAGACTGGCGACGCAGTGGACGATGCCGTCAGCTACAGCAACTGGGCAGATGTAATAGGGCTGCTCGGCGCAGAGAAGCTGGGCGACACTGATGTTGTGCATGTCCTGGGCAACCATGAGTATTCCGGTGACGGCGACTCCGAACGAGCAGCTGCCATTTACAATCTACCGGAAGCAAAGGCGGGCAGCTACTACTCTGTTACCTATGGCAATGTTTACGCTGCGGTCATTAACTATACCGGCACAGGAACCCAGCTGACGGAAGCGCTGAACTGGCTGAAGGAAGACGCGGCCAACAGCAATGCCGCATGGAAGATCCTGCTGATGCATCAGCCCGCGTACTATACCAACATTATCGGCGGTAACGCGGAGATCCACAGCCGTGTGCCCGCTGTGGCGGAGGAAGTTGGAATCGACTTCGTATTCTCCGGCCATGACCATTCCTATGCCAGAACCGAGCCTCTGACCAATGGAGAGGTGGATGAGCAGAATGGTATTGTGTACTTTATCTGCGGTTCCTCCGGAGAGAAGAGCTATACCGTCACCGATAATAAGGATTTCCATTTTGCAAAGCTTTCCAGCGACTATACTGGCATTTACCTCTCTGTGAGCACCACCAGAAACACATTCACGGTCAACACCTATGAGGTGGACGGTTCTCTGCTTGACACCTATACAAAGACGAAGGCAGATCCCTGTGCAGCCGGGCATAAGCCGATCCGTTACAGCGATGGAACCCTGCTGTGTGATGTCTGCGGTGAGGAAGTTGCGAACTATACTGGCTTGGCAACTGATAACGCCACCGGCAAGGAAATGTACTATATCAATGGCGTCTTCCAGACTGGTTGGCGGCTCATCGGCGAAGATATGTACTACTTCGGAAAGGATGGCCTTTCTCAGAAGGTCACCATTACCGAGGATGTTCCTACAACGTGCCTTGTGCGTGGATACTGTGTCTACACCGCGGAGGATGGAAGCACAAAGCGGCAGCAGTATGCCGCGGCAGCCGGCCATGAATATGTGGAGCAGGAGGATGGCTCCTTTAAGTGCTCGGTCTGTGGCTACACTCGCGTGGAGCTGAAGGACTGCACCATCACCTTGCCCTATTCTTCCGTGACCTACACCGGCAATGCCCGGACACTGTATCCCACTGTGACTGCGCCTGACGGCACTGTGCTGACAGGTCACAGCGTAGATTTCTATGTAAACTACAAGAACAATACCAATGTGGGAACGGCGCAGGTAATTGTAACCGCAAAGAGCGGCTTCCTGGCCAATCTGACGGAGTATAGAGGCAACTATGGCGGAAGCGTCACTGTGACGTTCAAAATCGTCCCTGACCTGCCCACTGCCCTGACCGCAAAGCGGACCAGTGATTCCACTGCAAAGCTGACCTGGACAGCAGCCGGTTCCGCACCGACTTACCTGATTTATCAGTCTTCCAATGGCGGCACAAGCTGGAAGAAGATTGGCGAAACGCAGGATACCTCTTATGAAGTCACCGGTCTTTCTGCTTCTAAAGAATATCAGTATAAGATCCGGACCAGAGTTGTAGTTGATAATGCAGCATACACTTCTCTGAAGTATACCGATCCTGTCAATTGTGACCTGATGCATGCTCACGTTTGGGACGAGGGTAAGGTGACGACAGAACCCACCTGCACGGAGGAAGGCGTAAAGACATACACCTGCTCCATCTGCGGTGAGACCAAAACCGAGGCCATTGCTGCCCTGGGCCACACCTGGGACGAGGGCAAGGTGACAACGGAGCCCACCTGCACGGAGGAAGGCGTAAAGACATACACCTGCTCTGCCTGCGGTGAGACCAAAACCGAGGCCATCGCTGCTCTGGGCCACAGCTTCACCAACTACGTTTACAACAATGACGCCAAGGTGGGTGTGGACGGCACGGAAACTGCTGTCTGTGACCGGGACGGCTGTGATGCCACCGACACCAGAATCGCAGAGGGTACGGCTCTTCCTGACCCCAATCCCTTCGTCGATGTGAAGGACGGCATCTACTACGAACCCGCTGTCATGTGGGCAGTGGCCAACAACATTGTCGCAGGTACTTCGCCTACGACCTTCTCGCCCGATGATATTTGTACCCGTGCGCAGGTAGTTGCCTTCCTGTGGCGCAATGCCGGAAGACCGGAGCCTGAAACGACGAATAATCCCTTTGATGACGTGAAGAGCTCCGATTACTACTATAAGGCAGTGCTTTGGGCAGTTGAAAACAATATTCTGTACGGCACGACCAGCACCACCTTCAGCCCCGAGCAGAGGTGTACCCGTGCGCAGGTGGCTGCGTTCCTGTGGAGAGCCGCCGGAAGACCGGAGCCCACCACAGATACCAATCCCTTCACGGATGTGCCTGCCACTGAGTATTACTGCAAGGCTGTGATCTGGGCGGCTGAAAACAAAATTGTTTATGGCATCTCCGCAACAGAGTTCAGCCCCAATGCTGACTGCACCCGTGCACAGGCTGTAGCCTTCCTGTATCGGGCCTATGGAAAGTAAGCGTTGGAAAAGCTGCAACTGAAACGACTGTTCATAAACCGGCTGATATAAGATGACTGAAGTCACTGGCCGGAGATTGAAGGTCAGAGGAGTTTCCACCATGAGGACGACAGCTCTGAAGTAGAAACGTCAGAGCTCATTGAAGGAGCCACATACCCCTTTGATGAGAATGGCGTCCTGAAAAAGGAATAAGAAGAATGGGGAAGGATGTGTAACCATGTCCTTCCCCATTTGCTGTTGTGTTCCGGGCAGGCCCTCTCGTTCCGTCCCTTTGCGCTTGTGTGCCGAAGGGAGGGAGCGGGAGCCATCCTTTTTCGTGTGATTCCGAACAACGCCCGGAATCCAGCTGTAGCTTGATCCCAATAGGGGACAGACGTTGGCAGCTTCCGGCGCCTGCGCCGCATCCGGCTATGGCGCCAAAGGCAATGCGCGCATGTCCGCCGCCTCCGGCCCTTGGGTGTTATGAAATCCGATAAAGCTTCGGAGCTGCGGACAGATTGTCAACGCTTCGGCTGCTTGTCAGCCACATGTCAATGGAAATATTCGTGGGTGCTGTCACCGTGAATACAGCGCCGCCGCCAATGTCATAGACAGGCGTTCTGCTCGCCGTATTTGCGCCGTTGCTGCTGGTGGTTGTCCCTGGGATACCCTCGCCGGTATCCGCATTGTATACCCGAAGCCCCCACATA
>JAQXMD010000016.1 GCA_029012465.1 Oscillospiraceae bacterium | reverse complement strand
GAAAACGTGCCATAGGAGCCTCTGTGAAATACACAGGCCGCCTGGATTTCGGGCAGGGTTCTGAACTGAAGATCGCCGGTTTCTTTTTTTGCCGCCACAACGGCCTCGCAGATCTCCACCAGGATGTCCCCGTCCTTGTATTCTGGAGCTGCACGCCGACCCGTTCAAACACCTGTTTTCTGTGTTTGGCGGCGTCCATTCCCAGAAGCTTCGCGCTGCCCCCATCCGGGGCCTTCAGACCCAGAATCAGGTCGATGGTGGTGCTTTTCCCCGCTCCGTTGTGGCCCAAAAGGGCAAAAACCTCACCCTTTTGCACATCGAAGGACAAATCATCCACAACCCTGCGGCCTGAAAAGGATTTTGTCAGGTTTTTTACGCTGACAGATGGCTCGTTCATAGAAAAATCCTCCTTGCTTTTCTTTGCAAGGAGGATTGTATCATCTCCCCTTAGGGGGAGAGTCAAGCGGTTTTTTCTTTTCGTTTAAACAATTTTTTGGCTGGATTGCCGGGCGGAAGAAACCCGGGCAGTTATGGCCTGACATTGGGCTTCTGAGCCGGAATCGCCCCGGAGAAACGCCCAATCACAGCCCCGGATACTCCACATACAGCTCACGGACAGCATTGGGGTCCGAGGCGGCTTTGGGTGCCTCCGGCGCTTTCGCCGGCTCCTTAGGACCATCCCGCCAGGCCAGGAACTTGGGGGCAACCTGGGGGAAGAGAGCCAGAGAGAGCACGTCCTCGTCGCTTTTGGCAATGTCCCTGAATTCCTCCCGGTACTTCTCCACCTCCGGCTCCAGAAGATCCGCCGGGCGGCAGGAGATTACCTCCTCGGGCCGGATACCAGCCATGGCGCGAACCTCCTCGCTGACCTTGCCGGGGAGTTGTCCGTACTCACCCCGGAGGATGGCCTTGGACTCCTTGGTGAAGGTCTTGTACCGCTGTCCCATGATGACGTTCATCACCGCCTGGGTGCCCACAATCTGGCTGGAGGGGGTCACAAGGGGCGGATAGCCATAGTCTGCCCGAACCCGGGGAATCTCCTCCAGCACCTCATAGTATTTGTCCTCCTTCCCCGCCTGCTTCAGCTGGGAAATCAGGTTGGAGAGCATACCGCCGGGCACCTGATACAGGAGGGTATTGGTGTCCACATTCAGCACCTTGGGGTCCAGATTGCCCTGATCCTTCAGCTTCTGGGCAACCTTCCGGAAGTGGACGGCAGCCTCACTCATTTTGGTGAGATCCAGCCCGGTGTCCCGGGGGGTATCCTTCAGGGTTGCCACCAGGGATTCGGTGGCGGGCTGGGAGGTGCCGTTGGCCAGGGGGGACAGGGCGGTATCCACAATGTCCACTCCGGCCATGGCAGCCATGAGATAGACCATGTCTCCGGTGCCGGTGGTGTTGTGGGTGTGGAGGTGGATGGGAACGCTGACCGTCTCCTTCAGCCGCTTCACCAGAGAATAGGCGGCAGCCGGCAGCAGAAGATTTGCCATATCCTTGATACAGATCACGTCTGCGCCCATCTGCTCCAGCTCAACTGCCAGCTTCACAAAGTATTCCTCGTTGTGGATGGGAGAAATGGTGTAGGAAAGGGTGCCCTCCACCATGCCCCCGTATTTCTTGGTGGAACGGATGGCCTGCTCCAGATTGCGCACGTCGTTGAGGGCGTCAAAAATGCGGATGATGTCGATGCCGTTTTCGATGGACTTCCCACAGAAGGCATCCACCACGTCGTCGGCATAGTGCTTGTAGCCCAGAATGTTCTGCCCCCGGAACAGCATTTGCAGCTTTGTGTTCGGCAGCGCCTTCCGGAGCTTCCGGAGACGCTCCCAGGGGTCCTCGTTCAAAAACCGCATACAGGTGTCAAAGGTGGCGCCGCCCCAGCACTCCAGCGACCAGTAGCCGATGGAGTCCAGAATTTCGCAGGCGGGAAGCATATCCTCCACCCGCATTCGGGTGGCTGCCTGAGACTGGTGGGCGTCACGGAGAATGGTGTCCGTGATATACAGAGGCTTGTTGCTTAAAAATTCCATAGTATACCTCCCTTAACCGAACAGGGAAATGAGAACCCCTGCAGCAATGGCTGAACCGATGACACCGGCCACATTGGGGCCCATGGCGTGCATCAGCAGGAAGTTGCCGGGATTGGCCTCCTGACCCACCTTCTGGGATACCCGGGCGGCCATGGGAACGGCGGAAACACCGGCAGAGCCGATGAGGGGATTGATCTTCTCCTTCAGGAACAGGTTCATGAACTTTGCCAGCAGAACGCCTCCCGCGGTGCCGCAGCCGAAGGCTACGATGCCCATGACCATGATCTTAATGGTCTGGAAGGACAGGAAGGTGGCACCGGTGGCAGTGGCTCCCACAGAAACCCCCAGGAAAATGGTGACAATGTTAATCAGCTCATTCTGGACGGTCTTGCTGAGCCGTTCGGTGACGCCGCACTCCCGGAACAGGTTCCCCAGCATCAGACAGGCAATGAGGGGACCTGCAGAGGGCACCAGCAGCGCCACAAAGATGGTCACAACAATGGGGAAGATGATTTTTTCCTTTTTGGATACCTCACGCAGGGGCTTCATGACGATCTGCCGCTCCTTCTCGGTGGTCAGCAGCTTCATGATGGGGGGCTGGATCACAGGCACCAGCGCCATATAGGAGTAGGCTGCCACAGCAATGGGCCCCAGCAGGGCCGGTGCCAGCATGGCAGTGACGAAAATCGCCGTGGGGCCGTCGGCACCGCCGATGATGCCGATAGAACCGGCCTCAGCGCCGGTGAAGCCCATGAGGCGGCACCCGGCAAAGGTCAGGAAAATGCCAACCTGTGCGGCAGCTCCCAGCAGCAGGCTCTTGGGATTGGCAATCAGGGGGCCAAAGTCCGTCATGGCGCCCACGCCCATGAAGATCAGGCAGGGGTAGATCCCCAGCTTGACCCCTAAGTACAGAATGTCGATAAGACCGGTGGAGATGCTTTGCCCCACGGTGACACTGGAGAGTACCGACTCCGATACGCCCAGAGCAGCCATTTCATTTAAGAATTCCTGGGTAATGGGGGCACCCCCCATGAGATCCCAGTGGATGTGCCCTCCGGCAAAGAGAATTTCATGAAACATCCCTGCCCCGGGCAGATTGGTCATCAGCATGCCGAAGGCGATGGTCACCATCAGCAGTGGCTCGAATTTTTTCCCGATGCCCAGATACAGCAGGAAACAGGCAATGCAGAGCATCACCAGGTTTTTCCACCCTCCGGCCTGTAAAAACAGGACGAAGCCGGTGTCGTTTATAAAGTTCAGGATCGCTTCCATATGCGCCTCCGGTTCTTCACTGGATGACGCACAGCAGGGTGCCGGATTCCACGGTGGCGCCCTTGGCTGCGCTGACAGAGGCTACCTTGCCGTCCCGGGGACACATGATCTCGTTTTCCATCTTCATGGCCTCCAGAATCATCAGCACCTGACCGCGCTTTACGGCATCGCCGGGGGCCACATTGACAGAGAGAATGGTTCCCGGCATGGGCGCGGTGACGCGCTCACCTCCGGCCGGGGCGCTGGGTGCGGCAGGTGCGGCGGGTGCGGCAGGTGCAGGTGCAGCCGGAACGGCTCCGGTCAGCTCCTCCAGCTCCACCTCATAGACGGTGCCGTTGACGGTCACTCTGTATTTTTTCATAGATGAACACTCCTTCTCGTTTTGGACCAGGGTATCACAGCTTTTTGACAGACAAAATGCGGATACCGGTGATATCGGTGCCCAGATCTTCTGCAATGGCAGCAGAAATGGCAGCGATCAGCTCCTGCTGATTGACGGCAGGCTCGACGGCCGGTGTGGGTACGGCCTCCGGTGCCGGCTTTGTTTTTCCGGCGATCCGTCCAAGCAGCGTTGTCAGAATGATGAGACAAATCAGGCCGAAAAACACCGTCCCCATGCCCATCAGACAGACAAAAATGGTGGAATATTCCATAACTCCCTCCTATTCCATGCAATTTCTCCTGAAATTCATCTGCCAGAAATACCGTCTCAGGGATGATCCAGATATCCGGCACGGAGCAATTGCCAGTGACTCCATGCCGGAATCGTCCCTTACAGCCGGAAATTCCAATGGGACTTGGCCACTTAGATAAAAAATCAACAATTTCAGGTGTAATTTTTGGTACTTTTGTCAGTATACCACGGACGCGGACAAATGTCCATAGTTTTCACTTTTTTTGTATATGTTTGCTGGTGTCAATGGATGCCTGACCTTATCAAAACGCGTGATATAAAAATCACATCGAAACCAGACGGGGTGGTTTCGATGTGACAGGAAGGGAATTCATATTGGCATGACGGTTGATGATCCCAAGGCAGCGCTCTGCCGCTTCAGGTCTCCGCCCAAAAAAACCGCCTTATACCTGAGCCTCCCGGAGC
>JAQXMD010000015.1 GCA_029012465.1 Oscillospiraceae bacterium | reverse complement strand
CCAATGTGGTGTTCTCCTATGGGGCGGAGCGATTTATCTCCACCTGTCAGGAAATCGGCATAGACGGGTTGATTCTCCCCGACCTGCCCTTTGAGGAGAAGGAGGAGTTCCTGCCCCTGTGCCGGAAATACGGCGTGGACCTCATTTCCCTGATTGCGCCCACCTCCGAAAACCGCATTGCCATGATCGCCAGAGAAGCCGAGGGCTTTTTGTACATCGTCTCCAGCCTCGGCGTCACCGGCACCAGAAGCGAAATCAGGACAGACCTTGCCTCCATCGTTCAGGTGGTTCGGGAGAACACTGACCTTCCCTGTGCCATCGGCTTCGGCATCTCCACCCCGGAGCAGGCCCATGCCATGGCCGCCATTTCCGACGGCGCCATTGTCGGCTCCGCCATCATCAAAATTCTGGAGCAGTACGGCACAGAAGCGGCCCCCCATGTGGGCGAATATGTGAAGTCCATGAAGGACGCCCTCTGATGCTGCCATAACGAAAAAACGGCCTCCGCCCGGTTTTCATGCCCGGCGGAGGCCGCTGTTTTTATGGATTTACTTCAAATCTTCAAGAACCGCGTCACAGACCATGTATCCGCTGGTCATGGCCCAAGTGAACATGGACACGGTGCGCTCCAGGAAGTCGGAATAGTCTCCCGTACCCAGCAGGAGACCTGCGGAGTTGTCGCCCACGGCGTACAGGCCGGGAATCACATCGCCATTTACGTTCTTGACCCGGGTCTGAGGGTCGATCTTCATGCCGCCTGCGGCGTTCTCCTGAAACAGCTTCTCATAGAAGGCATAGTAGGGGCCCTGCTCCATGGGCAGCAGGAACTGGGCAGGCTTGCCGAACTGGGTGTCCTTCCCCTGATGGCACATCTCATTGTAGTGGTTCATCTCAGAGACGAAGGTGTCCACGGGAACACCCATAAGTACCGCCAGCTCCTCCAGCGTGTCGGCCTTCTTCACGGGAATGTCCATGGTGGCCTCCTGATCGATCTCCTCCTGATAGTGGGAAATGATCTCTGCGTGCTCCGGGTCGGAGTGGGGGCCTTTGCCGCTGGTGAGCCTTTGAGCCACCTTGTCCATAACCCCCTGATCGAAGATGGCCCAGCTCATTCTGCCGGGCTGCTCCAGAACCTTGAACCGGAGGCCCATGGTGTTGTCCACCTCGCTGGCCCAGCGCTTGCCGTCCCGGTTGATGAGCACCACCTCATTCTCCCGGGTGAGGCAGACCGCCGCAAAGCTGTAGGGATGGTGGGCCGGGCCAAGAATCATGGCCTTTGCATTTTTCCAGTCAATGTCTGCGCCCACCTTCTGACACATGGTAATGCCATCGCCGGTGCAGGTGGGAACGGAGAAGTAGTGCAACGGCTCGGGACAGTTGGGAATCTCCGGGTTGGCCTTAGCAAGGTACTCGGGGTTGTGGGAGTAGCTGCCGGTGGCCATGATGACCGCAGGGGCGTTGACGGTGATCTGACCGCCCGCATCCTCTGCCTTCACGCCGATGACTGCGCCGTCCTCACCCACAATCAGTTCCTTTGCCTCTGTGGCAGTCAGCACGGGAAGACCTAGCTTTTTGCACTGACCCATGAGCTTTTCAATGACGAAGGAGCCCATGCCGCCGGGGCCAATGGAGGCGTCAATGCGCTTGTATTTGGTGCCGGTCTTATTCTGATACATCAGTCTCATGGAGCCGGAGGGGGTGGGGCCAAGGACAAAATCCTGCTCACAGTCGCAGTGTTCAATGAGCCAGTCGGTCATATCTGCGGTGGCATAGATGGTGTTCCGGGCCAGCTGGGGGTCCAGCAGATTGTCTGTGTCCTTCATGAGCTGCTCATAAATCTGCTCCCGGCGGTCTGGCTCTCCGGCCTCCTGCTGGAGTCTGGAATAATGACCGTGGAAGCCGCTGGCATACCAGGTGTTGCCGCCCACGTTCCGGCTCTTCTCCAGCACAATGACCTTTTTGCCGTTCTGGGCAAGACGTACCGCGGCCATCAGGCCGCTGCCGCCCGCTCCGCAGACCGCCACATCACAGTCCAGCACCCTGGGCTCGTGAGGAACTGCCACAGGGGGCTTTTCCTCCGGGGAGAAGATGGCGCAGTTATGGCAGTTCTTTGCACACAGGCCGCAGCCGATGCACTTTTCCGGGTTGATCCAGTATTTTGCGTTTTTGAACACAATGGCATCCCGGGGACAGAGGACTCTGCACCGGTGACAGCAGGAGCAAAGCTCCTGACGAATCTCATATACCATGTTCGATTCACTCCTTATCTGTTTCCTTTTATGAATACGCACTATTTCACTGTGCTGTATGTCCGATAGCTCTGGGGCGTCATGCCCACAAATTTTTTGAAGGCCCGCAGCATGGTCCACCGGTTGGTAAAGCCCACAAAGGTCCCGATCTCGTCCACGGTCATCTCCGAGGTTTTCAGCAGCTCCT
>JAQXMD010000014.1 GCA_029012465.1 Oscillospiraceae bacterium | reverse complement strand
TATATTCCACAGATGTTCAGACAACGTGCCAATAATTCCGTGCAGAATGTTATTTATACTTGCGAAAATCACCTGCATGGAGTAAAATGTTAGTATCTCATGATATACTGTTTTACAGATATTGAAAGGGTGTTTGAAATGCTGTACATTGGAATTGATCTCGGAACCTCTGCGGTGAAACTGCTTCTGATGAATGGAGAGGGAGCCATCGAAAGGATCGTATCCAGAGAGTATCCCCTCTCCTTCCCCCATCCCGGCTGGTCTGAGCAGGAGCCTGCCGATTGGCTTCGGGAAACCAAGGCCGGTATTCTGGAACTGACCGAGGGCTTTGATAAATCCCAGATTGCCGGTATCGGCGCAGGCGGTCAGATGCACGGTCTTGTAGTGCTGGATGAAAACGATCAGGTGATCCGTCCGGCGATTCTCTGGAACGATGGCCGCACCAGTGAGGAAGTGGACTACCTGAACAACGTCATTGGCAAGGACAAGCTGTCCTTGTACACGGCCAACATTGCCTTTGCAGGCTTTACCGCGCCAAAGGTCCTGTGGATGAAGAAGCATGAGCCGGAGAATTTCGCTAGGATCTCCAAAATCATGCTGCCCAAGGATTACATCAATTACATGCTATCCGGCGTTCACTGCACCGATGTTTCCGATGCCTCCGGCATGCTGCTCTTCGATGTGGAGCATAAGTGCTGGTCTAAGGAAATGCTGGACATCTGCGGCATATCTGAGGATGTGATGCCGAAAATCTTTGAAAGCGCACAGGCTGTGGGCACTTTGCGGCCTGAGATCGCCGAAGAGCTGGGACTGCCCGAAAACGTGATCGTGGCTGCCGGCGCCGGTGACAATGCGGCAGCCGCTGTGGGTACCGGGACCGTGGGTGACGGCGCCTGCAACATTTCCCTGGGCACCTCCGGTACGATTTTCGTATCCAGCCGGACCTTCGGTGTGGACAAGCAGAATGGACTTCATTCCTTTGCGCATGCTGACGGGAACTATCACCTCATGGGCTGTATGCTCTCTGCTGCCTCCTGCAATAAGTGGTGGATGGATGAGATTATCGGAACAAAGGACTATGCCGCCCAGCAGGCAGCCATCACCGACAACAAGCTGGGCACCAATCATGTATTCTTCCTGCCCTACCTCATGGGCGAGCGTTCCCCCATCAACGACACAGACGCCCGCAGCTGCTTCATTGGCATGACCATGGACAATACCCGCAGCGATCTGACCCAAGCCGTACTGGAGGGTGTCGCCTTTGGCATTCGGGACTCTCTGGAGGTAGCCAGAAATCAGGGGATCAATATTACCAGAAGCCGGATCTGCGGCGGCGGCGCAAAAAGCCCCCTGTGGCGGAAAATCTTCGCCAATGTATGCAATCTGGACATCGAAGTGATCGAATCCGAGGAGGGCCCCGGCTACGGCGGCGCCATGCTGGCCATGGTGGCCTGCGGGGAATATGGTTCCGTGGAGGAGATTGCGAAGAAGTTTGTAAAGGTTGTGGATGTTGTAAAGCCCGATCCGGAAATTGTTGCCCGGTATGAGGAGCGCTATCAGGTGTTCCATCGGATATATCCCGCGCTGAAGGGCCTGTTCCCCGCCATCAACGGGTAAGGAGCCAACATGAACGATAAGAAACATTCCTTTTTGAATTCCAAATTGCCCAAGGGGAACGGAACCCACGCCAGCCTTGTGTGCATTGTTGGGGCCTATATCCTCTACATGGGCTATCGTATGATTCAAAACACAAAAACGGGCCACTCCGAGATGTCTATGACCATGACACTTGTGCTGGCAAGTATTATGGCTTTGGTTGGTCTTGTGGTGGTGGCTTATGGCATCTTGATCTGGTACGGCATCTGGAAGCGCAGCGATCTTTCTGATTCCCCCATCGTCCCAAAGAAGGAAGACATGAATGCACCAGAAGAAATCGATCAGGAGGAGAACGCAGAATGAGTCTGAAAACCCCCAAGGAGCTGATCGTCCGTGTGATTCTGTTACTGGTCGGTCTGGCCATTGCCCATCTGGGCGTGACCCTGTTTTTGCAGGCCGCCCTTGGCTCTGACCCCTTCAATGTATTGATTCAGGGGCTGTTCCGCTCTATTCCATGGCCCGCTTCCCTGCCTGTCACCCATGGACGGGTACATATGGCTGTATCCTTCCTGATTATTCTGGTATTGCTGGTGGTGGATCGGAGTTATATCCGAATCGGCACCCTGCTGTGCATGTTCCTGGGCGGCCCCATTATTGACGTCTATACGTTTTTCCTGAAGAACCTGCTGAACGAAGGTTCTCCCATGCCCCTTCGGGTGATTATGCTGGCCCTTGGCTGCATGATTCTGGCCTTCGGCATGACCATTGTGATCAAATCTGAGGCGGGTACCGGCCCCAACGATCTGGTGGCTGTGGTCATCAGTGACAAGTCCGGCTGGAAATTTGGCATTGTCCGCATTTGCGTAGACGTATGCTTTGCCGCAGTGGGCTTCCTGCTGGGTGGAACACTGGGGCTGGGCACCATCATCTGCGCGTTTCTGGTTGGCCCCACGGCGCAGGTTTTCCTGCCCATTTCGGAGCAAATCTGCAATCATTTTGTACCCTCGCCGGAGAAAAACGGCGCTGAATAAAAGGAGTGTAATCCATGAAAATTTATTCTGTATTTGACCCGGAATTCCGGCCCTATGGCCATGTGATTGACGGCTACGACACCGGGAAAATCACCGCTGTTCTGGATGCATGCACACCGCTTCCCGAGGGCGTGGAATACGTCCCCAGTCAGCCGGAGCTGGAGGAATTGAAGGAGCTGCTCTCCGTCAATGAATACGGCGGCATGCCCATCCAGATGGGCTGGTGCAACGGCCACAACACAAAGCTAAATTGTCTGGAATATCACCGGGACAGTGAGATCAATCTGGGTGTCATGGATTTTATCCTGCTTCTGGCCAAGCTGGATGATGTGGAGGACGGCATCCTCGACACCGCAAAGGTCAAGGCCTTCCACTGCCCTGCCGGTGTAATGGTCGAGGTCTTTGCCACGACCCTTCACTACGCCCCCTGCAGCGCAAAGCAGGGTCAGGGCTTCAAGGTTCTTGTGGTTCTGCCCGCCGGCACCAACGGCCCCAAGCCTGAAATGACGCCCATGAATGACGAAGACAAGCTTCTTTGGGCCTGCAACAAGTGGCTTCTTGCTCACGCCGAAAGCAGTGAGGCTTCTCAGGGGGCTGTGGTGGCCCTGAAGGGTGAAAACATCGATATTGCGAGTGACATCGCTTAATTTGAAAGAGAGGTAATTGCAATGCAAAACATTCCTGTTGTAAAGCTCGGCATCATTGCCGTATCCCGTGACTGCTTCCCCATTGCGCTGTCCACCCAGCGCCGTGAGAATATCGTCAAAGCCTATCAGGGTGAGATTTATGACTGCCCCATTACCGTTGAGAACGAAAAAGACATGCTGAAGGCTGTTGCGGACGTTCAGAAGGCCGAATGCAATGCGCTGGTGGTTTTCCTGGGCAACTTCGGTCCCGAGACTCCCGAAACGCTGATTGCCAAGAACTTTGACGGCCCCTGCATGTTCGTTGCAGCCGCTGAGGGTGACGGCGACATGATCGATGGCCGCGGCGATGCATACTGCGGCATGCTCAACTGCTCCTATAATCTGGGTCTGCGCCATCTGAAGGGCTATATTCCCGAGTATCCTGTAGGCACCGCCGAGGAGCTTGCGGAGAAGATTGCTGAGTTTGTGCCCATTGCCCGTGCAATCATCGGCGTTTCCAACCTGAAGATCATCACCTTTGGTCCCCGTCCCCAGGACTTCTTCGCCTGCAACGCTCCCATTCAGGGTCTGTACGAGCTGGGCGTTGAGATTGAGGAGAACTCTGAGCTGGATCTGCTGGTTTCCTACAAGGAGCATGCAGGGGATCCCCGTATTCCCGCCGTCTGTGAGGACATGGCGAAGGAAATGGGTGAGGGCAAGTATTATCCAGACCTGAACGCCCGTATGGCACAGTTTGAGCTGACCCTTCTGGACTGGGCAGAGGCTCACAAGGGCTCCAAAAAGTATGTGGCTTTCGCTGACAAGTGCTGGCCCGCATTCCCCTCTCAGTTTGGCTTTGAGCCCTGCTATGTGAACTCCCGCCTTGTTACCCGTGGTATCCCCGTCTCCTGTGAGGTTGACGTTTACGGCGCTCTGTCCGAATACATTGGCATGTGCGTTTCCGGCGATACCGTTACGCTGCTGGACATCAACAATTCCGTCCCCCAGTACATCTATGACGAGGACATCAAGGGCAAGTTCGACTACAAGCTCACCGACACCTTCATGGGCTTCCACTGCGGCAACACCCCCTCCTGCAAGATGTGCGCAGACCGGGCCGTGAAGTATCAGCTCATTCAGCATCGTGTGCTGGAGCCTGCCGGTTCCGATCCTGACATCTCCCGCGGCACCCTGGAAGGAGATATCGCCGCCAGCGACATCACCTTCTATCGTCTCCAGTGCGATTCTCAGGGCGTCCTTCGCTCTTACATTGCCGAGGGCGAGGTTCTGCCTGTTGCCACCCGTTCCTTTGGCGGCATCGGCGTGTTCGCCATTCCCGAGATGGGACGCTTCTACCGTCATGTTCTGATCCAGAAGCGCTATCCCCATCACGGCGCTGTGGCCTTCGGTCACTATGGTAAGGCCCTGTTCGAAGTATTCAAGTTCCTGGGCATTGGCGATATTGCATACAACCAGCCCAAGAACCTGCCCTATCCCACAGAGAACCCCTTCGCTTAATCAATTCCGCGCATAAATATCCCCGGAATGGTCAGTGACAGCTAATCATTGACCACTCCGGGGTCCTTTTTCGAATATTCCGGCACAGGAAAACACCCCATATGCCGGACCTGATCAGGTGCTTTCGGGCATATGGGGTGCATATTATTAGGTCTGGAGCAGAAGATGAATCAAATATTCGTCATCCAAAGCCCATGGAGATTACAGTAGGCGTATACTGCCACAGGCTTGTCATCGGTCAGGGCAAAGGTCACTTCCGGAGCCTCGCCGGGCAGGAGGTTTTTCCGCTGACCGCCCTTCTCCGTCAGGAGATACACCCACTGAATGGAGTGCTCGGGAATCATGGGGTGGGCAGCAGAGCCGATGGCCACATGGACCTTGTCGCCCTCCACGGTAACAACAGGCAGATGCTTCTCCCCGCTGGCCTCAACGGTGTTGGGAACCAGAGGCTCCATCTTCTGACCACAGCACATGACTGGCACACCTGCATTGTGAACCATGCCGACAATATTGCCGCAATGGCTGCAAATATAGAATCTGGCTTCGTTCATGAAAATTTCTCCAATCAATAGTTTTCCTTGCGAACCTCAAAGAAGCTCTGGGGATGGTTGCAGACCGGGCACACATCAGGGGCCTTGGTGCCCACCACGATATGACCGCAGTTCCGGCACTCCCAGATGGTGACGCCGCTCTTTTCAAAGACCTGCATGGTTTCCACATTGCTCAGCAGCTTACGGTAGCGCTCCTCGTGGGCTTTCTCGATGGCGGCAACGCCACGGAACTGCTCGGCCAGCTCATGGAAGCCCTCTTCGTCGGCTTCTCTTGCCATCCGGTCGTACATGTCAGTCCACTCGTAGTTCTCGCCCTCGGCAGCGTGGAGAAGATTCTCGGCAGTGTCTCCAAGCTCGCCCAGCGCCTTAAACCAGAGCTTTGCATGCTCCTTCTCGTTCTCGGCTGTCTGCAGGAACAGGGCTGCAATCTGCTCGTAGCCAGCCTTCTTGGCCACAGATGCGAAGTAGGTGTACTTATTCCGGGCCTGAGATTCGCCGGAAAATGCCTCCCACAGGTTCTTTTCAGTCTTGGTGCCCGCGTAGGGGTTCTTTGCAGGAGCCTCCTCCAGCTTTGTGAACTTGTCCGGGCCTACACCGCAGAGGGGACACTTGAAATCAGGTGTCATGGGGCCTTCGTGGATATAGCCGCAGATATTGCATTTCCATTTTTCCATGTTCATTTCCTCCATTTCAAATGAATCATATCATCAGAGTATCCGCTGACATAAATAGTATACCAAAAAATGCAGCGAACGACAATGATTTCTCAGTGATTTCCGCAGCCGTGACTGCCGCAGGTTTCGCCGTGGTGCTCCCCATGATGATCGCACCGGGCATTGGGGTCATACTCCAGAGTTCCGGCTGCCAGAGCCTCCGCAGCCTGATCCGCACTGCCGGAAACACCGGCGTAGAGACGGATGCCCGCTGCCGCCAGCGCCATCTGTGCGCCGCCGCCAATGCCGCCGCAGATCAGTACATCTGCCCCCAGAGCACCAAGGACGCCCGCCAAAGCACCGTGCCCCTTTCCATTGGTGCCGACGACCTCGGAGGATACAATCTGGCCATTCTCCACATCGTAAACCTTGAACTGCTCTGTGCGTCCAAAGTGCTGAAAGATTTCTCCGTTTTCATAAGTAACCGCAATTCGCATGATGGTTTCTCCTTTCGGTTTTGCATACAATTGATTGAGCTTTTGCTTATAGCAGCCACTACGGCCGCAGGCTGTGTTATCGCCATCACAGAGCTGATAGTCTCCTCCCTCGATTCGGAGAGGCAGTCCCTCCACCAGCACCTCTGCCAGCTTTCTTCTGGCGCTGGCATAGATCTGCTGAACGGTCGTGCGGGCCACCTGCATATACTCGCCGCACTGTTCCTGGGAAAGTCCCTCCTTGTCGATCAGACGAATGGCTTCATACTCGTCCACAGCAAGGATAACCGGCGTTTTTTCCTGACTCTGCTCCTCCGGAGAAAAGGCCAAAGTCTGTGGAAAATGACAAACCTGCCGGCATTTTCTGGGTCTGGGCAATCAGGACACCTCCTCGACTTTCATTTTGGATATTTCCAGTATAGAAGCGTTTTCGGCATATGTCAACTGCATTATTGACATATGCTGAAAATATTATCAAAATTTCATGTTTATTTTATTCAGGAGCCGCTGACCGTCTCCCCTGTCCAGTCATTGATCCCGCCAAACTCCACAATGTTTGAGTAGCCCAGCTTGACCAGCTTTTCAGATGCCTGTTTGCTGCGGTTTCCGCTGCGGCAGTAAACCAGAATCAACTGCTCCTTATCCGGCAGCTGGGGAATCTCCTCAGATCCAATGGTCTCATTTGGGATATTGATTGCCCCGGGGATATGCTTTTCCATATACTCCTGCCCGGTGCGGACATCCAGAATGATATAGTCCTCTTCCGTCTCCATCAGGTCAGCCGCTTCAGCTCCGGTGATCTGGCGGTAGGTGCTTGCCCCGGAGGATGCTGCACATCCGGTGAAAAGCAGGCCTGCAATCAACAGAGAAATTAAAATCTTCATTGTGGTTCCTCCATCTATTTATCATAAGATGTGACTACTACTGATTATTTCCGCCCATCAGTAT
This sequence comes from Oscillospiraceae bacterium, assembly GCA_029012465.1. GTDB lineage: Bacteria > Bacillota > Clostridia > Oscillospirales > Oscillospiraceae > HGM13006. The sequence continues at coordinate 4,130 of JAQXMD010000014.1, read as the reverse complement.
TTCGCAAGCAGCTTCTAGTCAAGGGCTTTGTTCAGTTATACCTGTAGTATACAGTCCCCACTGCTATGAAGTCAACACTTTTCCACCGGTTCTGTAAATGCGCAGTAACACCGCTGCTGATTTGATCGTCAACAGCGGTGTTTCACACTCTCTTTGAATTATCCGCCCTACATCATGGACATGATCCAGTAGATAAAGCCATATACAACGCTGGCGCCAATTCCGTACACCAGCACCGGCCCGGCAATTTTGAACATATTGGCACAGACGCCCATGACGAAGCCTTCCGTTTTGAATTCCAGTGCCGGAGAAACGACAGAGTTTGAAAAACCCGTAATGGGCACAATGGTTCCCGCTCCGGCGAACTTCGCGATCCGGTCATAGATTCCGATTCCCGTGAGCAGCGCACCCAGCAGAATCATGGACATGGAGGTTGCCGTTGCCGCCTGATCCTCGCTGAGTCCAACCATACCCCAGCCACCCAGGATCAGCTGTCCGATTACACAGATCAGACCTCCCGTCCAGAATGCGTTGAAGGTATCCAGAAGGGTCGTGGAATTGGGTGAGTACTCCTTGACCAGTTTGCTGTATTCCATATTGTTGATTCTCATGCGATCATCTCCCTTCGGTATTCTGTGCTGATCAAAGAGAAATATGCATGCTGTTTTTTACAATATTTACACAAGCGTGATCCTTTTTATGCTTCTGTATGCTCCATACACCAGCTCAGAATGAACGGATAATCAAATTCATCCAGAGCTTCCGGCCAATAGCCGCTGCATGGGCTGATAAGCTCCCCATCCACCACCACGTCAGCATCCGTGATGACCAGATTGTCGTCATAGGTCACATAGATTCGGTAGGCACGGGTAGCATGGATGTCCCCAGCCCCGATACCGGCCTCCTCTCCCCAGAGGCTGAACATGGGCTTTCCACGATGGGGAACAGGCATGTGTCCGGGTGTCAGTTTTCTGCCCAAAAGCGCGGAAACCAGCTTTTCGTTATAGGTCTGATCCAACATATCCTCACCTTCTATTCTCCATGGCCTTCCATGGACTGTTTCATCCGGTTCCGGTACTCCGAGGGGGTCAGCCCCTCCAGTGTGCGGAAGCTGCGAATCAGGCTGTACCGGCTGGAAAAGCCCACATGGACGGCAACCTGCTCCACGCTCATGTCCGTCTCCCGCAGAAGGGTCTTGGCGTGATCCACCCGGAATCTGTGGATACAGTCCACCAGTCCCTGCCCCGTCTCCGCTTTGATGAGCCGGGACAGATAGGAATGGCTGATCCGGAACCGGTCACAGAGTAGCTGGGCGTTCAGAGCCGGATTCTGATAGTTGGTCTGAATATACTCCAGAATCAGCTCTCCCTTTCCAGCGGCATTCTGGGGAGAAAAGTCCGCAAGACTGGCAAAGAAGTCGTGAATTCGGTCCTGAAGCTCCGGCACGGAAACCGCACCGGAGATATAACGAAGCAGGGTGGACATCTCTGTCATGTCCAGATTCCGCATGGCAGGCGTGACCTCGGCAATGGCAAGGGCGTTGCGCAGCCTTGCCGTTACGGATACCGTGATTTCCTTCAGGGGAACGGCGTGATAGAACTGTTTTTTCAGAATGGCATCCAAAACTGCCGCCGCTTCATAATAGAGCATCCGCTCAACATCGTTCCGGAACTCCTGCTCCAGAGCACTGATTTCCAGCCGGTCCTCCGCAGTCATGGGCGCTGCGCACAGCTCCTCATAGGTGTGAATGGCTCCCGTTTGGTTCCAGCTGTAATCGTAGGTATCGATGGTTTCCAGATACATTTTCCGGAGGCTCACCTGCTCCTCCCAGATTCGGCTGATGACCGCCGTATTTCGGAATCCCAGAGTCTCATCCAGCTCAAAAATCAGCTCCGCGACCCGCCGTTTCAGTCCCTGTAGATATCCGCCGCTTTTGACGCTGGAATCAATGGTATACCGCTCCAGGGGATTCAGAAGAATGCCCATATCCTTATCAATCCGAAAGACGATGCAGTTGACCTGGGGCGCAAAAAAACGCCTGCAAAGCTCCACGACCGTATTCAAGGCTCCATCGGTGTAATACTCAATGCGCTGATCCATGCCCTGTCCGGCACCGGGGTCCGAATAGGGCATCATACCGGAGTTGTGGCGCCGAAGGGGGTCCGCATGGGCGTGAAGTATCACCATGGCAAGATACTTCGACTGCATGGGAGAAAGCAGGAACTTCCCCAGCTGCTCCATGGTGATTGGCTCATCATTACTGCTGCGGATGGCATTTTCCAGACGGGCATTTCTGAGGCTGCTCCGAAGAAGCTCATTTTCAGCCCGCAGAGCGCTGATTTCATCCTGCATGGTACACCTCCTGTTCCGGTCTGTCCTTTTCTCCAGTATACCACGTTTTTCCCTTCCGGGCAACAGGTTCATTCTATCCGGGTCAGGGGCTGCCAGCCGGTGAGCCTGTCGATCCGATAGTACATGGTAAAGGGCTCCTCATCCTCCCCGCCCACAGTGAGACTTCCCGCTCCGAAAATCTGTATCTGCTGAACCTGTTTGGGCAGGCCATCCAGTACCTCAGAAAGATTCAGATAGCGCCGCTGTTCTCTGTCCACCAAGAAGATTTCCTTGTCCGTAAACAGGAGATCATACCGCTCCTGCTCAAACTTATACTGTATCCAGGTTTCCCCCTGTGGGGACGCCTCTGAGGGGAGGCCGCCCCAGACCTCCCCGGTGAGCAAATCCCGGAACCGGTATTCCCCGGAAATACAATCGGCATAGCGCTGCTGATCGATGTTCCCCGTATAGATGCTGTCCGGTTCTTCCGATATGGCGGAAACCACCGCTCCCGTATCCGTATCCACCAAACGTAGGAGCACCGAGAACTGCTGATTGCCCTCCTCGACCAGTTCTCCTATGCACAGATGATTTCCATCCACCCAGAAGCAACCTTGCTGCGTCCCCTGGGTGCCCGCCATGGTCTTGATGGAGCGGAGGGTTCCGTCCTCCATACTTCCAAGGAAATACCGGTCGTCATGCTGGGTCTCCGAGTAGATGTGGACAATGAATTGTTTCAGGCTCTCGCTGAACTCTATGGTGTCCACGCTGCCATGGCTGAACAGCTCCGTGTCCGCCAGCGGGTCAGAAAGCTCCCCAGTGATGAGATTGTAGAGAACCGGATAATGCCAGGCGCTGGGGTTTTCGTAAAGCCGCTGGATGGTCAGAAGAACCGTGTCTGTACTGCCGGCCACCGGGGCTGCAAGGGCTGTCCAGTCGTCGTTGGGGGTGTGGAGGTTATACAGGGCTAGTTCCCCATCTATCACTGCGTAATCCAGCTCCAGCTCCCACTGGCCGTAGATATTCAGAGTGGTGTCCACATGGGTTACCTCCACAGGCTGGGGCCCCTGGTCTGTCAGGGTCATATAGCCGTCCTCCACCGGGAACAGGTTCCCATAGGAGAGGAAGTTGAATTCCAGCTGTGTTCCATCCAGCCGCCAGCCGGAAAGCTTCTGAGGCTCCGTTTCCATGGAGGAGGACACTTCCTCCTGCTGCTCCAGGCCGATGATTTGCCGTCCGAATTCCATAGCCCATTCCCGGAACTCCTCATTGGCCGCCAGGACCGCCGTCAGCAGCAGAACCGCCAGAGCCGCCGCAATCAGCGCCATCCGCAGGGGACGCATGCGCCGGGGCTTCTTTCTCGGCGTTTTTTCCGCCTGCTCAATGAGCCGGGAATCAATATTCGTAAGGCACTTTGCCAGTTCCAAGGGTGTCACAGGTCAATGCCCTCCTTTTCCAAAAAATCCTTGAGACGCTTTCTGGTGCGGTACAGGCTGGAGGACACCTGATCCACAGAGCAGTGGTGCCGCTGGGCAATCTCCGTGACCGTGTCAAAATACCAATACCTGCGCAAAAACATGTCTCTGGCCTGCTCCGGCTGGTTCCATAGGAAACGGTTCAGTGCCTGAATGACCCGTTTTGTCTCCAGCGCCCCCTCGGGGGTCTCCGTACCGGAGAGACAGTCTCCCAATTCCTCCAGCGAAACGGCAGCATTTTGATTTCGCTTTTCCGCAGTGAGATATTCATACCGTTTCAAAGACAGATTTCGGGTGATCCGGCTGACAAATGCCGAAAGCACA
>JAQXMD010000013.1 GCA_029012465.1 Oscillospiraceae bacterium | reverse complement strand
CCTATGAGTGGACCCGTTGGAGGCAAGAAAGATATCTTATCTTCTGGACGCGATGGGTAGAAGACACCAGCTTTTCTTTTACGGATAAAACCTTAGAAGCACAGGAAGGCTATCGATATAGCTGTGCTGTGACGGTTACGCCCATCAACGGCAACGGCGGAACAGCGAAAGGCGCTGTATTCATGTTGGGTGACGACACTGAAATCGAAATTATTGAGAAAAGCAGCATTGAATATGACGAGGCTACTTGGGTCAATGATCGTCCGGCCAGCGGTGCAACGGCTTCTGCCAACGCCGACAACGGTCAGATAAGGGTACAGCCTTATTTGGACGGTGACACGGTAGGCTCTTCTCTTGAAGAGTGGGCCGAATATACATGGTACAGGGTAAATGCGGATAACTCCCGTGAAGAGGTAGCCAGGGGCAGCGATACAATCAATTTGTTAAACCGTCCAGCCGGTACCTACTATTGTGAGATTAAAGTTAACTATTGGTCATTTGTATGGTGGAAGACTCGCACGATAACCAGCCCCATGTATCAGTGGACCCCTCCCGTAATAAATTCGAGAGTCGAACTGGAATATCCTGACAAGTTGTATGGAACGACGGCAACTATCTATAACCTTGGTGCAGGTGGAAGTATCTCGGTGAAGCGCTCTACGGTGGATCCCGCCTCTCTGATGTACAAGGCGCTCAGCAGCGTTGTGAATCTCCCAAACGTTATGGGTGAGAACCAGTTGACCGTGTCCGGTGTTTCGGGCAGCGATGAAGCAGCCGCAGCCGAAAAGTGGATCATGAAGCAGAAGGAGGATTTGACCAAGTATCTGAACCTGTCACGCCCTGTCCTTACCGTAACCGGTAAGCCCACGGAATATGGCGGTAACTTTAGTCGGCTGGATGACTATGACTGCGAGGGATATCTGAACTTCGAGTTCAAGATCAACAACCCCACTGACGCCACTCCCGTTCAGACCCGGTATCGCTGCAACCTCTACATCGATCAGAACGGCGATGGCCGCCACAGTGCCGATGAGCGCATCTATGATTTCCAGCTCAAAGAGGTCAAAGCTGACGGTACTACCGTAGCCATAGAGAATGGTCAGCTGCAGGGCAAGCAGGAGGATGTGGAGATAACCTATCGGCTCTCCCGCCAGCTGAAGAAATCCCAGTTCAGTGGTTTGGTGGCATGGAAGCTGGAGGTCGTCAAGGTAGGGGACAGCACGGCCCACGACTCGGAAAAGGGCTATGCCTATATCGAGCCCGACGATCCCACCCCCATCAAGGTACTTCAGATCACCAACAGCAACGCAAGCAATACTGCCAATTTGGCCACCCCGTATGAAGCCGAAGGCACAGAATGGGAATTGGATCCTCCGAATAATATGACGGATTTCCAGAAACTGTATAAGGAGGTCTATGACGCCGGAATGTATGACATTACGGTGGAAACCATAAGCGTTGATTCGCTGAACGACCTGCCCGATCCCTTTGGAGAGCTCAACAACTATGAGATGATCGTCCTTGGTTTTGGCGATATGTACGGCAATCTGGAGGCGAATGCGGCCCAGGCTGTGGCTCAGTACATTGAAACCGGCAAGTCGGTTCTGTTTACCCACGATACCACTTCCATCTGGAACCGTGAAAAGAGCACTTCCGGCGGCCTGTGGGGTTGGCTTGAAAGCATGACGAACTTCAGAGGTTATTGGGGCTATCACTTTAACAAGATTATTCGTGATAAAGTGGGTCTTGACCGCTACGGCGTGACCAACAGCACCTTCCAGAGTATGGGCGTAGATGCGGGTACAAAAAGGCCCATTTCCCCTGAAGAGGCAACAGCACGGGAAGATGCCGGCTATACTGTGGCTTATGTGCCGGGGAAAGTGGACGAAGCTGCAGGCGAAACCCAGGGCTATAGCAACCTGACTGTTGCTCGATATCAAATGGATCCTGATGGCCCCGGCAACAATGCCATCGATAGATTCCTGAATAATTTGCCGGTTTTGGGTCCCATCTTTGAAGCTCTCTTCGGCAGCAGTGATCCCATTACTCGGGCTACCGGAGCTACTCAGGTGAACAAGGGTCATATCACCGAGTATCCCTACAAGTTGGGTGAGAATCTGGCCATTGGAGAGACTCATGAGCAGTATTATCAGCTGAACATGAATGCGAAAGATATCACGGTGTGGTATTGTCTGAGCGGATCCAATTACGATATGTTCAAAAATGACACGATCAACACCTACTACATCTATAACCGTGGCAACATCACCTATTCCGGCGCAGGTCACAGCGCTCTGAGCGCTGCTGAGAAAAAGCTGTTCGTCAACACCATGATCGCTGCATACCGCGCAGGCAACAGTGCTCCCACTGTGGAGTTTAAGACCGCTGCCGGCGATAACGCCAGCATACATCTTGTACCTGTGGAGTATTCTGAGGGCGATACTACAAATGGCCAGAGCCTGAGCGGTCAGCAGAATATCTACTTTGAACTGCAGGATACTAACCTGACCTCGGATAAGGCAGTTACGGTGGCACTCTATTATGAGGATCTCGCACCTGCAGAGGGTGTCGAAGGGGATTCGGAACTGAAGGGTTCTGAAGAAGGGGCTGTGGCACCCGTTGTAAAGACTGCCTCCCTCGGCACGATCTACCGCGTTGACACCGGTGCAGCGGTGGTAAACACCGCCAACCTGAGCAGCGGCATCCTCTACCGTACGGCGATTCCCGGGGAAATCCTGAACTATTTTGCCGACCAGAACCCGGAAAATGGACTTAAGCTCTACCTGAAGGCCATTACCACTATTAAGGGTGTTGGTACAATTCCTGACATCAAATATACCGGCTTTGACGTCCTTACTATGAAAAAGTTGGGTCTGCTCCGGCTAGAGTAATTACAAAAACTACAGAAAAACAGAAGGTCTCTTGAGATTGGGAGACCTTCTGTTTTTTACTTCATGAAACAAAGAATAATTTAGTTAGATGGTAACCGTCAAAGCTAACGGCATATAAAAATCATGCCATCCCGGAGTTGGGATGGCATGATTTCATTTAGGTGTTATTCTGCATTCATCCGGAACACTGGCGGGCGTAAGCTGTTCCGCCCACGCCGCATCTGCCTGGCTCAAGGCAGGAGCATTTTGCAGAACCCAGAGCAGGTATCGGTACGGATCCAATCCATTTTCTTTCGCCGTTTCAATCAGGCTGTAAATCACACTGCTGGACTGTGCACCACCAGGCGTATTGGCAAAGAGCCAATTTTTCCGCCCCATCACAAAGGGCTTTATACTGCGTTCAGCACGGTTGTTGCTCAGCTCCAGACGGCCGTCCTCCAGATAGCGGATCAGATATGGCCACTGCTCCAGCAGGTAATGGATGGCCCTGCCCATTGCGGATTTCGGCGCCGTTTTTGCCTGCATCTCATTTGCCCATGACAATAGCGCGTCTAAAACAGGTTTTTCCTGCTCCAGCCGCTTCTCATACCGTTCTTCCGGCGTCAGCTCTGCAAAACCCTCCTCCAGTTTAAATAGCCGGGAGCAATAACATTCTCCAACCGCTGCCGGAGAGTCCTTCTGCTTCTCTTTAGGCAGCGTTTGCAGTGCCTCATTAAATTTTCGCCGTGCGTGTGCCCAGCACCCAACCACCAGGATATTCTCCGGCAGCCTGTGGTAGCCCTGGTAGCCATCCGCATGGAGCCAGCCGGAAAAGCCCTTCAGGAAGGTTTCTGCATGCTCCGCTTTCCGTGTAGGCTGGTATTCATACAGGACAATGGCCTGCTCTGTACAGCCGCTGGTCCGGTACAGCCACATGTAGGATTTGCTGGTTGAGGGCCGCCCCGCTTCTTTCAGCACCTGCAGGGTGGTCTCATCCGCGTGCAGCACCGGCTCTTTACAGAGTTTCTCATGCAGAACGTCGTAGATAGGCTGCAGCCACATCTCCGAGACATTCAGCAGCCAGTTGGACATGGTCTGCCGGGACAGCTTCAAACCCTGGCGGTTAAACTCCTGCTCCAGACGGTACAGAGGCGAGTACATCACGAACTTCTGCGTCATGATATGTGCCACAGCCTCCGCGGAAGCAAAACTGCCGGGCAATAGTGCAGGTACCCTTGGGGACTTTACAAGATTGGCCTCGCCAGTCTCCCGTTCGCACTTCATGCACTTATAGGTGTAGTACACGTCCTCGCGAATCCAGAACTGCGCGGGCTTCATCTGCAGCGTCCGGTGCACTTCCTTGCCAATCTCCACCATCTGGCTGCCGCAGGCCGCACAGACCAGCTCTTCTTCGGGCAGTCGGTGTTCCACCACCTCGGTGGGTGTCCCTTCCGGGACGACTTCCAGGACATTGCCGGACTGCCGCTTGCGTTCATGGGCTTTCACGGCGATCTGCTCCGGAGTGGCGGATTTCGTTCCATACGCATAGGCCTCGGCTTCGTTGATCGTAAGCCCCAATTGATCCATGAG
>JAQXMD010000012.1 GCA_029012465.1 Oscillospiraceae bacterium | reverse complement strand
AGAATGCCGTTCCGGGTTATGTGCTGGTTCGGTTACAGAGCCTTTGCTGCCTGATTGGCTGCCATAAAGCCGCCGGCAATGGCCCAGCTGTAGTCGTTGATAATCTCTCTCTTGTGCTTCAAATCATTGACATACCGGCCGCAGGTGATGTCACCGGCGGCATACAGACCGGGAACGATAGCACCATCAGAGACGACTTCCATGTTGGGACTGATGTTCAGGCCGCCGAATACACCGTCCAGATACAGATAGTTGTGGATGGCGAAGAAGGGGCCTTTCACAATGGGCTTCAGATGGGCTGCGTCCTTTCCAAACTTTGAATCAACACCAGTTCTGCAGGCCTCGTTGTAGCGGGAAACAGTCTCCTCCAATGCCTGCGCGGGAATGGAGAGCTTCTCAGCCAGCTCCCCGATTGTATCGGCACAGACAAAAGTGTTGCCGCTGAGACGGTCTGCAAGGGCCTTGAATGCCTCGCTTGTGGCAGGCGTGATCTCACCCCGGGGAACCGCGAAGTCTGGGACACCGCCCGGATACATGGGTTCCCGGCCGGGCTGAACGTCCGGGTTAGGGGATTCCAGAATGCTGCTGTCCAGAATGGTGTAGGAAATGGATTTGGGCTGATCCATCAGATGCTCAGCCAGCAGCTGACGGTTTTCCGCCTCGTTGCACCAGCGCCTGCCCTCCAGATTGACCCGAAGAATATCGCCCCGCTCGGCGGTCTGGAATACGGTCTTGTCGAAGGACACCGCCATGCACCCCACAAAGGCCAGAACGATGCTGTCTGTGTTCAGAGCAACCCCTGCTTCCTCAGCCAGGGTCAGACCATCACCGGTGAGACCGGGCATATCATGGGCATACTGCTTTGCTACCGTGTCGGCGAAATCCGGAAGCATCTCTTTGATTCGGTCAGAACGGATCAGACTGCCGGTGCAGAGCAGACAAGCTTTGCAGTCGATCTCGATGGTGCCGCCGGCATCCTTTGCCGTGACGCCGGTGATCTCCCCGGAGGAACCCCGGTGCAGGGAAACTGCTTCGGTTTCGGTGAGAATCTCAACGCCCAGCTTCTTCAGGTAGGGAACAATGTTGGTGGTGATGAACTTGCCGCTGCCGTAGCTTTCGGTTTTGTTGCCCACTGCCAGCTCCCCGGTGAAGGGGTGACGCTGGAGGGTAAAGCAGTTATCCACCGGCGCCCACTGACAGAGCCAGTCAAAGACGGTACCGAGGGAGGTGTAGAGATTTTTCAGAAGCTCCGGATTCAGCTTTCCCTCTGTGCGTTCCATGGCCTCCTGAACCTTTTTCTCCACGCAGTCTGGAATTCCCGCATCCTTTTCCCATTGGGTGTTGCAGGGGGTCAGACCTACCGCAAAATAGCCACCGCCGCCAACCCGGCGGTTTTTATCCAGAACGATGACCTGTTTGCCGGTAAGCTCTGCGTACCGGGCCGCAGCCACCAGCCCTGCGGCACCGCCGCCCACGACCACAAAATCACAGGCTTTTCTGATGGTGTCGTGGGGCGGAATTACCTTGTGGGGATGCTCGCTGTCCTCGATGGCATCCATCAGACAGATCTCAGAGCAGTGGCCACAGCGGATACAGATGTCGTTGTTGATTTCGTAGGCCATGCCGTTGTAGGTGATGGCAACCATGGGACATTCATTTTGACAGAAGGTACAGCCGATGCAGCGATCGGTAATGGTTAATGACATGTTAACGCCTCATTTCATTTTGTGTCGGAAATAGCAGTTCCGCTGCAGCGGAGGGCTGCAGCGGTAGAGTTGATGATATCAGTCCTGGGGCGGCGGAGGGGGCATCTCCAGCTTCTCCTCCCCAAACTGCCAGTCGTACCAGCGCTTGATGAGAATGAAGGGCATCCGGGTGCCGATGAAGAGGTACAGCTCCTCCATCTGATCTGTGGGCAGAGGATCGGTCTCGGAATAAGCGTCCTTCAATGCCCGGGCGGTCCATGCAAGCAGAGGCTCCACGCTGGGCCAGAATTCTGAGATATCCTTATAGTCCTCAGAGCCCTCGAACATGTAGTTATAGTAGCCGGTGAGCACAGCCTTGGGGACAAGTTCGGTGAGCACGGGAATCAGAAGCTTACCCCGTTCAGCGGCAGTGACCTCCTCGGAAAATGCCTTCCGGATCAGGGGCAGAGCCTTTGCCTGAACGGCCTCTATGCTGGGCTGCATGAAGCCCTCGTAGGGCTTGGGGCTTTCGCCGTCCCAAAGCCAGCGTGTGAAGTTCCCCAGCAGCATGTGGGGAAATACAGTCATGATGCCCTCACAGTAGCCTAGCTTGTCCTGAAGGGTCGGATATTTGCTGCCATTGACGCAGGCACGGATTTCGCCGCCGGACATGAGAATGTGGTTAAACATATCATCGGCGATATAGTCCCGGATCTTTTTCATAAAAAATGCCTCCTTTGGAAGAGATTCTTCTGAGTGTATTATATGGAATGACCCAAAAAGCCGCAATCATCAATTCCTGCGGTATGGTATCATTTTTCAATGTACCAAAGGCCGGACTCCCTGGGGGAATCCGGCCTTTGTTGGGGGAAGAAAAATCACTTTTCCAGATAACGATCCAGCGCTGCCTGCTGCTGCGCAATGCAGGTGGCAATATCCATGCCTTCAATTTCGGCAACATACTCGTCCCAGATCTCGTCAATGTTCTGCTCGCCCATGATGACCCGAAGGGTGGTCTCGCCAACATAAGTGGAGATGTCGTCATAGATGGAGCTGAAAACAGCGTTTTCGTCCACGTTCATGCTTGCGCCGGTGGGAATGGTGTATGCGTCATCGGCAGAACCCCAGATTTCGCCTGCCTCCCACTGAGCGTCCGTGAACTCCGCGTACATACGGTAGGCATCCTCGACGCCAATGAGACTGAAGGTGGTGTACTTGGTGATGGCCAGCATGGTGGGCATTACCTCGTTGTGGAGGATCAGATCACCCAGCTTGGGCTTGCCGTCTTCATCATAATCAAAGGTCTCACCCTCTACACCGTAGTTGGACAGAATCTGACCTTCCTCAGAGTAGATGTAGTCAGCCCAGCGCGCAACCAACTCGGGGTTTTCGCAGGCTGTGGAGATGCAGTAGCCGCCCTGTGCAGAGGCGCTGCGGTCAGAACCGAAGTGGGAAACGTCCCCCTTCTTCTCCATGGGATCATAGGAAGCCACCAGACTCAGGGTGCTGTTTGCGCCAACAACGGAATTGTAGCGCTCGGAAATATCGGTGAGATTTGCACCGAAGACACCCATCTGATCGCCTACAACCAGATCGTCGGGGGGCATGGTGTTGCTGTCAAAGTAGGTAAAGAAGTCCTGATAAATGAGGCCCTCACTATACCACTTGGCCATGGTCTCCAGATACTTCTTGTAGCCTTCCTCCATGGGGCCGAATTTTACTACGCCGTCAACCTGATACAGGGGCTTGGAATTGTTTACAAGGGAACCGTTGATGCCGTAGCCCGATGCGAAGAAATTGCCCTGATAGCTGCCGCAGTTGGACAGCATCATAGGAGCAGAGGCACCCTTTTCGTTCTTGAAGGCGGTGAGCACATTGTAATACTCATCATAGGTCTCGGGACGCTCCAGCTTCAGGTCCTTCAGCCAGTCCTCGCGAATGAGCAGACCGTAATCGGGGAAACCGGGGTCATGCTTGAAAATGCTCAGCTGATAGCGGTTGCCCAGATCGGACAGGGTATCTGTGAGGAACTTGTCCTCACTGTAAAGGGCAGCCTTGAAGTTTGGCATCCAGGAATCGATCAGATCGTCGATGGCGATGATGACCTCGTCCTCATAAGCGGTGTCCAGACCCCCCACATAGTTGGTGTCAACATCGTGCATCAGATCGCAGTAGTCGCCTGTTGCAACCATCAGATTGAACTGCTCTGCTGCCATCTCGGCGTTGACCAGTGTGAATTCGGTCTTAACACCGGTACGCTTCTCCATCTCCTGGAAGAAGAGCGTGTCGTTGTAGTCGGAGAAAAATGCGCTGAAAAAGGGGAACCAGCCGTCCCAGATGGTAATGGTGTCTGTACCATCAGAGATGGGCCAGGTGCCGGCACCCTCTTCAAAGGTGTCCTCATATACTTCCTCTACAGAAACTTCTTCCTGAGAAGCACTGCCGGCCTCTTCTGTTTCGTCGATTTCCACGGGCTTCGGAGCCTCGACTTCGTCAACCTGCTCTGCAGAAGCAGAATCCGCGGAAGCGGCAGTTCCTTCCACGGAAGCAGTGCTGACTGCCGCCTGACCGCCGCAGGCTGCAAAGGCCAGAACCATTGCGGCTACAAGCAGCAATGCAATGAGCTTTTTTGTCATAATGTACCTTCTTTCCTGAAATATGCGTGCAAAACCGGGATTTCGTATACCTGAAAAACACGAAAACCTCCGTGTTCAGCTCACAATTTAAATATAAACGATGTCCAATGGTTTTCAAGTATCAATTCTGTAGGATAGGTTGTTAAAATCACACATTGTTTCTAACATGACGCTGAATAGATCTTCTTTCGGAAAAAATACGGCTTTCCACTGGTCAATCCGCAGAATTTCATGTATAATCGGAGTCAGAGGAGGTGCATGAGTTTGTACACCTATAAAATGATGGTTCAATATGACGGCGGAAGGTATTCCGGCTGGCAGCGGCAGGGGAATACCGGCAACACCATTCAAAGCAAGCTGGAGCGGGTTTTGTCAGACATTCTGGAGGAAGAAATTGAAATCAGCGGCTCCGGCAGGACAGACGCCGGCGTTCATGCTCTGGGACAAATCGCCAGCTTCCAATCCAAAAGCTATTTTGACTGCCCGAAAATGGTTGCCGAGGCCAACAAAAGACTGCCGGAGGATATTGCGGTTCGGGGCATCGGGCTGGAGTCTCCCAAATTCCATGCACGGTTCTCTGCCAAAGAAAAAACCTATCAGTATGTGATTAATCAAAGTGTGATTCCGGATGTGTTCCGGAGAAAATATGAATACCATTATCCCGGAAGCCTGAATGTGGGGGCCATGCGCAGCTGCGCCCTGCATCTGCTGGGGACCCATGACTTTAAGGGCTTCTCCACGGGCAGAACCAACAAATCCACGGTTCGCACAATGAAATCCATTGATATCCGACAGGAGGGCACCAAGCTGTATCTGACCTTTACCGGCGACGGATTTTTGTATAATATGGTTCGGATTCTCACCGGCACCCTGATTGAGGTGGGAGAGGGAAAACGCCGGGGAGACAGTGTGGAGGAGGTATTCCGGACCCTTGACCGTTCTCAGGCGGGCTTTACCGCCCCGGCCCAGGGGCTTTGTCTGATGAGCGTCACCTATTGATGAAGGAAGGAGCATGGAATACCATGAACATTCAGATTTTCGGAACCGTCAAGAGTGCGGATACCCGCAAGGCGGAGCGCTATTTCAAGGAACGGCGCATCAAATACCAGTTTATTGACATGAAAAAATACGGCATGAGCGGCGGCGAGTTTGACAGTGTGCTTCGAGCCGTGGGCGGCATTGAAAAGCTGGTGAATTGGGACAGCAAAAGCCCCGATCTGGATCTGCTGAAATATCTTGCCGACACCCGGGATCAGGAGGATAAGGTCTTTGACAATCAAATGCTGATCCGCCAGCCGGTGGTGCGGAACGGAAAGCAAGCCACAGTGGGATATTGCCCCGAGGTCTGGGGGGAGTGGAAATAAACAAATCGGCGGTATTGCTATTCCCAAAGGCTGATGGTATCATACGGTTGATAAAAACAGTCTGAAGATTTATGAGAAAAGGGAGGAGAAACTATG
>JAQXMD010000011.1 GCA_029012465.1 Oscillospiraceae bacterium | reverse complement strand
TCATTGTCCGCCGGACCCGCCATGACCTGAAAAAGGCCATGGAGCGTGCTCATCTGCTGGAGGGTCTGCTGATTGCTCAGGATAACATTGACGAGGTTATCCGCATCATCCGCACCAGCTATGACAATGCAAAGGAAAATCTCATGGAGCGGTTTGGTCTGGACGAGGTGCAGGCTCAGGCCATTCTGGATATGCGTCTGAAGGCGCTGCAGGGCCTTGACCGGGAGAAGCTGGAGAATGAATACAAGGAGCTGGAGGAGAAGATTGCCTACTACAACCGGGTACTCTCCGACGAGAGCCTTGTGCGCCAGATTCTCAAGGAGGAGCTGACCGCCATTTCCAATAAATACGGCGACGACCGTCTCACCGAAATTCAGGAGGTGGAGGACGAGATCGACATTGAGGATCTCATTGAGGAAGAGGACTGCTGCTACACCATGAGCGAGGCCGGCTACATCAAGCGTATGCCGGTGGATACCTACAAGGCCCAGAAGCGGGGCGGCAGAGGCATCAATGCCCAGAATCTCAAGGACGAGGATTTCGTCAAGAGCCTGTTCATTGCCTCAACCCATGACTATCTGCTGTTCTTCACCAACATCGGTAAGGTACACCGGAAGAAGGGCTATATGATTCCCGAGGCTGGACGCACCGCCAGAGGCACCAATATTGTCAACATCCTGCCTCTGGAGCAGGGTGAAAAGGTCACAGCCATGCTGCTGCTCCGGGAGTTCAAGGAAGACGAGTATCTGTTCATGGTCACCCGGAACGGCACCGTCAAGCGGCTGCGGCTCTCGGAGATCAACACCGCCAGAAAGGCAGGTATCCGTGCCCTGTCTCTGGATGAGGGGGACGAGCTGATCTCCGTTTCCAGAACCAACGGCAAGGACTGGATGATGATTGGCACCGGTCACGGCATGGCCATTTGCTTTGACGAGAACGATGTCCGACCCATGGGCCGTGACGCTGCCGGTGTCCGCGGCATTAAGCTGGACGAGGGCGACTATGTGGTGGGTGCAGAGATCATGCATCCCGAGGGCTATATCCTCACCGTCACGGAAAACGGCTACGGCAAGCGAACCCAGTGCGACGAATATCTGCGTCTTATGGAAGACGGCAGCCGTATGCCCCAGAAGCGGGGCGGCAAGGGTCTCAAAAACTACAACATCACGGAAAAGACCGGCCTCATTGCCGGTGTCCGGATGGTCAACGATGGGGACGATGTGATGATTATCTCCAATGACGGTACCATCATCCGCATGTCCTCCGACGACATTAACGTCTATAAGCGGGACACCATGGGTGTCCGGGTCATGCGTGTGACCGGAGATAGCAAGGTCATTTCCATCGAAAAGGTGGCTCCTGAAGAATCCGGGGAGACTTCGGATGATTTCGGAGAAACCGCTGAGTGATGCTATGAACGTAACGATTTATACCGACGGAGCCTGCTCCGGCAATCCCGGCCCCGGGGGCTATGGGGCGATCCTCATGTACGGGGAGCATAAAAAGGAGCTATCCGGCGGCGAGGCCAATACCACCAACAACCGCATGGAGCTGCTGGCGGTTATCACCGCCCTGTCCGCTCTGAACCGTCCCTGTACCGGGGATCTCTACACGGACAGCCAGTATATTGTGAACGCCGTCACCAAGGGCTGGGCAGTCCGCTGGCGGGCAAACGGCTGGATGCGGAATAAAAAGGATAAGGCGCTGAATCCGGATCTCTGGGATACCCTGTTGAATCTGCTGGACAGGCATCAGGTGACATTCCATTGGGTGAAGGGTCACGCGGAAAATCCCTACAACAACCGCTGCGACGAGCTGGCTGTGGCGGAGAGTAAGAAATTTAAATAAGGAAAGCACCGCAGGAGCAAAATTCCTGCGGTGCTTTTGTAAATTGGAATATTTTGTGACGACCACCCGGACATCCCACCAGATTAAGAACGCATTTCCATACGATGGTGTAGGGGCGCACCCGTGTGTGCGCCCGTCGAACGAGGCAGGCACTCCCCAAATCGTCATTCTGAGCCAGTCCACAGACTGGCACAGAAATCTCCGGGGTATCCATCCTCAGTCAGCCTAGCGGCTGACAGCTCCTTCTCCAAGGAGCTTCTTGGCGCCGGTGCATTAGAGTAGTGCATACCAGCGGGACGGCGAGAACGCCGCCCTCTACGAGCCGTGGAGGATGAATGTGCTTGTCGCTGCCACTCACATGGGCACCGCCCCGCAGGGGCGATTTCACCCAGACGCAGTCTGGATTTCACATGCGCCAGCATATTTCACTCGGCCAAGGGCCGAATTTCACTGGGGCTGCTGTAGCAGCTCCCATATGATCTGTTCTGCTTCCCGGACCTCCTGCTGGAAGCTGCTGGCGGGAATCCGCAAAGCCCCGTGACCTAAGATTATCATCTGTACAAGCCCGTCGGAGGTGGCAACCCGGACCTTTTTCCCCTTGCC
>JAQXMD010000010.1 GCA_029012465.1 Oscillospiraceae bacterium | reverse complement strand
GCAAACACAGGGGATGGCTCGGCCTCGACGACCACTCTGCCCTCTGTTTTGAGCTGATTTTTCTGCTTTTGGGGCTATTTTGCCCCTGAAGGCATGAAAAAACCTCTCTTGTCTTGTTAGACAAAAGAGGTTTCTTTCGTGGCGGAGTAGGAGAGATTCGAACTCTCGAGCCGCTTATGACGACTACACGATTTCCAGTCGTGCCCGTTATGACCACTTCGATACTACTCCATATTCAATTCGCTGCATCAGACAGCTTTGATATTATATCTTGTATCTTTGAATTTGTCAACACCTTTTTTGCATTTTCTATCATTTTCGTGGCGGAATTATTTCCGCCACGAAAATACAGGTATTATTCCATGGCTGCCGCACAGGCCTGAAGCACTGCGCCGGCGATGGGTGCGCAGACAGCGCTGCCGCTTCCGGCATTCTCGACTACAACGATAAAGGCAAGCGGGTACTCCGGGTCCCGGACAAAGCCCGCAAACATGGCGTTGGGCAGCTGTCCCTCTACCTCTGCGGTGCCGGACTTGGCACAGACCGTCAGTCCGCCGAAATGGTAATCGCCGTAGTTGTCGGTGACATCCCGGCGCATCATCTCCGAGAGGGTTTCCGCCGTGGATTCGGACATGGTTTTATCCAGCATCCTCCGGTCTGCCTGATAGATTGGGTCGCCCTCAGGGGTCTCCACACTTTCCACCACATAGGGAGCTGCCGCCCTGCCCCCATTGGCAATGGAGCCGACAAAGGTCATAAACTGGCAGGGGTTAATCATGTTTGTATACTGTCCGATACCGGACCATGCAAGAGACGCATCGTTGGCCTCCGACAGGTCAAAATGGCCTGCGGCTGTTCTGGTGCCGTCAAAGGCCAGGGAGCTGGTGATGCCCGCAGCCTCCGCATACCGGGTCATGGTATCCGCTCCCAGCTCCACAGCCAGCTCACCAAACACAATGTTGCAGGACTTTACAAGGCCTGTTCCAAAGGAGATCTCTCCATGATAATCCTCACAGGTGATGTACTCCCCGGAAATGATCTCCTGCTCCGTACAGTTGAAGGTACGCTGGGTCACATCGGAAATGTTGTCAATGGCAGCAGCCGCCGTTACCAGCTTGAAAATAGAGCCGGGCACATAGGTAGAGGACGTAAACCGGTTGAGGAACACGCCGTCGTAATAGCTGTTTGCCTCCACCTCCTCCAGAGAGGGAGCCGCGTCCGGGTCATAGGTTCCCGAGGAAACCATGCACAAAATCTCGCCGGTTTTATAGTTGTATACGCCCACAGTGCCCTTCTGCCAGTTCAGCGCCTCAAGGGCCGTAACGCAGGCATCTGCGGACAGGGTCAGATTCAGAATGTTGCCGGTGTCAGAACTGCTGTAAACACCCGTTATCAGATTGTAGTCCAGCAGATACTCCGCATAGGTGTTTATGAGCGGCGCTTCGATCCGCCCCTCCCGGTCACCCAGCAGGTGCAGGGTTGCCATACGAACCTCTTCATCCTCGGAATACTGCCTGCTGCCGGTGTTGTTCAACACGATGTTGCCGTCACGATCCCGGACAGAGCCGGTGGAAATATTGCCGCTGGAGTACACATGGGGGCTTCCGGAGAAGCTGACCCACTCTCTGGCACAGAGCAAATACTGCACCACAAACATTCCAAGGCCGATCACCACAAGGACAGAAAGCAGCGTGGTGACAACGGCACGTCTTGATAGCTTTTTCATCCGCGGGACCTCCTTTTTGCATTGGCAGGCACCTTGGTGGCAAAGCTGGCGTTCTGCCGGGTATCCGCAGCCTTCACAAAGGCCAGCAGTCCCCAGGCGCTCATCATACTGGAGCCGCCGTTGGAAAGGAACGGGAACGTCACGCCCGTAAAGGGCAGGAAGTCAATGGTACCAAATACGTTCAGAGCCATCTGGAACACCAGCATCCCCATGGCCGCACAGGCGGCGATGGTGTAGAAGGAGCTTCGCCCCAGAGAGGCAGAACGCACCGCAAACATGGCAATGCACAGCACTGCCAGCACACAGCAGATGCCCACGATGAGGCCCCACTCCTCACATACGGTGGCAAAGGCAATATCACTGTCGGCGGCAAAGATGTACTTGAGCTTGCCGTTTCCAGCACCCAGACCGAACAGGCCGCCAGCAGCGATACACATCAGCGCTCTGGTCTGCTGGAAGCCCCCCACAAGAGGGTCCTCCCAGACATGCCGCCATGTGGAAAAGCGTGCTGCCGCATGGGGCTTCAGCTTCAGAGCCAGCATACCCGCAAAGCCCGTACCGGCACAGATCAGGGAAATGGTGGCAAAATCTCCGGAGCGGAGATAGGCGATCACCACGAAAGCCACAAAGAAAACCAGCGCAGAGCCGAAGTCATTGCACAGGGCAAGAATGCCGCAGCACAGGCCGGAATAGACAATGAACAGGAACAGGTTCCGCCTGGTCATCAGTCGGTCCATGGTAGAGGCTCCCGCAAACACAAAGGAAATCTTCACCAGCTCCGAGGGCTGAATTGTCATTGGCCCTATTTTGATCCAGCCTCTTGCACCGTTTGTCAGGGCAGGATCCATGCCAAACACCAGCACAGCAAGCAGCAGAACCGGCCCAAGAGCGGCAGCAATGTACCGAAGCTTTTTGGCCGTCTCCAGCTCCCGCATACAGAAGCCGATCACCATAAATATCACGATGCCGAGGATGATGCTGATGACTGTTTTCAGCAGTTCCTCCGGCACCACCGATGCAATGACGCTCAGGCCCATGGTACAGAGGAGAAAGGCAATGGTCTCCACCTCAAAGCCCGACCGGTGCATGACCTTATTAAAGACAAACAGCCCCCACATAATCAGGGA
Organism: Oscillospiraceae bacterium; assembly: GCA_029012465.1. Lineage (GTDB taxonomy): Bacteria > Bacillota > Clostridia > Oscillospirales > Oscillospiraceae > HGM13006. The sequence goes on along the minus strand of JAQXMD010000010.1, from coordinate 15,666 downwards.
AACCAGAAGGAAGCTGGATGTGATGCTGCCCCAGTATTCCTCGTCACAGCCAATCATCAGCTGAACCACAGTCAGGAACTGGAACACCGTCAGGAGAATCAGCGTCAGCGCAGGGGAAACCAGATGCTTGGGGTTGGTGCGGCAGGAGGCAACGTACTCCGCCTCCTCCTTGCTGATGGGCACCAGCGTCACCTCAAGTCCGTTCAGGGAAATCAGGTCTCCGAATCCGATCTCCGTAAGACCATTTATGATCTGGCCGTTTACCGCAACACCGCCCCGACCGCCAACGTCGCCGATGGTCCAGCTACCGTCATCGTAGCGGGTCAGAACCGCGTGCTGCTTATATATGTTTTCAAAATTCATGCGGATGTCGCTGCTGCGGTTCCGTCCGATGATGTTTTCCCAGTGTGTAACAGGCAGGCGGGAACCGTCCTCAAAGGCAATATGGCCCCAGATCTCCGGCTCCTTCCGAAATCCAAGGAGACTGATGGCGCAGCGAATCAAAATGATCAGAACCAGCACCGGGAACACATACCGCAGAAGGGTTGTCAGGGCGCCGCCCCGGTCCACAAGCGTCAGGACAAAATCCGATACTTTATCCAGGAAATCTCCCATGCCTTACCTCCTTTCTTCAGCGCAAAATCCATGAGATTTTGCCCTAATCATATCATAACTTGTCAGGAAAGGCAAGAAAGCTGCCCGCTTGTTAAAAAACTGTTAAAAAGCGCCCCGAAACCACTGAAGGTTTCAGGGCGCAGGATATTTGATTACTGCATCAGGGAGCAAACCAGATCCGTGTAGGCGCTGGGGTCCTCCAGAGGCAGGTCCGCAATCAGCAGAGCCTGACAGTACAGAAGCTCCGCATATTTCTTTGCCTTCTCCTGGTCATTTTCAAAGGCATTCTTCAGAGCGGCAAAGGCAGGATGGTCTGCGTTCAGCTCCATGATCCGGCCGGTTTTCAGCTTCTCATTGGGTGCCACACGATTGAGGTACTTCTCCATCTCAAAGCTCAGACCGGAATCAGGAACCAGGCAGACGGGATGACTCCTCAGCTTATTGGACAGGCGAACCTCCTTGAGCTTCTCGCCCAGAGCTTCCTTTACAAAGTCCAAAAGGCCCTGATTCTCCTTGGTCTCCTGCTCCTTCTCCTGCTTCTCCTCGTCGGTCTCAAGACCCAGATCCTCTGCGGAAACGGACTTGAATTCCTTCTCCTGATAGTTCATCAGGGTGTTCATGATGAACTCATCCACGTCGTCGGTCAGGAACAGAATGTCATAGCCCTTGTCCCGAACCAGCTCCGTCTGGGGCAGCTGACCGAGCTTCACCCGGCTCTCGCCTGCTGCGTAGTAGATATACTTCTGCTCCTCGGGCATTTCGGCCACATACTCCGCAAGCGTCACGTACTTTTCGTTCTTCTGGGACCAGAACAGCAGCAGGTCCTTCACAACATCCTTGTGGGCGCCGTAATCGGACACAACGCCGTACTTCATCTGAACGCCAAAGACCTCGAAGAACTTTTCGTACTTCTCCCGGTCGTTGGTCAGAAGCTTACTCAGCTCGGACTTGATCTTTTTCTCCAGATTGGAGGCAATACGTTTCAGCTGCCGGTCATGCTGGAGCATCTCGCGGGAGATATTCAGGCTCAGGTCGGGGGAATCCACAATGCCCTTCACAAAGCAGAAGTAGTCCGGCAGCAGGTCCTCGCAGTTCTCCATAATCATGACGCCGTTGGAATAGAGCTGCAGCCCCTTTTTGTACTCCTTGCTGTAGAAGTCATAGGGCGCTCTGGAGGGCACATACAGCAGCGCCTTATAGGTGATGTTGCCCTCAACGCTGACGCTGATGCGGGTAGTGGGCTTCTCATAGTCGCCGAACTTGTCCTGATAGTACTGGTCGTACTCCTCCTCAGTGACCTCGTCCTTGTTCTTCTGCCAGATGGGCACCATGGAGTTCAGGGTCTTTTCCTCGGTGAACTCCTCATAGGTGGTCTTTTTCTCGCCGTTCTCATCCTCCTGCTCCACGGGACGGGAGGAGGTCATCTCCATGCGGATGGGATAGCGGATATAGTCGGAATATTTCTTGACCAGGTTTTGCAGGGTGTACTGGGACAGATAACGGTCGTAATCCTCGTCCTCGGTGTTGTCCTTCAGCTTGAGAATCACATCGGTGCCGCAGGTATCCCGCTCACAGGGAATGATCTCGTAGCCGTCAGCCCCCTGGGACTGCCACATGTAGGCCTGATCGGTGCCGTACTTTTTGGAAATGACCGTCACGTTGTCGGCCACCATAAAGGCAGAGTAGAAGCCAACGCCAAACTGACCGATGATGTCCACAGCCTCGTCGGGCTTTTCAGCCTTCTTCATCTCCTCCTTGAAGGCCAGAGAACCGGACTTTGCAATGGTGCCCAGATTGTTCTCCATATCCTCCTCGGTCATGCCGATGCCGTTATCGGAGATGGTCAGCACCCGGTGCTCCTTGTCCACAGACAGGTGAATAGCAAAATCGTCCCGGCTCATGCCGTTATCCTCGGTGAGGCTCAGGTAGGCCAGCTTATCGATGGCGTCTGATGCATTGGAGATGATCTCCCGGAGGAAAATCTCCTTGTGGGTGTAGATCGAGTTGATCATCAGGTCAAGCAGACGCTTGGATTCTGCCTGAAATTGTTTCATTGCCATGAAGAATCACGTCCTTATCTATCTTAAATAATATACAAAATAGGTTTAGCACTCTCACCTCATGAGTGCTAAACCTATTATAGCGCGTTTTCTGTATATTGCAAGAGGGAAATTTGAACTATTTGTGAATTCTCTCCTGACCGGAGAGCTTCTCCACCAGCTGTACCGCGATACGGGGCGTTCTGCCGCCGTGCTGAATTTCCCATCGATTGGCCTCCGTCAGTATCTCCTGATCGCTGAGGGTCACATGATTCCGGTGGCAAAGCTCCAGTACCATGTGGCTGTAATGCTTTTTGTCCAGAGACAGGTATGCCAGCCGAAGCCCAAAACGCTCCGCCAGTGAGGTGCGCTCCTCCAGAGTTTCCTTGGCATGGATCTCATCCCCTGCCCGGTCGGAAAAACTCTCCCGGATCATGTGGCGGCGGTTGGAGGTGGCATAGATCACCACATTGTCAGGCCGGCGCTCCAGACCGCCCTCCAGGGCCGTTTTCAGCTGGGAAAAGCCCTTGTCCTCCCGTTCAAAGGACAGGTCGTCAATGTAAATGATAAACTTCTGAGTGTGCCGGCCCAGAGAACGGGTCAGCTCTGTCAGTTCCTCCAGGGAGTTTTTGGCAATTTCAATGATTCTCAGGTTGTAGAAGTCCGGATGATTGATGAGGGACTTCACCGTTGCGGATTTCCCCGTGCCGCTGTCGCCGTAAAGCAGCACATTGTTGGCAGGATTTCCAGCCAGCAGCATCCGGGTGTTTTCCACCACCGCATTCCGCTGAACATCGTAGCCCACCATGTCCTCCTGTCGGATAGGGTCGGAGCGTTTGACCGCTGTGAGATGGCCCTTTTCCCAGTGGAAAGCCCGTCCCAGAGAAAAGATGCCGCAGCCGCTTTTCCGGTAGCTGTCAAAGATCTCCGTTTCCCGGAAGCTCCCGCCGGGAGGACACTCAGGCAGAGCCTCAATCAGGCTGTCGTATTTGCCGCCGCACTTTTCAGCCTGTCTGGAAATATACCGCTTCCAATCCCCGCAGGACAGCTGCCCCACAGCAGACAGATTCTGAATATCCTGCACTGCTGCCCGCTCCATAAACTCCGGCACAGTTCCCTGGGCGAATCTGGTGCCCATGACGGTTTCATCATATTTCAGATGCCATCTCAGATACTCCCCCAGATTGGAAAATCCCGAAACCCAGATCTCCCGAACGAAGTCCGTATAGGCATCCATCATCTCCACAGGTTCTTTGGCATCACAGAGCCTCAGAATGCTCCGAATCGCCGACAGTTCCAGCATTTCCTTATAGACAGTCAGGCCCGCAAGCCGGGCTTTTACCAGTTCCATTGTGATCACATCCGGTTCAAAAATTCTGTAGGAATTATACCATCGGGAAAAAACACCGTCAACCGTTTTCCATCAACCTGTAGAATGTCACAAATTCCGCCTGTTTCCGCCCCGGAAGATTGGCACCGGCTTCCGGGTTTTGTTCTTTCCCCGGCGGACAGTCCGTGGTATAATGTTGACACTCTGCACATACCTCGAGGTGTATTCCATTGAAAAGCAAAACCCTTCCCGGCATTGCCCTGTCCATGGCAGCTGGCATCTGCTGGGGATTTTCCGGCACCGTTGGTCAGTATCTTTTTACCACATACAATATGGACGCCGGCTGGCTCACCATCATTCGTCTGATCGTATCGGGCATCCTTCTGCTGCTGATCGCTCTGCTTCGCAGAGACAGGGCTCTGAAAACCATCTGGCAAACAAGAAAGTCCGCCCTGCATCTGGTGGCCTTCGGTATCGTGGGTCTGATGATGGTTCAGTACGGCTATATGCAGGCCATTTATTATTCCAACTCCGGCACCGCCACAGCCATCCAGTATTCCGGAGAAGCACTGGTGCTGATTTACTCCTGCGTGGTTGGACGGCGGCTTCCGAAGATCGCTGAACTGATCGGACTGTTTCTGGCGCTGCTGGGCATTTTCCTGCTGGCCACCCACGGAGATATACACAATATGATCCTTTCCACCAACGGTATCCTCTGGGGCATCATCGCCGCAGTGGCTCTGATGCTGTATACGGTAATTCCCGGGAATCTGGTCCGCACCTACGGCAGCAGTGTGGTAACAGGCTACGGAATGCTCATCGGCGGCGTGGTTCTGGCGTTTCTGCTTCGGTTCTGGAACCTGCCCGGCGTCTATGAACCGGGCGCACTGAGCGGTCTGGGCGCTGTCATTGTCATCGGTACTGTGGCAGGTTTTTCCCTGTACCTGACCAGCATTGCCTGGATCGGTCCTCTGAAGGCCGGTCTTATCGCATCCATCGAAACCGTTGCAGCGCCTATGTTCTCCCGGCTGTGGCTGAAAACCTCCTTTGCCCCCATGGACTATTGGGGCTTTGCCCTGATCCTCGTTATGGTCGTTCTGCTGGCCGTCCCGGAGCTGAGGGCATCCCGCATATCAAAGGCCAATAACAGATTATGAAGAAAAACCCGCTCCATCTGGAGCGGGTTTTCCCATGCACAAAGAGAGAAAAGAGGAGAAATGAAAAACATCTATAGACACTGCCAAAAGCAGATTGTATGTTTGATGGTTATATTCTATTCGTCCTCATTTACCGTAGTTTGAACATTTTCTGAATAAACTATGAATTTACAAGCCCCGCAAGGGCCTCCTTCATGTGATCGGCAAAGCTTCTGTGACCGGTCTCGCTGTAGTGAACACCGTCATAGAGTACATCAATGTCCCAGTCTCCGGTGGAGATAAAGGATACCCCCAGCTTCTCCGCCAGAACCCGGTAGCATTCTTCAAAACGCGCTCCCTCCTGAACCAGCCGGTCCTCGGTGATCCAGCTGCCCCGCCGGACCTTTGCGGGAGCCACCAGAACAATGCGGATTTTCCTTGTCCGGACCTCCGGCTGCTCCAGCAGAAGCCGGAGAAATGCCTCCATCCGTCTTGCCACCTGCTCCGCTGTCCAGCCCGGATTCTGAACCAGATCATTCCCCCCAAGCTTGATGAGCATCAGCACCGGCGCAGACCCTTTTGCCCAATCCTTCATCTGCTCACAGATGAGAGACAGCTCACCGGAGGTGTGGGGAATCTGGCGGCCATTGATTCCGTGGTTTTCCACCCTCCATTCTGTTTCCGATTCCAGAATGCCCGTCCAGCGGACAGCTTCGGGATACCTTTCCCCAATATAGCTCCGGGAATCAAAGCCCCAGGTGTTGGAGTCCCCGAAGCAAATCAAAGTGCCTGCCATAGCGTGTTTCCACCTTTCCAGAAAGGGGAACCGTTCTTTCCGGCTCCCTTTCTTCTTCAAAAAACTGTTATTCGCCCCTGATCTGGGCAATCATGTGCTCCTCCGCTTCAGCATAGCTGCCGTAAAACAGACCGGAAACATCCTCCCCTGCCTCTGCCATGCGGATCACCCGGGCCAGCTGGCGGGAGAAGGTCTCTGCGCCGCTTTCGACCAGGTGCGTGGTATTAAGGAACGCTGTTTCCGCCGGATAAAGGGATGTGTAATCCTTTTGCAGATTGAAGTCATAAAACTCACAGCCATAGGAATCCGCCTGCTGCCGGTACCAATCCATGATGCTTGGCAAATTGCTCTGGGTTAGCAGGAATTCCTCCGACAGGGGGGTTGCAACCAGAATCACACGAATTCCACGTTCCTGCATCAGTTCCATCATCTGATGGAAGATTTCCACATTTTCCGGATCAGGCGTCTCTCTGACCGAGGAAGTGTGATAGATTGTATCCAGTTTTTCCACTGTCAGCGTCATATCCGTGGGTATTTCGTTTGGCACATACCCCTTTGTCTCCCACTGAACCGGTTCCTCAATGGCTCCGTTTTTCATCAGGTGCCAGGAACGCTTGCTGCGATCCACCAGATCCAGCAACACGTCGCCGTACTCACTGGGATAGAAGGAGGAAAAGAAAAACGAAATTCGTTCCGCATAGCTGTCCAGACGGCCCAGCTGATAGATGTCTCCCTCAGGGCCTTCCTCTTTGCGGTTTCTGGTGATGGTATTGTAGGAAACCTCAAAAATCACAGTGTCCACCGGATTCCGGGAAAGCTCCTTTTGCAGGAGGTCATATCTTCCCTGCATGGTCATCATGCTACAGGAAATGTTATAGCTGGAGGTTCCAAGCTCCTCATCCAGTACCGTGGGCATGATCCCCTCGTAGCCCTGAGAAGCGCCGCAGATCAGGGTGTCAAAGCTCCCCGCCATGGAGCGACGAACCTCCGCATCCTGATAATAGTATGCAGTATGCGTGAAATATAGATGTACTTCACCGGAAAGGACAATCAGAACGCACAGCAAAACCGCCAATGACATTCCGATGGCCTTTCTCACCTGTTTAGAACTGGGCATACATAAACCCTCCTCCCTGTCCGAAGTTGCCAAAGAGGATGATTGCAGCAATCAGGGATGCCATAAGAACCACTCTGACGATTCCCGGGAGCTTGTTGAAGTACTCCCGAACCGGTTTCTTCCGCTGGAGCAAATCCACCACAAAGAGTAGAATCGTTCCAACCGCAATGATACCCAATGTCTCAGCCTTCTGGAAAGACTCCATATCCAGAAGATTTGGATACGGGAAATAATCCACGAAATTCCGCAAAATCACCGGCCGTGTAAAGGCACATTTCCAGTATTCCAGTCCCTGACGGAGGGTGCCGACCTCCGGCAGAACCTTAATCACTGTGACCAGCGCAAAGGTTCTCAGGGTCTGGAACGCCCGCCACAGCCATGCGGACTCATTGATCCGCAGTTTCTTTTTACAGGTCTCATAGAAGGGCTCCAACCACAGGGAGACGATGATAAACATGCCGTTGACGCCGCCCCAGGCAATATAGCCCCAGCTGGCGCCGTGCCAGAGGCCGGTGGTCAGCCAGACCGCTACCAGTGCAACCGTGGCAGGCAGATTCATACCGGCCCGTTTGGAGATTTTTGTCCGGGCCAGCTTTCCAAGCTTTTTGTTCCATTTGGAAACCGCAATGGGATAGTAAATGTAGGTTTTGAACCATGCGCCCAGAGTAATATGCCATCTGCGCCAGTATTCAGCCACGGATTTGGAAAAATAGGGCCGTTCAAAGTTCTCCGACAGCCGGATGCCCAGCATCTGGCACAGGCCGCAGACAATATCCATATAGCCGGAAAAGTCCGCATAGATCTGAACGCTGTAGAAAAACCCGCAGATCACCAATGTAAACGTGGTGTAATAGTAGTAGTACTGAAAGACCTCGCTGATGTACGGTGCCAGCATATCCGCCAGCAGAATTTTCTTGGCAAAGCCCCAGATCATCCGCTGGGCGCCCCAGGCATAGTTGTGGTAGGAGAAGGTGTGCTCCCCAAACAGTTCCCCGGACAGCTGAGCAAAGTCGCTGATGGGTCCCTGGGTGATCTGAGGAAAAAAGGAGACAAACAGCAGCATTTTTCCATAGTTTTTCTCCGCGTCGATCTTCTTCCAGTATACATCCACCAGATAGCCGACGCTCTGGAAGGTGTAGAAGGAAATGCCCAACGGAATGACCCACTGGAAGGTATCAGCAATCCCCTGTCCCCCAAACAGAGCCGCAACGCGGTTGAATTGCTCCAGCGCAAAATGAAGGTACTTGAAGGCACAGAGAATGCCCACATTCAGCAGCAAAACGCAGATCATGATGGCCTTGCGCTGACGGTTGTTCCGTTCCTTGAGGGTGGACTTCTCCTCCCGGCTCAGGCCGCCCTCCGTGAAGCGGGCCTTCTGGTCGTCCGAAATTTTCTGCATGAGCCGTGCGCCGAAATAGACGCTGGTGGCAGTGATGAGAATAAAGAGGATGCTTCTGACATCGGCGCAAAGATAGAACACCATGCTGCCTGCCAGCAGAATCCACCACTGCATTTTTTTCGGCACCAGATAATACAGGATCAGAAGCCCCAGCACAAACACAAGAAACCAAAAGGAGGTCAGAGCCATGGCCGATTACTCCTCTTCCTGAATGGTCTGGATCATCTCCCACATGGCCTTGGCGCTGTTGAAGTTTTCAGGCACCAGATATCTGGGGCTGATGTCGATGTCAAACACCTCGGAGATCTCAGACACCAGAGAGACAATGCTGAAGGAATCCAGCACCTTTCCGTCAATCAGGTTATCCTCGGTCTCATAGTCAATATCGGGGTTGATCTCATTGAGAATTTCCATCAGTTCATCCATGTTTTTTCCTCACAATCTTTTTTTCAGTTCCTGCCGGTCAATTTTGCCGTTGGCATTCAGGGGAAGCCGGTCCAGAATGACCACCTTGGCAGGCATCATATAGTCGGTCAAATGTCCCTTCAGCTGCCGTTTGATCTCCTGACCATCCCACTGGCAGCCCTCTGTCAATTCACAGAACAGGGTGATCTTTTTTCTGGCCTCATTGTACAGGCAGCAGCACCGGCGAAGCTCCGGCAGCTGATCCGCTATGGTTTCAATTTCCCCAAGCTCAATCCGGCGGCCCATATGCTTGATCTGGAAGTCCTTCCGGGAGGCAAACACCAGATCCCCGTTTTCATCATAGCTTGCCAGATCGCCGCTTCGGAACACACGGCCTACCGAACCATCCGGCAGCGTCATTTCCACAAAGCTCCGGGCGGTTTTCTCCGGGTCATGATAATACGCCAGCGCAAGGGCAGGGCTGGAAATATAAACCTCGCCGACGATTCCCGGCTCCGTCACCACCCTGTCCTCCTGCATCAGAAATACATTGCAGTTGTCCAGAGGCTTTCCCATGGGCAGAGCGGTCATTTCTCCAAGATCCTTCGGCACCTCATAATAGCAGCAGATCCCCGCAAGCTCCGAGGAACCGTAGAGGTTCACATACTGAAGCTCCGGCAGAGCGGCCTGCCACTTTTTCAGCTGCTTCAGCGGGAACACCTCTCCCACAAAGAACACCCTGCGGAGGGTTTCCGGCAGAATCTCCATAAATGTGTTCAGCTGGGTGACAATGCACAGGGCTGTGGGAACCCAAGAAATAAACGTAACCCGCCTCTGGTTCATATACTCCACCAGCCGAACCGGGAAGGAAAACAGCTCCGTGGGCAGAATTTCCAGGGTGGCTCCGGTTAAAACCATCAGATAGAAATCCTTTGCGGAGGCATCAAAGAAAAACGGCGTCTGGTTTCCGATCACTTCCTCTGCCGAGAACCCGAACCGATCCCGGTAGGCGTTATGGAAGCTGAGCACCGCGCCGTGGCTTTTAAGCACGCCCTTCGGCTTTCCGGTGGAGCCGGAGGTATATACCATATAAAGGGGCGTATCCGCAGAAGTCGGATGCTCCCCGGGGGTTCCGTCCCGCTCCCCGTCTGCGGCAGTCAGATAAACGCCCTCCCAGGACAGGGATGCAAGCAGCTCCCGGTTTTCCGCTCCGCCAAGCAGGCACCGGGGCCGGGCATCCTCCAGAATGGCTTGCAGCTTTCCCACAGGCAGATCAGGGTCCAGCGGAATATAGAATCCGCCGCCATAGACTGCCGCCAGAAACAGCACAGCCGTCTCCGCAGTGCGGTTTACGAACACACCCACCGGCTGGTTTTCCATATCCCCGGGCAGTGCGGCAGCCAACCCCACCGCTGCGTCCCGGAGCTGCCGGAATGTAAAAGTCCGCCGGGAATCCGCTATGGCAGTTTTGTCCGGATACCTCCCGGCGATTTCTTCAAAACGCGATAAAATACTGTGCATTTCATGCCTTTCCTGCGGCAACATGCCGCAACTGTATTCTGTACGAAAAAGTGCAGATTTTCAGACAATTTCAGTAAACATTATAGCATTTCGAGTATTCATGTCAAGGCATTTTTCCCGCTCTCCGGCCGGGTCAGTCCGGTCTTCATCGCAAAAAGAACCGGAGTTGATTACAAAATGTTGTTGACCCCTATAAGCAAATGTCGTAACATATACCATATCTAGTAGAAAGAGGAGGAACCCCTATGATGCGCAAAGTCATCGCGCTTCTTCTGGTTGTGTCCCTGATGATCCCCTTCGCAGTTACCCCGGTATCTGCTGAGAGTATCTCCGATCCCGCAGCCAGTGCAATCCCGCCAGAAGTCTCCGATGCTGACCAGATCGACGAAGCGTCCGTCACAACTACTCCCGAGCCCTCTGCTGAGCCCTCTCCGGCGCCTTCCGCAGAGCCTTCTCCGGAGCCCTCCCCGGAGCCTTCCCCTGACCTCTCCCCGAAACCGACTCCCGCTCCGGAGCCTTCCCCGGAGCCGTCCTCCGAACCCGCTTCCGAACTCTCTGAGGAACCCTCCCCGGAGCCTTCCCCTGAGCCCTCTCCCGAGCCGTCGCTTGAAAAAGACCCGGTGGCTCTGAAGACCGACCACGCTCCCTATATCTCCGGCAACGGTGATGGCACCTTTATGCCCAACAAGTCCCTGACCTGGGCAGAGATCTGTTCCATTCTGTACCGTCTTCTGGAGGATCAGAGCATGGGGGATCAGCCTTATACGTTCTCTGATGTAGCCTCCGGCCAGTGGTACTATAACTCCATTTCCGTTCTGGCTTCCAGAGGCATTCTCCCTTGTGACGGTGGAGAGTTACATCCAAATTCCGCCATTGTCCGGGGTGATTTTGTCCAACTGCTCAGCGCCCTTGTCCCGGCCGATGAGGATGCGGTCTGTGATTTTTCGGACGTATCGGAATCCGATCCGCGCTATGCCGCCATCGCTTCTGCATTCAGCCGCGGCTGGATCTCCGGCTTTGAGGACGGCACCTTCCATCCCGATGTGGCTTTGACCCGCGCTGAGGCTGTCACCATTCTCAACAAGGTTCTGGGCCGCTCCATGGACCCCGATGTAAAAGAAAATGACACCAATGTTTCTCCCTTCCTGGATGTGAAGCCCGGAGTATGGTACTACGCAAATGTTCTGGAAGCGTCTGTTGTGCATACTCCCGAGGAGAAAGAAGACGGCTCCGAAGGCTGGTCCGACTACCAGAACACCTATGCTGTCACCTTCCGCTACTCCGGCAAATCCACCGTCTATATGATCCCCGCCGGCGGCTCCATTTCAAAGGTCCCCACTGTTTCTGTCACCTATTGGGTGGATCAGTCCGGCGCTCAGGTGAACCCCGTGGGTATGGTGGTCAATGAGCCAATGACCTTCACTGCATTTGTCGCGCCTGCCCTTGTAACGGATCATGTTCAGTATGTCTCCGGCTATTCCGACAGCACCTTCCGTCCCGAAGCAAGCGTCACCCGGGCAGAAGCCGCCGTGCTGCTCTATGGCCTTTTGAAGAACAAATCCTACGGTTACTTCTCTTATCGGTTTGACGATGTTTCCACCAGTGCCTGGTATTACAAGGCAGTATCCACGCTTACTTCTCTGGGACTTTTCACTGCCGGCGGTAACTTCCGCCCCAATGATCCCATCACCCGTGGTGAATTTGCCATACTGATCGCGCATCTGAGCTCCTCCACCTCTGGAAGCGCTTCCTTTACGGATGTTGAGGCTGACAACCCCTGCTACTACGCTGTCCTCGTCTGCTCCGAAAACGGCTGGATCAGCGGTTATGGTGACGGCACCTTCCGTCCCGACAACCCCCTGACCCGTGCTGAGTCCGTGTCTATATTCAACAGAGTCATGAAGCGTGTCGGTGATCCCTCCACGGAGAAAAAGATGGACAGCCGTTACACCTTCAAGGATGTTCCCACCTCCCATTGGGCATACAAACAGATCATGGAGGCCTCCGTTACCCATCAGTACACGATGTCCGGCTCCAAAGAAGCCTGGAGCCTGTACTATCACGAACATGTGGACTGGCCCAACTGGGAAAGCTCCACAAGCGTTGTAAACGCTGCCAAGATCACCACCTCCATCACCGGCGTGTATGCGGGTGACTACACACACTGGCATAACATCGACTATTCCACCGCCGCAAAGGAGAAATTCGTCAACGGACGTGGCTACTCCAGCAGCACCGGCTACCTGATCTGGATCAGCCGCCAGACTCAAAAGGTCTACATATTCACCGGCAGCCGGGGCAATTGGAAGCTCTCCAGAAACTGCATCTGCGGCACCGGTGCCACTGCCACCCCAACCCCCGCCGGCGTCACCTATACCACCTACAAGCAAAAAGGCTGGTACACCGCTGACTATATTTGCCGTCCCATCGTCGGCTTCTATCCCAACACCGGATATGCGTTCCACTCCAGACTGTACCATCCCAACGACGAGAACCTGCTCATCAGACCCGAGATCGGCTATCCCATATCCCACGGGTGCATCAGAATGCTGGACCCCGACATCTACTACATCTACAATTCTATTCCCTTGAGCACCACAGTAGTGGTTTACTAAGCTGCTGGTCCCCGGAATCCTTCGGATTCCGGGGACGAAATTTGCCCGCAAGACCTCCGGCCTTGCGGGCAAATGAATTGCATGGGCTTATTGCATGGCTGTTTTTATGGCCTCCAACAGGTCGTCGTAAGCCTCAAAGGCAGGGATCTCAGGATGGGCAGCCTTGATGGCCTCCGTGGAACGGAACAGGAAGCCAGCCTTTCCCGCCTGAATCATGGCAAGATCATTGAAGCTGTCACCGCTGGCAATGGTTTCAAAGCCTGCCTGCTGGAGAGCTTTAACCGTGGTCAGCTTGGACTGGGGGCAGCGCATCTGATAGCCGGTAATGGTGCCATCTCTGGCTACCTCAAGGGTATTGCAGAAGATGGTGGGCCAGCCCAGCTTTTTCATCAGGGGCTTTGCAAACTGCTCAAAGGTATCGCTGATGATGACCACCTGTCCCAGCTCCCGGAGGGCGTCCAGAAACTCCCTGGCCCCGGGCATGGGGTCGATGGTGGCAATGACCTGCTGTATTTCCTTCAGGCCCAGGCCGTGCTCCCGGAGAATGCCCAGGCGGAACGCCATGAGCTTATCATAGTCCGGCTCATCCCGGGTGGTTCGGCGCAGCTCCGGAATCCCCGTTGCCTCAGAGAATGCGATCCAGATCTCGGGCACCAGAACGCCCTCAAGATCAAGACAGGTGATATACATATATGTGTCCTCCCAAATATTGTCCCGGGCAGGCAAAACGCCCAACGCGAGACCTTTTCATAAAGCATAACACTTTAATTCGCTAAATGCAAGAAATATCGGTCTATGGCAGCCCGTCAAAGGGAATGGCCTCCGGCTTCAGGACAATGATGTTTCTGGCCTCCCGCCGCAGGATTCCCTGTTCCTCCAGAATGGAAAAGGCCCGGTACAGCGATGCCCGGCTCATATGGAGCCGCTCCGCCAGCACCACAAAGGAATAGGGCAGCGAAACCACCGGAGGCGTTCCCAGCATATGAAGCCCCAGAAAACTCAGAAGCCGTTCCTCCGCCGAGGCCGTCACAGCCAGCATATGTTCCAGCTTCAGGTCGTGGATCTGTCCTGTGAGAAAATTGATGTAGCTCATCATGATCTCACTGTGCTCCTCAAACACCTGCCTGAGCTGAGAGGCAGAGATCATCAACAGGGCCGTATCCTCCTCCGCAAGGATCTGGGGCATGGAGCCTGCCGTATTGCTGAACAGCTCCACCGCCCCGAGGACAAAGCTCTGCCCCAGCTTTCTGACCGGAAGCTTCCCACTGTACCGGACCCCAAGGGTTCCGCTGACGATCACCGCGATCACATGCTCCGGCTCCTGGGGAAGGGTCAGACATTCTCCTGTTTTCAGCAGCTGCCGGATAAAGGGTTGTTCCTTCTCCGTCATGGCGGCGTAACGCTCCCCGCTCATGCTGTGGAACAGAAATGTTTCCCGGAGTGCAAGAATCTCCTGCTGATTCAGCTGCATGGTGCAGCACCTCCCTGCTTTTGTAAACCCCAAAGGACGCCGCAGAACAGCTCTGCAGCGTCCCTGTTGACGTTTTATGCCTCTTCGGACAGGGCTTTTGCCCGCTGATACTTACTGCGAAGCTCCTCATAAAGGCCATACTCCTGCACCAGCTGGTCGCAGAGCGGCGGAAGGCTGCCCACATCTCCATAGAGCAGCTCCAGCTCCAGCTCACAGATAGGTTCTCTTCTGCCGCCGGAGAACAACTCGCCAAGGTCCCCGGCAATCTCGATCCGGACGCCGTCGTCCATGTAGAGGCATGCGGCTCTGCGGTCAAATTCCGCGCCGCAGGTTGCCACAAGATTCCGGCCCTTCAGAAGGTTCTTCAGCTCTCTGGGCGCCCCCTGATCAATGAGCATGGGAATGGCATCCTCAATGTTATCCACTGCACACTGCCACTCGTTCCGAGTGAAAAAGCCCATATCGTCGCTCATATTCTGGGTCTTGAAGGCCGCAATGGTATTGCCGCCTTCCTTTCTCAGACGGAGGGTCCATTTTCTTTGGCTGAGCACACCGTCCCGGGTATCATAATAGGTGCTGACCATATGCCGGAGCTCATAATCGTCCTTCATATACTGTGTCAGCTGTGGGTCCTCCAGCACCCGGTTCAGAACCTCGGCACTGGGTACGCCCAGCTTCATTTCAATCTCAGTTGCCATCTTTCATGACCACCTTTCCTTCTTCCCTCATTGTACCCTCTTTCCGGAGAAATCGCAATAGCTTTCTTCTGTTTTCGGTCCCGGATTTCCGCCGACATTTTCCGACCACAATTCCTGCCGTAAACACCTATTCTATAGGAAATGATCCATAGGGATGGTGTGTTATGAAAGAAAAGCTGAAAAACAGTCCGGTTCTGGAAAAATGGTTTTACACCCAGTCTCCGCTGGTGATTACCCGGCCTGCCCTCCGGGAAACAGCCCTGTGCCTTCTGCATCTGCTGGGAGGCTTTGTGCTGTCCTGCGGCCGACTGTGGGGGCAGCCCGCTCCCTTTGCCCTGGGGCTTCTGTCCGCCACCGGCGGAGGAATCCGGGGGCTTTGCACGCTCATCGGCGCTGCAGCAGGTTTTCTGACCATGCAGCCCTTTTCCCAGGGGCTTCAGCTGACCAGTACCGCCATTCTGGTATTCGTGACCATGTACATATTCGGCTCTCTCTGGGTCACAAAGCGACTGTGGTTCCACTGT
>JAQXMD010000009.1 GCA_029012465.1 Oscillospiraceae bacterium | reverse complement strand
GATATGGTTGAATACCGGGAAGCCCTCCGCGAACTTCTCCAGAGGGATCATGTCAATGACGGTCACATCCTTGCCCTCCATGCCCAGCATCACCGCGCATTCCAGGCCTACAATACCGCCGCCGCAGACAACCACCTTCTGTCCAACTTCCACCCGATGGTTTTCCACATCGCTGACAGCCTTGACCTTCTGGTTGTCGATGCCGGGGATGCCCGGACGAAGATACTGAGAGCCGGAAGCCACGATGACTGCATCGGGGTTCACCTGCTCCACCAGTTCAGGGGTTACGGTGGTGTTGTAGTGGATCTCTGCGCCACACTTTTCGGTCTGGCGGATGTCCCACTGGAGGTACAGGCGCATGTACTCCTTGAAGGGAGCAACGGTGGCATCCTTGAGAAGGCCGCCCAGACGGTCGGTCTTTTCATAGAGGCTGACTCTGTGGCCCATGGCCCGGAGGGTCTGGGCAGCCATCATGCCGCCGGGGCCTCCGCCAATGACCATCACATGCTTCTCCTGACCCGGCTCCACCAGCTTGCCAAGGTCCATATTCATCCCCAGCATGGGGTTGATGGCGCAGCGCATGGAGGTGCCATAGTTGTTGGCATTGCCGCACCAGTCGCAGCGGGTACAGGGACGGACATCCTCCGCATTTCCCCGAAGGGACTTGTGGATCAGGTCGCCGTCAGCCATATAGGCCTTGGCCATAACCACGATATCCGCTTTGCCGGAGCCGATGATGTCCTCCGCTTCCGCAAGGGATGTGATATTGCCCACCACAGCCACAGGAACATGGAGCCGCTTCTTTGCCTCAGCGGCAAAGGCAACGTTCAGCTGCCGCCCCTTGAAGTAGGTGGGAATTGTAAAGGTGGAGCCATAGTTGAAGAAAATATTGCCCCGGGAAACATGGATAATGTCCACATACTCCTGTGCCCGCTCCATAAACTGCAAGGATTCCTCCAGCTGCAAACCGTCCGCAGTGTCCTCCTGAGCAGAGCAGCGGCACTCAATGACCATATTGGGAACTGCCTCACGAACTGCCTTCAGAACGGACAGGGGGAACCGCATCCGATTTTCCAGACTGCCGCCGTAAGCATCGGTACGGTGGTTGGAAGCAGGAGACAGGAACTGGGCCAGCAAATTGTTATGGGCGCAGTGGATCATAATGATCTTTAGCCCGGCCTTTTGGCAGCGGATGGCACAGTCCACAAACTGCTGCCGGATATAGGCCATATCCTCCTCATTCATGGGCTTGATGTAGCCCAGTGGGCCGCCGTTCAGGGGCACATCCGAGGGTGCCAGGGCGGGATTTCCAGGGGTGGCATTGCTGCCCCGGCCTGCATGGGCCAGCTCCACAGACAGCTCCGCGCCGTTTTCCCTTGCGGTCCGGCACATCAGCTCCAGACCGTGGATGCAGCGGTCCTGTGTGACATTCAATTCACAGACCCAGGCGGAGGAATCCGTATGTACCACAGGCGTATTGCCAATGGTCACATGGCCCACACCGGTTCTGGCCTGCCACGCCACATAATCCAGCATTTCCTGAGTCACTTCCCCCTCGGGAGAGCACTTGAGCACCACCGTGGGAGAATACTCCAGCCGGTTTTTGAAGGTAACGCCGCGAATGGTCAGCGGCTGAAATACATGAGGGTAACGATCATTGCGAATCATGAAATTTGCCTCCTAATCACAAGATTTCATCTTTTGTAATGTGTATATTATACCGGGTAATGTTCCCGTCGCAAAATTCATTTTTCCGGAAAGTTATATCACATCAGTTATACATTCCATAGCCTTCACATCATCGGCCTCCTGACCCAGCCACTTCCTGAGGAACTCCGCAAAAATGACCGCTGCCTGAGACCAGTCATAGTCTCTGCGGTACACGATTCCAAGCTGTGCAGGCTCCACCGGGTCCTCGATCCGAATCATGTGGATGCCGCTGTCGGGAAATTCATTGTTGATTTTCCGCATCTGTACCATGGGCATAAAGGCAATGCCCCGGTTGCAGGACAGGAGACTGTAAATCAAATTGCTGCTCTCCACCTCAAAGACAATGTTGGGCGCAAAGCCATGGCTGCGGCACAGCTCGCTGAGGGTGCCGGAATCCATACGGGAGCGGTCGCAGATCAGCTTCTCCCCGGCCAGTTCCTTGACGCAGATGGTTTTTCGTCCCGCAAAGGGATGATCCTTGCCCACGAGGATCACAAATTCACTGCGGCCAAGGGACTCGAACACAAAGCCCTCTCCAGCCATGGGCCGGGCCGTAATGGCAAGATCCAGTGTCCGCCGGGAAAGCCTTTCATACAGCTCCGGTACACTGCAATCAAACTGACGAATGCCGATTTCCGGGTGCTGCTGGGCAAAGCTCCGGAGCACATCCGGCAGGAGATCATCAATGGAGCTGCCCAGAGCCAAAATGTTTTGGGTGGATTCATACATCCGCTGGATGCTTCTGACGCCGTTTTCCAGCTCCTCCAGACAGAGATTCACGCTGGACAGAAAGCACCGGCCATAGTCGTTCAGGACGATTTTCCCCTTTCGGTGCTCAAACAGGGGCACACCCAGTTCATCCTCCAGCCGGGCAATGCTCTTGCTCAGGTTGGGCTGGGTCACATAGAGTTCTCTGGCCGCCTTGGACACGTTTCCAAGCCTTGCCACCGTCACGAAGTATTTCAGCTGAATGATTTCCACAAATCCCGCTCCCCTCTTCCTCTCAACGGGAGGCTGCCGCAGCATCCCTGATGCAAATGGATTATAACGCCAACGTCATTTTGTATTCAACTGCTTTTAAGCATACCACAGTTTTTCCTCCACCGCAAGAACGTACTTTTCCATTCTCCGTTTAGTTGGGTATTCTGATGGGTTATAACGGACGCGGGATCAGTTTCCCTGTAGCCACCTTGACATTTCATCTGTCCCACGAAAAAATCGTGCCGGGAGTATTTCCGACACGATTTTTGGTAATTCAATTATTGACAGAATACCTGCTTTCATTCCCCAGCCAATTCCGCTGGGTTCTTCTGAACATCCAGGAAAACAGAGGAATGCTTTTTGCAGGTCAGCAGACTCACCACCACAAGAGCAATGCCGCAGGCAATGGCTCCGGGTACCGTAGCGCCCAGACCGAAGGGCAGTCCTGCCAGCTTCCAGCCGATGCAGACCACAAATCCGCTGAGCATACCGGCGATAATTCCGGCCTTGGTTGCCTTTTTCCAGAACAGGGCCGCAAAGGCAGGAAGTCCCGCTGCTGCGGCATAGAAACTCCAGGCAAACATCAGAATGTTATAGGCGTTCTTAATATACAGCGCAATGATCAGCGCGCCAACACTGAGCACCACCGCAAAGCCTCTGGACAGCCGCATTTCTGTTTTTTCCTTCATATCCGGACGAATGCTCTTGCCGATGTCATGAACACAGGTCTGCACAGATACCAGCAGATAGCTGTCCGCAGTGGACATGATTACGGAAATAATGCCTGCCAATGCAAGGCCGGTCAGGCCAATGGGCAGCACCGAAATAGCCAGCGCAGGAATGGTTGCATCTGTGGAGCCGTACTGAGCCAGTACGTCATCCCCAATGATCTGGTGAGCTACTATGCCCATGAAGAACACAAGGCCGATGGTAACGCCATAGACAATGGTGCCCAGGAACATGCCCTTCTTTGCAGCCTTGCGATTCTTAGCCGCAAAGGCGCGCTGCCACATTTCAGCACCGGCCATGGTAAATACAAGATATGTCACAATATCTCCCAGAATATCGCCGTTGATATAGGGCTTCACAAGGGAGGGGTCCAGATTCATGGTGAAGTTGGAAATCCCGCCCACCTTGATGATGGATGCAATGGGAATCAGAATGTACACAAAGAGGATCAGCATATAGAACTGAAGTACGTCTGTGTAAACAACACCAAACAGGCCGGAGGTGGCAGTATACACAATAAAGACCGCACAGGCAATGCATGCCCCCAGCTCATAGGAGATGCCGATCTCACCGCCCAGCATTTTGAGGATCGTTGCCGTGGCAGTCACCTGAGAGGCAACGGTGCCCATCATGGTAAAGGCCACCATTGCCGCCAAAATCAGCTTTGCGGCTTTGCCGAACCGCCGTTCAAACAGCTCCGGTATGGAGGTTATGTTGTGCTGAATGCCGATGTCCGAGATTCTGCCCGAATAGGCCGAGAACAGCAGCATACCAAGGAGATAGGGGATTGCGGTGAGAACCGCCTTAAAGCCGCTGGAATAGGCAACACCGGCACGACCCATCAGACCGCTGCCACCGATGATGGTTGCACAAACAGTGGCCATAAGCACCAATGGGCCAAGGGTTCTTCCCGCCACATAATAGTCACCGGTGTTTTTCACGCGCCTGACAAAGTACAGACCGACTGAAACCATGGCAATCAGATATGCGCCGATAATCAGCAGGTCAAAGATGTGAATTTCGCTGTGATTCATAGTACACGCTCCTTATAGCATTATTTGCGGTAAAGAGTGCTGCACCATCGCCCCACCGGGAAGTACACCGTTTGCCAGATCCCGGTTCAGCACAGGCGCAGTCTTATGAATCCGGTGAAACCTCCTCCATACGGATACCCCCTTCTTATCCATCTTCACACAATATACAATCACATTATATATCAATAATTGATTTTTGTCAATCATATGCATAAATCAACCAATTACATCAAATTGGTGATTGACATTTGGAAAAAGCAGGCGTATCATACACTCGTGAAAGAAGGGAGGCATTCCCATGGAGCAATCCGCCTGTTTTTGTGAGGAATCGCCGTTGCTGACCATTCTGCCTCTGATTCAGAGACTTGTTTTTTCCAGCATTGACCGGAAAGAGTTTCCCTACTCCAAATCGCAAATGACGATTTTCACCGTTCTGTCCATTCGCGGGGAGCTGACCATGAAGGAAGTGGCAGGCTACCTGTCCTCCTCCAAGGAACAGGCCACCCGAGCCATTGCACCTCTGGTGGACGCAGGATTGATTGACCGGTTTACTGACCCGTCCAACCGTGTCCATGTGTATGTCCGGCTTACCGAAATGGGAAAGAGCCACCTGGCCAATCTGCGGAAGCTTGTGGCCTGCACCGCCAACACCCGTTTGGGGGAATCTGTCTCCCCGGAGGAAGTGGAGGAGCTGAACCGATTGCTGCTCCGCTCCATTGAAATCCTCAAAAAGGTCAAATGACAAATCATCGCCGCCGGCAGGCTGCCGGCGGCGAAAAACGCTTCTGCAATTTTGAATATGTTTCCTTCAAGGAGGTGAAACGGATGCCCTGTGAAAACACACGTCCCTGTACATGCCGCAACGTAAAGTGTCCCAATCATGGACGCTGCTGCGCCTGTGTGGCCAACCACCGGAGCCGCGGCAATCTCCCCTTCTGTCTCTATACCCCGGAGCAGATTGAGGAGATGGAGAAAAACCGTCCGCCCATGCCTCCGGCAAAGCCTGAATAAAACCTGCGCTGCCGCGTTTGTTTCCCGCAAACGTGACAGCGCCGTTTTCATTTTCGTCAGTTCTGTTCCGGCTTTTCCTTCTCCGCAGCTGCCTGTATGGCAGAGATCACACTGTCAAAAGCAATGGGCGCATAGTCCGTCCGCTCCACACAGACGCAGAAATGCTGGGGGCTGAAATCCTTATACATGGGATTGGCATGGATGTGCCCAAAGAGATTTGCATAGGGCATATTGGTGTTCACATACAGGGGTTCATGGCTCAGTAGCCAGAAGCTCCGGAACAGCACCGGCAGCTCATAGACCTCCCGGAACCCTGCCTGACGGTAGTATTCGTTGGACTGGGTATCGTGGTTGCCCTTAACGAGATACTTGATACCCTTTAGCTGGGACAGGATCTCTCCCTCTTGGCCGTCCGCGCCGAAATCCCCCAGATGGTACACGATATCATCCTCGGATACAACGCGGTTCCACCGGGCGATTAGCTCCCGATCCATCTCCCCCGTATTTGCAAAGGGACGGTTTTCATAGAGACGAATGGCCTCGCTGCCGAAATGGGTGTCGGCGATAAAAAAGATGTTTGACATGGTATCACACTTTCAGAACTACTGATATTTCAGGGCTTTTTCGCCTCCTGCGGAGGGGGCATCTTACTGATGACCTCCTTCAGCTCTGCCATGACCTCCGGAATGGCAATATTCTGGGGACAGTGCTTCTGGCAGGCGCCGCAGCCGATGCAGTCCGAGGGCTTTGCCTCCATGCGGCCAAGGCTCATGGGACCGTCCAGCTTGTACTTGTTGTAGCCCTCCATCACCCTGGGAATGTCGATCTCCATGGGGCACTCATCGGTGCAATACCGGCAGCCGGTGCAGGGAACCGAGATTTCTCCCCGGAACAGATCACAGGCTTTTTCCAGCAGCTCTGTATCCTCATCGCTCAGGGGCGCCATATGGTCAAAGGTCTTTACATTGTCCATGATCTGCTCCATGGTGGACATACCGCTGAGAATCACCTGCACATTCTCAAGCCGCATCAGCCAGCGGAAGGCCCAGGATGCAATGGACCAGTCCGGATGGGCCTCCTTCAGCATGGCATCAGCCTTTGGAGACAGGGACGCCAGACGGCCGCCACGAACCGGCTCCATGACCACAACAGGAATCCCACGCTTTGTGAGAACCTCATACTGTCCCTTTGCGTCCCGCATGGTCCAGTCCAGATAGTTCAGCTGAATCTGGGCAAAGTCCCAGGAATATGCATCCGCCATCTTTTCCAGCACATCAATGGGCGCATGGGAAGAAAAACCGAGTTTTCTGATTCTGCCCAGCCTTTTCTGTTCCACAAAATAGTCCAGTGCGCCGCTGTCCAGATAGTTTTTGAGAGAATCCTCGTTCATGACCGCATGCATCAGGTAAAAATCAATGTAATCGGTATTCAGCCGCTGGAGCTGTTCCTCAAATACCGCCTTGTAATCGCTGGAAGCCATGGCGTTATATTTGGTGGCCAGCTTGAAGCTGCTGCGGTCATAATTCGGCAGAACCGTACCCAGAAAGACCTCTGAGCCATTGTATACATAAGCCGTGTCATAATAGGTAATACCGCTTTTCATGGCATAATCAATGATCTCAGCAGCTTTTTCATAATCTATGGGTGCGGTTCGGCCTTCGCCGATGGTTGGAAGGCGCATATTCCCCATGCCAAGCACAGAAATCTGTTCACCGTGATAGTCCTTTGTGTACATATCGATTCCCCCTCATGGTTCATATAGAATAGAAGACATGATTTTGATACTGCTGACAGCGAAACAGGCCAGCGTATGCCAAATCTCTGGTAATATTATATTCAAGCTGCACAGATTTGTAAATTGACTCAACTGTAGAATCATCTTCTTTCAAATTGCTGATTTTCACAAAAGAAATACCCTGCTTCCGAATCAGGAAACAGGGTATTCATTCAGCTATTCAGATAGGTCAAGAACTTTGTAAGGACGACTGCCATTTCAGATCTTCTCGCTGGGTCCTGGGGATTCAGATTGCCCTTGTCGTCGCCCTTAAAGATGCCTGCATCAATGGCCCAGTTCATGGCTGTCACAGCATAACTGGAAACCTTCTCAGCATCATTAAAGTCGTAAATCAGCGAATCCCCCTGATACATGGGCTTTCCGGCGACAGCGGTTGCATAACGATACATAAATGCCGCCATCTGTTGTCTCTGCACCGTATTCTTGGGCATAAACAAATCAGAGGTGATACCGCTGACAACGCCAACCTTGCTGGCCCAAAGCACAGGCCCCCGGTAATAGGCACCGGATTCCAGGTCAGTGAAGGGATTCTCATCGGGTACGGTAAGTGCCCCATACTCCTTTGTATATATTCTGGACAGAACAGTCACGAATTCACCACGGGTAGTCTGTCTGTCGGGGAAAAACCTTGTATCGGTGGCAATCAATCCAAGGTCATTCGCGTTTTCCACAAAGCGTGCATACCAGGCGTTCTCATTTACATCCGTATAGCTGTTCACACCCCACCTGGCTGTCAGGGACAGAGCGGACACGTTGGGAACAATAGATTTTTCCGTGTATTGGGTGCTTCCATCAAACCAGCCAATCAGGGTCCGCTTCTCCTTTGTCACACTGGGAAGGATTCCAAAAGCAGTGCCAATCTCAAAGGTATCGGAAAGATATTTGGCTGTACCGCCGTTTGGATCAAATGTAACCGTCAATTCACCGCTGTAGGCCTTGAGATAATTCGCGCTGACCCAAGCCGCAGAACCGTTATAATCAATCTGATACCAGTCTCCGTAGCGACCAGCCACCGTAACAACAGTGCCCGCAGGCAGCGAACCAATGGCAGTTTTCTCTGTACTGGGGGTACTGCGGACATTGACAGAACTACAGTTGTATACAACATACTTGCCGGCGTAGCTGGTATCCACCTCATAATCGATCGAAGGGGTATCCGGCGCGTCCGTTACAGTTGTCCAATACTTGGAACCGTTGACATAATAGGTTACACCGGGATAATACACAGGCATCTGCAATGCTTCAAGGCCGCGTCCACCCAGCTTATCCACAAATTCCTGCCATGTGTACTTTCTCACATCAACCTCAAAGCTCCCGGCACCATTTGCAAAGTTTGAATCGTAGATGATGCAGCCATCGCTGAATACCGCCATCAAAACCATGGAGTGTCCGCTGATCCGCATAACAGAACCGGGAACACAGGCTGTGAACAGCGTTTTCAACGTTGAAGCACTGTAGCCAGGCGCAAGGGTTGTCTGTCCCAGCACCTTATAGATCATGTTATAGTAAGCATAGCTGGAGCCATATTTATATGCCAGAGAATTGTCCATAGTGGCATCCTGCGGATATTTATAAAACAACGCAGCATATGTATACCGGGCAAAGGCAACACATTGACTTCCTCTCAGCCAGAGATTAGAAGCAAGATTGATCCCATATTGTTTGCCTTCAGCTACTGTCATATATTCCTTATCGCCGGGAAATATAGAACCATCGGGATACTCCGCCAGCGGCATGGTAACGTCGCCAACCGTAACTTTGAGGCTTTGCCAGTTGGAGGGCATGGCGGGATAGTTGTAGGCATTGGCGCCAATGCAAAGGATCGAAATCAGCGCAGCGATCAATAAGCAGGAAAAAATGAAGCGTTTCATTCTAGCCATTGCAGTCACCTCCTAAAGGTTACAATTCGGTGTCATTATAATAACACAAAATCACATACTCGTCAACTGAAAAATGTCAGAAATCCTTGCAGAATCAATGGATATGCCCATATTCTAACAGATCATAAAAAAACCGTCCTCATGAAGAGGACGGTATATGTTGGCATTACCTATCTTCACATGCAGTCACCCGCATACTATTGTCGGCACACACGAGCTTAACTTCTGTGTTCGGAATGGGAACAGGTGGACCCTCGTGGCAATCAACACCAACTATTGATTTTTCAGTTTTGGTGACCCCGGCGGGAATCGAACCCACGTTAACGGCGTGAGAGGCCGCTGTCTTAACCGCTTGACCACGGGGCCACATCGCTGCATATATATCAATCAGATTCCTCTGAGTGATTACTGGTGCGCCCTCACGGACTCG
>JAQXMD010000008.1 GCA_029012465.1 Oscillospiraceae bacterium | reverse complement strand
AGGTTCTTGTCCTCGGTGGAGTAGACCTTATACTGGCGGATCGCCGCGTACAGGCCCTGCTCGGAGAAGTCATCGGTGAGGATAACATCACGGGCGTCGTTGGCATTGCCCCACTTGCCCTTGTGGTTATCCTGATTGTTGGTGGGAGCCAGATGCCAGCCCTTATCCAGCGCCATGGTGTAGTACTCATAGCTGGGATAGTAGCCGCCGGCGCCAATCTGGCCTTCGCCGTTGCCCACCTCTACGGTGTAAATACGGGAGTCAATCATGGCATCCCAGTAGGAGAAATCGGCAAAGGTACCGAAGGTGGAACCGGGATGGTTGAACTGGGAGATGGAATCTGCACCCTCAGTCTGGCTCAGCAGGGCATAATATGCCTTCATGCCTGCGTCACCAGTCTTGTTGTTGAGGGTGGTGTTATTTCTGGAGACAATACCGGGGGTAGCAAAGGTGTTGATGTGACCGGGGCCGCCGGACCAGGTCATCTCAAAGCCGGGCAGAGCCACAACGCTGCTCTGGCCCTCGTTGAAGGTGTCCACCTTGCCGTTAAACTCGGCCCACATGGTCTGGCTGTACTCCGTTGCCAGACTCATGTCGTAGAGCGCGCCCTCGGGGTTGGCAGCGCCGGACTTGTCGAAGTAGTTGGAGTGATCGGTAAATGCCACGAAGTCCACATTCGCGGAATCGGGAAGGCTGCTGATGTAGCTCAGTGCGGTGTCAATGGAGCCGGAGCCGTCAGAATAGCTGGTGTGGGAGTGGAGCTGACCGAAGTACAACTGCTCAGTGGTCTCACCAACGGTGAAGCTCCAGGATCTGGAGGCGGTCTTGCCGTCTGCACGGGTCACGGTAACAGTTACATTCACACGACCATCCACCATGTCCTCAGCCGGGGTATAGATGACTCTGCCGCCCTCGCAGGCCGCAGTGACCTCCGTGCCGTTCAAGGTCATGACAACGGTGGGATTCTCGCCGGCATTGGAAATGGCAGCGGAAATCTCAGGCTTCTTGTCCTCCTTGGTCTGGGAGCCTGCAACAGGCTTCACGTCAGAGATCAAAGGCTCGTCCACAACGGTGGTCACAAAGTCATTTGTGAAGGAAACATCCTTGTTGTCCACGCCGCTGACCGTGATGGTGAGCTGATCGCCCAGAACCTTTTCAGCGGGTACGGTAACAGCGTAGATACCTTCCATTTCCTCATAGGTCAGCGGGTCATCGCCCAGTTTGACGCTGATTTCCTTCACGCCGAACACAGCGTCCACCTTGAAGAGCAGGCTGTAATCCTGCCCCACATAGGCATCGAGGATGATATCGGCCACTGCGCGGGGCTCATTGACGATGCCCTCGGTGACGGACTGGTTGACGCAGGGATAGAACTGGAAGGTGTATATGTCATAATCGGTGACATTGTACATGCTGTAGGTCTTGTATGCGCCGGCATAGTACTCCAGATACTGAGAATACTGGCCGTTGTACTTTGCCACCTTGCTCTCCATGGTGTAGCCGGTGCCCTGAGGCGCCAGGGTCCACAGCTCGTCACCATTCTCCGACTCAGTCTTGCAGTAGAATGCATTGTTGCCGGTGCCGTTGGAGCAGAGATAGCCATAGGTCTCGTTGTAGAAGCTGTAATAGCCGTCCTTCTGACCCACGGTGAATACCACGGCGCCGTTGGCAGCGTCTACGCCGCCCTCAACGATTTCTGCATCCGCGTTGGTGATGGAGGGGCTTTCCAGATTGTCGTCCTGTGCAGACAGAACGCCCTTGGAGGAGAGGTTGTAGATGACAACCTGATCGCCAACTGCGGGCATTCCCGAATCGGCTTCCGGTTCTTCATCGGTCAGCTTGTAGAGATTGAACAGATAATAATCATTATCCTTCTCGGTGAACGTCGTGAATACGCCATTGTATACTTCCAGCGCCTGAGCGTTGCCATTATATGCAGCATGAACGCTAACAATATGCACACCGCCGGTCACAGCAGAAATGGTCCACAGGCTGAAATCGGAAGCGGCATCGGCAAAGGTCAGACTGTTGCCGGTGGCACCGGAGGTCAGGTATTTACCCTCAGCATTGGTAAAGGTATAGTTGCCGTCAGCATCCTTGGAAGCTGTCAGAACAGACATGCCCTCTTCAACCTTGATGAAATCGCCATTGGGAGTTGCTGCGACACCGCCCATACCCTTGCCGGAAGCAGCGTCAGCCATAACAAGGCTGTCCTTGTTATAGTAAACCACAAGCTGGTCGCCGTCTTCAATGGTGTTATTCAGCTTGGCATACTGGGTTTTGGGGGTCAGGGTAATTTCGGATGCGGAAGTGTTGCGGAGCTGGAGTGTCGCGGTACCCGTGTTGTTCTTCTGGTAGACACCCACAGCAGCAGTGATGTTGATGAGATCACCAACCGCGTATTCCCATGTGCCATCCTCATTCTTGTTGATAATCGCCTTATAGAGCTGAATGGTGTTGCCCTCAGCATCCTTTACGGTGATGTTCGGAGTAGTATAAGTGCCGTCTTTGTCATAGACCTCGGTGATCTCAAGGCCGGTGAGCTTCACATAGGTGCACACATCGGCTGTGGTCAATTCGCCGATGGCGGTTTCCTTTGCGGTCAGTGTCATTCCAGCGGATTTTTCATAGGTGGCGCTGGCCAGCTCAGGAAGGCCATTGTAAGTCGTGCGACTTCCGGTAGCAATGATGGTATCGCCCAGCGCAATATCGGAGGGAGCTGCGCTCATGTATGCACAAATACCGCCAGTCTCGTCCTGGAGATAGATGTTCTGCTTATCTACAAGTGTCACAACGCCCTTCACGGTAAAGGAGGCATCGGTTTCGCCTGCCAGTGCCTCAGCGATGGTGCTGCATTCCGGCTCGGGCTCGGGATCAGGATTGGGATTGGGATCAGGTTCTTCCGCAGGCTTCTCATCGGTCAGCTTGTAGAGATTAAACAGATAATAATCCGTATCTTTCTCGCTGAACATGGTAAATACGCCATTGTATACTTCCAGTGCCTGAGCGTTGCCATTATATGCAGCATTTACGCTGACAATATGCACACCGCCGGTCACAGCAGAAATGGTCCACAGGCTGTAATCAGAGGCCTCATCCGCAAAGCTCAGGCTGCTGCCGGTGGCACCGGAGGTCAGGTATTTGCCCTCAGCATTGGTAAAGGTATAGTTGCCGTCAGCATCCTTGGCTGCCGTCAAAACAGCCATACCCTCTTCGACCTTAATGAAGTCGCCCTCAGGGGTCACCGTGTCGCTGACGGCAAAGCCCTTGCCGGAAGCGGTATCGGTCATAACCTTGCTGTCCTTGTTGTAGAACAGGACAAACTGCTCTCCATTGGCCAGCGTGTCTGTCAGCTTGGCATACTGCTCAGTCCCGGGATCGGGCTCCGGGTCAGGCTCCGGCTCCGGCTCGGGATCAGGGCTGGTTCCCTCATTTACCTTGTACAGAGTAAAATCCGAGGGATAGCCGTTCGGGCTATCGCTTACCGTAGCATTCATATATGCACGGAATTTGTTTGCAGCGCCTTTGTTGCTGGCAAACGTGACTGTGTCGCTTTCAGTACCAAGGAACTTGAAAGCTCCATCGGTGCAGGTCCAACTCCAGGCATATTCACCGGCTTGAATACCGTTAGTGTTTCCGCCCTTGGGCGCGATTGTCACACCATTGCTGTCTGTCAATTTGACAGTCGACTCTTCGACAGTCAAGTTCCAAATTGCAGCATCTGAAACTCCGGTCAGTGCTCCGTCCGTCAGCGTTACCTGTTCTGCAAGAACCCATTTAGTGGAACTGTCGAAATAGGTTGGTGCATAGCCAGTGCTGGTCACAAGCACATACTTGCCGGACACAAACTCGTCTGCTGTCGTGATTTTTGTGAGCGTTGTGGCATCAACGTCTGCCGCGAATACCGTCGGCAGCATGGTGAATACCATCGCGACCACAAGCAGCCATGACAGCAGTCTTCGCTGTTTGGTCATTTTCATAAACCTCCTTTTCTTCTTGTCTGTGTTCATGGGCACAGACTCCCAATTTACGCCCACATCATATCATAGTCTCTTCACATTGACCAGTTATTTTCTTTTTTTTGTGCATTTTGTCGTGCAACTTTCATAATAATGTAAAGTCCCCATCCCGAAAACGTCCCTTGACATTACATTTCCGGACTGGTATCCTTTTGGTAGCATCTTTTTCGGGAGGAATCTCCATGAAGCTTTTTCAGCAATCCGGTTCCCCAGGGGCATGGTTCCGGAAGAACCGGCTCAGTATTTTGTGTCTTGCCGTGGCTTTTGCGGTGTTTCTAATAGCCTTCTTCTGGGCCAACAGCGGCAAAACGCCGGATAAGGCTCTTTCCGGCGACTATGCCGAATACGAAAACGGCACGGTTCTGGAGGTTCTGGCGGACACCTGCGTTGAGGACCCCGCCTCGGATTACGGCGTTCGGGGTGAACAGACCCTCTCCGTTCTGGTGGAAACCGGTCAGTATCAGGGCATGACCCTGAGGGCCTCCTGCTATGCCTCTCCCCTGTACAACGGCCCGGTGTCCCCGGGAGATTCCGTGACCCTGATTATTTCCACCTACGCCAGTGGCGATATTGCCGCCTCGGTATATGAATACAACCGCTCCGGCATGCTGGGGCTGGTGGTGCTGATTTTCTTCCTTGTGACGGTTCTGGTAGGCGGAAAAACCGGCGCGAAATCCCTGCTGGGGCTGGTACTCACCCTTGTCTGCCTGCTGTTTATTCTGCTGCCCGCCCTGCTGAAGGGTGCTCCCACCGTTCCCACCACATTCCTCATCTGCGCCTTTGTATCGGTGGTGTCCTTTATTCTGCTGGGAGGCGTTAACCAAAAAACCCTCTGCGCCATGCTGGGCACCATGGCCGGTACTGCCATCGCCCTGTGCTTTGGTGTGCTGGCTCAGGCCATGACCCGGATCAGCGGCCTGCGGGTTCCCGATGTGGAGCCGTTGCTGCAGCTCCGCCAGACCGGAACCCCCATTGGTCTGAAGGGCCTCCTTACCGCCGGTATCGTCATCGGCGCTCTGGGCGCTGTGATGGACGTGGCCATGAGCATTTCCTCGGCCCTGTGGGAGCTGAAAACCGTCAATCCCGAAATGACCGGCAAAGCGCTTTGGCGCTCCGGTATGAACATTGGCCGGGACATGGTGGGAACCATGACCAACACCCTGATTCTGGCCTTTGTGGGCGGCAGCTTTGTGCTGATTCTCTACCTCTACTCTCTGGAGCTGCCCATCCATGAGCTGTTAAGCTCCGCCTATCTTTCCATTGAGGTCATCAGCGGCATTGCCAGCTCCATTGGCGTGGTGCTTTCGGTGCCCCTGACCGCGCTGATAGGCTGTCTGCTGTACACAAGACAATCCAAATAATGCCTCATACATAAAATGATCGCCCCCAAAGTCCGAAACGCTTTGGAGGCGATTGTTTTTGATTCAGAATCTCTGATTATCTGCACTTTTCCAGCAGCTGTTCCCACTTTTCGTCCACATACTGCTGCGCGGATTCCAGCATCCACTCGTTGCCCTTCTGGAAGCAGTGCTTGAAACGTCCCTGAAGACGCATATAGTCCTCGATAGGCATTTTCTTCTTCGGCTCATAGGTCAGCCTCCATTCCCCGTTTACCACCTCATACAGGGGCCACAGGCAGGTGTCAACCGCCAGCTGACAGATTTTCGGCAGCAGTGCGGTATCATACTGCCAGCCTCTGGGACAAGGGGACAGCACGTTCAGGAAACAGGGTCCTTCGGTGTAAATGGCCTTTTTTGCCTTCTCATGGAGGTCCTTGAAGTTGCCGATGAAAGTGGACTGGGCCACATAGGGAATCCCATGGGCCACCATTATGGCAGTCAGATCCTTTTTGTCCTGCTGCTTGCCCTTGATCTCCTTGCCAACGGGAGCGGTGGTGGCGTCGGCAAATCTGGGGGTGGAGGAGGAGCGCTGGATGCCGGTATTCATGTATGCCTCGTTGTCGTAGCACACATAGACCATGTCATGACCACGCTCCATGGCGCCGGACAGGGACTGGAAGCCGATGTCATAGGTGCCGCCGTCGCCGCCAAAGGTGATAAACTTGAAGTTGTCCTTGACCTTTCCGGTTTTCCGGAGGGCCTTATAACATGCCTCCACACCGGAGCAGGTTGCAGCCGCATTTTCAAAGGCGGAATGCACATAGCTCTCCGTCCAGGAGGTATAGGGATACATAAAGGTGGAAACCTCCAGACAGCCGGTGGCGTTGGTGATGACCGCCTTGTCCTCAGGCTCCAAAGCCCGCATGACCGCACGGCAGGTAATACCTGCGCCGCAGCCTGCACACAGCCGGTGGCCGCCTACAAAACGTTCGGGCTTTTCAAGCTCTTTCTTAAACTGATATGCCATTCTTTACGCCTCCCTTACGCCCATGTGGGTATAGATTTCACCGGTCTCTCCGGTCTCGGCAATGTTCTCAAGCCGGTCATAGAGCTTTTTGATATCAGTGGTGCTCACATCTCTGCCGCCAAGGCCGTATACAATGCTAATGGCCTTGGGACGGTTCTCCAGATCGTACAGAGCGCTTCTGGTTTCCGCAAACAGGGGGCCGCCGCAGGCAGAAAAGCCCTCGCACTTATCCATAACCGCAACGGCCTTGCACCGGGACAGGGCCTGAGCAAGCTCTTTTGCCGGGAAAGGCCGGAACACGCGAACCTTTACAAGGCCCACCTTTCTGCCCTGGGCACGAAGCTCGTCCACAGCAGCCTTTGCCGTACCGGCAGTGGAGCCGATCAGCACCAGAGCCTCCTCGGCATCCTCCATGCGGTACTCCTCAAAGAAGCCGTATTTCCGGCCGGACATTTCCTCAAACCGCTTTGCCACATCCAGAATGGCCTGTTTGGCGTCCTTCATGGCCTCGGCCTCCTGCTTTTTGTGCTCCATATAGTAGTTGGTCACATCGTAGGGGCCAACCGCCAGAGGCTGCTTACTGTTCAGCAGGAAGTGCTCGGGATTGTACTCCCCTACGAAATCCTTCACCTGCTGGTCCTCCAGCATTTCAATGTTTTCAACGGCATGGCTGGTGATGAAGCCGTCCATGCAGATCATCACAGGAAGCCGAACCCCGGCAGTCTCCGCAATGGGGAATGCCTGCACATAGTTGTCATAGACCTCCTGATTGTTCTCCGCGTAAATCTGAATCCAGCCGGAATCCCTTGCACCCATGGCATCGGAGTGGTCATTGTTGATGTTGATAGGACCGGTGAGGGCTCTGGTGGAAACCGCCAGAACGATGGGCAGTCTGCTGGAGGCAGCCACATACAGCAGCTCATACATGAGCGCCAGACCCGCAGAAGAGGTTGCGCTGACCGCCCGGCCGCCAGCTGCGGCAGCACCGATGCAGACGGACATGGAGCTGTGCTCGGATTCCACAGTGACAAGCTCCGTATGTACCTTGCCGTCAGCCACATACTGGGCAAAATACTGGGGAATCTCCGTGGAGGGAGTGATGGGGAACGCACCCATTACATCAGGGTCGATCTGGCGCATGGCCACGGCCACGGCCTCATTGCCCGAAAGTCTGTCAAGATGTGCCATAATCAGCCCTCCTCCCCTTCAAATACAATGGCGTCAAAGGGACATGCGGTGATGCAGATACCGCAGCCCTTACAGTGCATCAGGTCAAATTCCCCGCGCTTGCCGTCCTTGACGGGACTGGCGCTGTCCGGGCAGTAGGGCACACACAAAAGGCACTGTTTGCACTTGTCTGCCAGAAAAACGGGAGTCTGGGTGCGCCAGTCGCCGGTGTTGAAGGTCAGCGAGGTGGCAGGCTCATAGATTTCACCACCGGGGGTCAGACCCTGCCAGGGTGTTTTTTCATTGATATCCTTTGCGTAAATCATCCCTGTACCTCCTCCATGGACTGGGTGAGCACCTTCATATTGCCGGCAATCACCTGAGGCTTGGTTGCGAACTTATGACGGAAGGACTCCTCCATATCCGCCTTGAACTTTTCCGGGTCCACCACTTGGCTGACCTTCACGCAGGCTGCCAGCATGGGGGTGTTGGGGAACACCTTGCCCAGAATCTCTTTGGAGATCCGGTTGGCGTCAATGGTGCAGACTCTGCCCTGATAGCCCCGCAGCAGAGGCCGAACCTCGTCAGGGGACTTTGCGGTATTAATTATGATGGCACCGGTTTCCTTCAGCCCTGCGGTCACATCCACGCAGCCAATGAGGCCCTCGTCAACCACCACCACATAATCCGGCTCATAGATGTTGGAGTGGATATTGCACCGCTGGGTGCTGATGCGGTTATAGGCGGTGATGGGAGCGCCGGACCGCTCGGGTCCGTACTCCGGGAAGCCCTGTACATATTTTCCGGAGGAAAACGCCGCGTCTGCCAGCAGCAGGCATGCCGTTTTCGCACCCTGACCGCCCCGGCCATGCCAGCGGATCTCCACCATGTCCTGATGATTCATATTGTTGCCTCCTGTCATTTTTGCAGTCGGGGTATAAAAATAGCCTTCGTCCGTAAAGGGACGAAAGCCGTAAATCGCTTGCGCTGTACCACCCATTACTGCATACCAACATATACATCTCCGGGTAACGGCGGAGAACCGGCAGCGTCTACTGTCATTCGGGCTGCAGCTCAGAAGTGATTTTCGGATCGTCGCTACTCTCATCGGGCTTTCACCGTCCCCGACTCGCTCAGGATTTCGCCTGCGTCCTACTCTCTTCGTCATAGCATTTCATGGTTTTAATTTGTTAAATCAATCATACAGAACCTTTGCCCGTTTGTCAAGGGCGTTTGTCCCCGAGAAATTCACAACGTTTTCCCGGATTCCCCCTGTTTTTTTGTCTAACTTGCAGAGAAATCGTTTTCCGCTCAGGGACACCTGTCCCCCGCCCGCGTCTCCTATGAAAGTCCTGCATTATATGGCATCATTGAAAGTTTCCCGTCTTTTCCGGTACGCAAAAATTCTTTATAATTTTTTCACAAAACCCCTTGACAGATTTTCATTTCCGTTGTATATTGTAGACACAAGGAACAAGGAGGTAGATACCAATGGCAAAGTAAAGCACGACGGTTCCGCGAGTGAATCCGTCGGAAGAATGAAGTTTGTTGTGTGTAGTCTTGCAATTTCTTTTATTTCCCAGCGAACCCCCGAAATCCGGAGCGTCCGGTGGAAATAGATATTTCAGGAATACGGAGGAACCTTCCCATGTACTGATTTGCCATTCGTCCAAATGACCTTATGACGAGAGCAAAAGCTCATGGAAATGGTAGCGGCTAAGCCGTTCCTTAGAAAACAACTATATTTCAAAAATCGGAGGACGGTCCCATGAACACCTGATGTTCATTCGATCACTCAAGTAACAATCGCGCTTGGAGGTACACCCCCATGTACTAATCCGAAACAGCTTCAACTATCTGCCAGGCGGCAGAATCCTATGAGAATGTGAGCGGCAATTCCGCATGAATGAATGGTACTCTATTGGATGGCCCAGCGTTTAGAGAAAGAAGCTGAATGTAAAAATTTCATAGAAAGGATGAGAGGGGTATGATCGATCCCGATCAGTACTGACTACCGTGTATGACAGAGTATGTTATACACGGTAGTTTTTTCGCCTCCTCCGGTATATCCTTCAATAGGCCATATTCGTTTTCACATAACGACCATCAGAATCCCCCTGCAGCCCCGGTATTTTGTCGCAATCGGAGAATCCACAACAATTGCTTGTAAATAAAAATATCCTGTGTTAGAATGTGCGATGGTGCCACGCCATCAGATTATATAAGGAGTCTCAATATAGTTCATGAAACAGTCAACCATGGTCAATGACCTTACGGTAGGAAACGTCGGCAAACAGCTGCTGAAATTCTCCTTCCCCTTTATGCTTTCCAACGCCCTGCAAACCGTCTACAATTTGGTGGATATGATCATTGTGGGACAATTCGTAGGCCCCGCCGGACTCTCCGCCGTTTCCATTGGCGGACAGCTCGTGTGGCTTCTGTGCTGCATCGCCATCGGCTACTCCTCCGGGGGCCAGATTTTCATTTCCCAGCTGGTGGGCGCCGGAAACCATCAGGAACTGAAGAGAACCATCGGCACGCTGTTCACCACCATTGCGGCATTCTCTATCCTCTTCACCATACTGGGTGTAGGACTTCACCGTCCCCTGCTGGAGCTGCTCAACACCCCTGCCGAAGCCATGGCTCAGGCTGCAGACTATGTCATCATTTGCAGTGCCGGCATGTTCTTTGTCTACGGATACAATGTGGTTTCCGCCATCCTCCGGGGCATGGGCGATTCCAAGCGTCCCTTTATGTTTATCGCCATTGCGGCGATTCTCAACGTGATTCTGGACCTGATCTTCGTTGGCCCCCTCCACATGGCATCTGCCGGAGCGGCGCTGGCCACCACCCTGTCCCAGACCATTTCCTTTATTATCTCCGTCATCTATCTCTATCGCCATCGGGAGGAGTTTGGCTTCGACTTTAAGCTCTCCAGCTTCCGCATGGACTGGAGCAAGTTCAAAGCCCTGTCTTATCTGGGACTGCCTCTGACTGTCCAGAGCACCGCCATCAATGTGTCCATGCTGTATGTTTCCGCAGGCGTCAACAGCTACGGCCTTGTTTACTCCTCCGTTTTCGGCATCGGCGGAAAGCTCCAGTCCGTCATGTTCATCATTACCAACTCCATCTCCACCGCCAGTGCGTCCATGTTTGGTCAGAATCTCGGCGCCAGGAAGCACGACCGGGTGCGCAAGGTGTTCTGGCATGGCAACCTGATCTGCCTGGTTTTCTTTGTGGCAGTGGCAGCCGCTTGTCTGTGGGCCCCCGTGCCCATTTTCAGTCTGTTTACCGATGATCCGGAGGTACTCTCTCACGCGGCTCACTATATGGTGATTCAGGTGGTCATGTTCTCCGGCTTTGCCACCATGACCGCCGGTATTGCCCTGATCAATGGCATCGGCAACGGCAGTCTCAGTCTGATTACCGCTCTGCTGGATGGCGTTCTGGTCCGGATCGGTCTGTGCATCCTTCTCTCCGGTCCCATGGGCGTCTGGGGTTACTTCTGGGGCAACGCACTGGCAGGCTATGTCAGTGTGGTAATCGGTGACTTCTACTACTTCAGCGGCCTTTGGAAAAAGCGCAAGCTGATGATCGAATGAGGAGAATTCGCCCATGAAAAAGCTTCTGGACTTGGCAAACCAGTACAAAATGCTCATTTCCTATTGCTTCTTCGGCGCAGTCACCACCGCAGTCAATCTGCTGGTATACTACGTCTGCACAGAGAAGCTGGGGATTCCCAGTGATCCCAGTGTGGTCATTGCATGGATTCTCGCCGTGCTGGCGGCATTCTTTACGAACAAGCCCTTTGTGTTTCACAGCCACAACTGGTCGGCAAAGGTGCTTTTTCCGGAAATGGCAGAGTTTTTCGGCTGCCGCATCGGCACCGGTCTTTTGGAGCTGATCCTGATGCACATTCTGGTGGTCAGGCTGCTGCTGCCAAGCATGTGGATGAAGCTGCTGGTGAACATCATTGTCATCATCCTGAACTATGTGGGCAGTAAGCTGTGGGTATTTCGGAAAAAAGGGTAATCATACAAAACGTGAGAGAAACCGACGTTTCAGGGTTCTCTCACGTTTTAATATTAGTAGTAGTATTTTTCCACAGGCTTCCCCTGCTTTGCCAGAATGTCGCATACCCGGTCAATGGCCTTCATTTTCAGGTTCAGGTCAAGGGGCACATCCTTGTCCTCATAGCCGGGATTTCTGGCCTGTCCAATGAACACCCGCAGACTGGTGCAATGCTCCACCAGGAGCTTTGCCAGAAAAGCCGCGCCATTTTCCCCGTCAAGCTCCCGGAAGCAGCGTGTTTCGTAGTATTTTTCCAACAGATCTCCGGTACGGGTTATGGTCAGAACCCCCTCCGTTACCAGCTGAGCCTCCGGCATAAAGGCGATGGGCGGAACTCCGTCAGACCCCGTCTCCGGCATGGTCTCCACAAAGGAATTCATAACCCTTGCAACGATCTTGGAGGTGGTGCCGCCGCAGATGACCTTTGCGCCCTCAGCCTCCATGAATTCATGGACCATGAAGCCGTCATCCTCCGGGTATTCCGGGGGACCGTACATAATATTCACCGGCTCCTCCGGCATGATCCGAAGCACCATGGCTGTTACATCGTCTGTAGGCTTTCCGCCGTAGAGGTTGTTTACTGCCTCCACCAGCTCCACAGCCACACGCTGGGCACTGGAAAACAGCCCTGACCGTTCGCAGAGCCACCGGGCCACACTGTCCCAGTTCCACGCAAAGGAAAAGTGATTGTCCATGCCGGCATTGACCGCTCCATCAGAGGTGATGACGATCAAATCCCCTTCGATCAGAGGCAGATCGCTTACCCAGATGGCCTTGTTCTCCACAGAACGGAGCACCCGCTCTGGCTGAACCACCTGACCATTCCGAATGATCCAGGCCTGGGGATTGTCAAACTCCGCAAACCGGGCAATGCCCTGCTCATCAATGGACACCACAGAAAAGGTGCAGTAGTTCATTCCCCGTTCAGAGCACACCGGCAAGGTGCGAACCACCACTTCCACCGCCTCGGCCAGAGGCGCCCCGCCCATGAGCATGGAGGACAGGATGGTGGAGCCCATGGTGGAGAGAATGTTGGCCTTGACGCCGCTGCCCATACCGTCGGCAAGCACAGCGATCATCTGTTTTTCATTCCGCTTTACCACTGTGCGATCCCCGCACACCTCTTCCCCATCGTGGTTGATGCTGTAGTAGCCGTAGTCCACATGAATGTTCACTGGGCATCCTCCTCATTCAGAATACGGTCCTTCAGCTGGTTCAGCGTTACCTTGGTTTCCGCAGTGGTTTCACCCAGAAGGAACGCAATCTGCTGGGCCACAGTCATCTGCTTTTCGATGACCCTCTGGGCCATCTCCACGCTCTGAAGCCGGGACTGGAGCTGTTTTTCCTCCTCCAGCTCCTGCTCGGTGGTATCCCGGAACACCGCCAAAACCCGGTCCTGCCCTGGAAGGGGCACAAAGCTGGCCTCCACCCGGAGATAAAGCTCGTCCAGATCCAGCCGTTTCTGCCGAATCGCAAGCCCCGTATCCAGCACATACTGCACATCCGACGGGTCCATCAGTTCAAAGACGTATTTTTCCTGTCCCGGCTTCAGGGTAAACAGCTCCGCCCCTTCCCGGTTAAAGTCCACGATCCGCATGGAATCGTCAATCAGCAGCACCGCCAGAGGAACATTCTGATAGATGCCATAATAAGTATCCAGCCGATTTTCCCGAACCACAGGCTCGCAAATGCTGACAGCTTCCCGGCGGTGCAGAATGGCAACCGCCCGCTCCCGACAGCTGTCATAGCCGCAGCTGCCGCAGTTCTTCTGCTGCCGGGGATTGCCCACCCCCATGTAGTGGAGCATCCGGTCAATATCCTGCTCCGTGGGCACATAGGGCTCTACGCCGTAATCAATAGGGGGATTTGCCATGGCAATGCCGTGGGTGTCAAAATAGGGTTCCTTGCCATGCTCCTCCACAAAGTTCCGAAGCTCCAGCGTGGCGGCAAATTTGCCCCGTTTTTTCACTTCCTTGCGAATGCCGTCGGTGCCGCCCACACAGCCGCCGCAGCAGGCATCCATTTCTATGAGACAACCGCTGAGCTGTCCCGCGCTCAGCTCTTGTAGCAGCTCCCTGCAATTTGCAATTCCATCTACACAGATTCGCTTCATGCCGTGATCCGGCACGAAATACTCCGTACATTCCATCATGCCGCCGATAATGGCAGAAAGCTCACCGATGCCGCCGCCATCGGACAGCAGCGGTTCCTCCTCAAAGTCGGCGGGATTGATTCCCTCCGCCATCAGCCAGTCCATCAGCTCCCCAATGGACAGCACCGCGTTGATCTCCGTGGAGTGACGAACATCTCTGGCCTCCTCCAGCCGGGCTGCACAGGTGCTCACATAGACAACCGCCGCACTGGTAAAGTCCCGCTTAATCATTCGGCCGTGGGCAATCATGGGAGAGGCCACCGGCGCCAGATATTTCAGGGTATCCGGAAAAAACTGCTCCATGAGATTCCGCACCACGGGACAGGCAGAGAACACGATGTTATCCATATGCTTTTCCTGCACCAGCCGGGCATACTCCGCTCCAACGGCAGCAGCAGCCTCAGAGGCATCCGCCACATCCCATACACCAAGCTCCTGTACGGCGGCAGCCAGCTTCTCAATGGTCACATTGGGAGGCAGAAAGGCAATGCAGGCCGGATCAATGGACAATATCACCTTTCTCTTTGCTCGCAGGAAGGCCTTGACCACCTCCACCTGTCCAGGGATGGTCACTGCATCGTACTTACACCGGTGATAGCAACTGCCGCAGGCAATACAGCGGTCATGGTCGATCTTCATGCAGTGGTCGGAGAACTGAATGGCTCCGCTGGGACAGGAAGCCAGGCATCCAAGACAGCTGGTACATTTCTTTTCATTGATCTCAAAAACACGCATAGGAAAGCACCTCCGCAGTAGGTTTCATGTTCTTCATTATACCGCACTTTACAGGCAGGTACAAGTAGCATTCCCCGTTCTGCCGCGAGAAAATAGCAGCCCCGCAGACATCGTTTCAAGATGCTGCAGGGCCGTCAATTATTTCTTTTTCATTTTGGAGGTCAGAATCCGGTCGTTGTCCAGAGCCTTTCCCGCATTCACAGAGAACCGCTCCAGCAGATCGTCCACGGTCATGCCTGCACGCTCCTCCCCTTCCACATCCAGAACAATGTGGCCGGAGTCCATCATCAGCGTCCGATTTCCCAGCT
The DNA here is from genome assembly GCA_029012465.1 of Oscillospiraceae bacterium. Lineage (GTDB taxonomy): Bacteria > Bacillota > Clostridia > Oscillospirales > Oscillospiraceae > HGM13006. The sequence goes on along the minus strand of JAQXMD010000008.1, from coordinate 12,675 downwards.
CCAGGGCCTGATTCATATTGTGTGTGACCATCAGGCAGGTAATATCCCGCTCGGAGACCACCCGCTTGGTCAGCTGGAGCACCTTCTCTGCGGTTCCGGGGTCAAGGGCCGCCGTGTGCTCATCCAGAAGCAACAGCTTGGGCGTCACCAGCGTGGCCATCAAAAGGGTCAGGGCCTGACGCTGTCCGCCGGACAGAAGCCCCACAGGATTTTTCATCCGATCCTCAAGGCCCATATCCAGCTGCCGCAGCTGTTCCCGGAAGAATTCCCGGTCCGCCTTGCTGACACGGCTGAAATAGGCCGACTGGGCTCTGGAGGTTCTGAGATATGCGATTGCCAGATTCTCTTCAATGGTCATATTGGGCGCTGTGCCCCGCATGGGGTCCTGAAACAGATGTCCGATCTGCCGGGCACGGTAGTGCTCCGGCTGGAAGGTGATGTCCTCTCCATCCAGCTCCACCTTGCCCTCGTCCACATAGAAGCCGCCGCAGATGGCGTTGAACACCGTGGATTTTCCTGCGCCGTTGGAGCCGATGATGGTGATAAAATCACCCTTTTTCACATGTAAGGACAGATGATCCAGAGCTGTTTTGCTGTTCACCGTACCGGGATGGAAGGTCTTGGATACATTGGTCAGCTTTAGCATACGACTTCCTCCTTCTTCTGGGACATAGCCCGCAGGAACCACACAAAGCAGATCACACACAGCGCCGCCAGCAGAATCATCAGGGGACGGTATGCCGCCAAAACCACCGCCAGCACCACAAATACCACCGCTGCTCCAAGGAACAGATTCCGAAGAATCCGGTACAGGTTCTTCCCTCTTGCCAGATACTGCTTGTTCTTAAACTCAATGAGCTTCACCAGAGTGGGATAGGAAATGGCAACGGCAACAATGGTTGCGGAAACCAGCTTCAGCGCCGTTGCGGGCAGATTGAACCGCAGGGCAATGGCCACCACCACACGGTAGAGGCAGGCACCAACGATTACGCCGAAGGCTCTCCAGGGAATGGTTTTCTTGCCGAAAATGGTCTCACCGATAATCAGAGAAGCCAGCGCGATTGTGACCATACCGGTGCCCATATTGATGTCACAGGTCTTGTTGTACTCACCGATCAGGCAGCCGCTGAGGGCAGTGATGGCATTGGAGATGCACAGGCCGATGATAATCATTCTGGCGGGATTGATGGAAGAGGATTTTACCATATCCGGATTGTCTCCGGTGGCACGGATGGACAGTCCCAGCCGGGTGTCCAGAAACAGCAGCAGCAGAACCAGAACAATCACAGCAAAAATGGCCGCCACGATCAGCTTATAGTAATCTGCCAGAACCGTTCCCTCCAGCAGGTCATGCATCACCGTAAACACGCTGCCGGTATCATTGAGGCTCAGGGTGGAGCGGCCCATAATCATGATGTTGATGGAGTACAGGCCGGTGTTTACAATAATACCAGCCAGAAGGCTTTCTACACCCAGCTTGGTCTGAAGCAGAGAGGTGATGCCGCCGGAAAGCACGCCCGCAGCCATAGCCGCCGGAATGGCCAGAAGGGGGTGGCCGGAAAGGGCCACAATGCTGCCCACGGCACAGCCAAGGGTGTAGCACCCATCCGTGGACAGGTCGCAGACATTCAGCATGGAGTAGCTCAGGAACAGGGCCATGGCCACAAGGGAATAGATCAGTCCCAGCTCCAGCGCATTCTGAATAATGCCCCAGGAGATAAACATGGAAAGTCCTCCTTTAGAATGTTATGGAACCTCCGAAGCAATCCTCAGAAGCCCCGGATTCAGAGATTCCCCGAAACCGCCAAGGGGACGGGCCAGAACGCCCGTCCCAATGGAGAGAAAAGAATCATGAAGAGTATCGAAATTATTCAAACTCCTGCTGGGTGGTCAGCTCCACGAAATCTGTGGCGATTTCGGAGAAGGCCGCCTTGATGTCTTCCAGGTTGTAGCCCAGAGCCTCGCAGGTTTCAGTGTTCACAGAGACAATGCCGTTATTGAAGGTTGCAACCGGGTAGCTTGCAGGGTCCTTGCCGTTCACCAGAATCTCGGCCACCATATCGCCGGTGACAGTACCCAGGTTTGCGTAGTCCACACCGTAGCCGCAGAATGCACCCCACAGAGCAAAGGAGTCAGCGCCGGCGTAGTGGGGAATCTTTGCGTCGGCGAACACCTGATAGATGGCCTGCTCAGCAGCCATGATGGTGTTGTCGGTGGGGGTAAAGACCGCGTCGACGCCCTCGGCTACCAGAGCCTGTGCAGCCAGCAGAACCTCATCGGTGGTGGAGCCGGTCTTTTCAACAACTTCGATATTTGCGTTCCCGAGGATTTCCTTTGCCTGTGCTATGGCAGAGGTGGAGGCATCCTGAGCGGTATCATACAGCAGGCCGACCTTTTTGGTGTCGGGGTTCGCAGCCAGAATCAGGTTGATGAGTGCCTGCGCATCCAGACCATCGCAGGTGCCTGTTACCTTGCCCCCGGGAGCGTCCATGCTGGCAACCACGCCTGCGCCCACAGGATCAGAGCATGCCGCAAACACAATGGGAATGTCGGTGTCCTCGGTAGCGGACATCATGGTCAGTGCGGTGGGAGTTGCTACGGCAACGATGATATCCACCTGATCCGCCACCAGATCAGCACCGATCTGGGTCAGAACAGCGGAATCGGCCTGTGCATTGGCATAATAATCCGCATAATTGAATGTAACGCCCATCTCAGCGCCCTTGGCGTCCAGCTCCTTCTCCAGATTGTTGACGATCTGGTTCAGGGATGCGTCATCGACATAGTTGACAATGCCGACCTTATAGGTGGTTCCGCCCTCAGTCTGAGCAGCAGAGGCGGCGGATGCCTCCGGAGCAGAAGCAGCAGCAGAAGCGGCGGAAGTGTCGCTTCCAGAGGAGCCGCATGCAGCCATACTCAGGCACATTGCGGCAGCCATCATCATGGCCAGAGCCTTCTTGACAAAGTTTACGTTTTTCATGTGGAAAACCTCCCAAAAAATAGTATCGACTGTTCTTTGGCGTGTTCGGATAAGACTGCCGGCATAAAAAAACGCCCTTATCCCCATGCATAGGGACAAGAGCCAAACTCCTGCGGTACCACCCTGATTGGTGTTTATAACACCCGCTCTGCGCACAGTCATGCGCTCCGCTGCTTTAACGGGTCGGAACCCCCGTCGCCATCTACTTGGGAAAATCCTGTTCAAGGCGCCCTCACAGGTCCATTCACATCCGACTCCATCGCCATGATCCCACCATCCACAGCTCTCTGAACACTTTATCGGTGCTACTATTCCTGCTCATCAGTTTTAAGTATGCTGAGATTATAGTCCCTTCCGGCGGTTTTGTCAAGAGGAAAACCACAAAAATTTTTACCGCCGGAAGGTTTTTTTGCATGAAACCTCAGGCCAGCTTGCAAACGTCCACCCATTCGGTGTAGGCCGAGGCCATCTCCAGCTCAGGAATGGTCATTTCAATGGCACTGGCTGCGGTACCCACCGCCGGGAACACCGTCTCAAACCGCTTCAGAGAAGCATCCAGATAAACCTTTACACCCTCGTTGATGCCGAAGGGGCATACACCGCCTACCCCGTGGCCGATCAGCTCCTCCACTTCATCATAGGAGAGCATTTTGGCCTTGGTGTGGAAAAACGCCTTGTACTTGGGATTGTCGATCTTCACATCTCCCGCAGCTACAATGAGGACAGGCTCCTCCCCCACCTTGAAGGACAGGGTTTTTGCGATCCGGGCCTCCTCCACCCCCAGCCGCTGGGCAGCCAGAGCCACCGTGGCGCTGGAATCGGAAAACTCCTGAATTTTCTCCGCAAGGCCGAACTGCGTCAGCCATGCTCTTGCACGTTCCATGGACATACTGAATTTCCTCCAAATTTTATACTGCCGGATATTTTAACACAGTAAATCGTCAAAATCAACTATTTTCCCCCTTTCGGAAGGCCGGGATAGACACTGTCCCGTTACCTGTGGTATAATCAGAAAAACAGCTTATGGAGGCATTGCCATGGATCAGATTCCACCCCTTCAGGTCATTGCACACATTCAGACGGATTTCCCGGAAAAATTCGGAATCCCCCGCCAGAGCGGACTGGTGGAGGAGCTGACTGCCCGGATCGTGTTTACGCCGGAGTTCCGCAGCCCGGATGCCGTCCGTGGATTAGAGGATTTTTCCCACATCTGGCTGATCTGGCAGTTCTCCAAGGCTCTGCGAAAGGAATGGAGTCCCACGGTTCGTCCTCCCCGCCTGGGGGGCAACACCCGGATGGGCGTGTTTGCCACCCGCTCCCCCTTCCGCCCCAATTCCATGGGTCTGAGCTGTGTGCGGCTTGTTTCAGTGGAACCGGATACCCCCGAGGGCCCGGTGATTACCGTTGCCGGAGCGGATCTGATGGACGGTACGCCGATTTTTGACATCAAGCCTTACATTCCTTACGCCGACTGTAAGCCCGACGCCACCGGCGGCTTTACCGATCATGCGGGAGATTTTCTTCTGACCGTGGACTTTCCCTCTGATCTGCTGAAGCTTATTCCAGAAAACCGTAGGGAAGCCCTGATGGGCGTGCTTCGGCATGATCCCCGCCCCTCCTATCAAAACAGCCCCGACCGGATCTACGGTCTGTCCTTCGCCGGATTCAACATCCGGTTCCGGGTCAGCGGCAATGTCCTCACGGTGGTGGGTGCGGAGCCGCTGTAATTACCGAAATGCCGCAGGGATTCATTTTTTCATTGACAAAGGACGGATAATGTAGGTATACTGGTATGGTTATGCAAATGATACGAAGCACGGCTTTCGCCGTCATAAAGGAGTTCATTCTATGAAACTATTTGCGCTGATTCTGTTCGTACTGACGTACGTTCTGATGATCGCTCTGCAAAAATACCGGCCGTGGATTGCGCTTGCCTCCGCACTGATCTTTCTTGTGTCCGGAATTGTGCCCCTTGAGAATCTGCTTTCCGCCATTGACTTTAACGTGCTTTTGATGCTGGCAGGAACCATGGGCACCGTTTCGCTGTTTATTGAGTCCAGAATGCCCGCCCGCATGGCAGAATTTCTGCTGAAAAAGTCCCCCAATGTTATGTGGGTTGTGGTATTCATGTCCCTGTTCTCCGGCTTTGTCTCCGCATTTGTGGACAACGTGGCAACGGTACTGATGATTGCGCCTGTGGCCATTGCCATCGCGAAAAAGCTGGATATCTCCCCCGTGGCCATGATTATCTCCATTGCTGTATCCTCCAACCTTCAGGGCGCTGCAACCCTGGTGGGTGACACAACCTCCATCATGCTGGGCGGCTACGCCGGCATGGATTTCAATGACTTCTTCTTTATGCACGGAAAGCCCAGCATCTTCTTCGCCGTGGAGCTGGGAGCCCTGGCAACAGTCCCGGTGATTATGGTTCTGTTCCGGAAGCAGCGTCAGCCCGTGACCATTGACGGAGAGACCGTTGTCTCCAACTATGTGCCCACCATTCTGCTGGTTCTGACCGTTCTGCTGCTGATTGGCGCTTCCTCTTTCCCCAATCGCCCTGCCATGACCAACGGCATCATCTGCTCCGGCGTATTTCTTGTGGGCATTATCCACTCGCTGATCCGGGAAAAAGGCACCGATGTGGTGAAGCTGGCCTTCAGCGAAATTGATTATCAGACGCTGCTTCTGCTGGCAGGTCTGTTTGTGGTCATCTCCGGCATCACAGAGGCCGGTATCATCAACGACATCAGCAATCTGTTCGCCAAAGTGGGCGGCAGCAGCCTGTTCCTGCTGTACACGGTCATTGTTTGGGGCAGCGTTGCTTGCTCCGCCTTTGTTGACAATATTCCCTATGTGGCTACCATGCTGCCTGTGGTTCAGGTGCTTTCCCAAAGCCTTGGCTGTAACCCGTACCTGCTGTACTTCGGTCTTTTGACCGGTGCAACCCTGGGTGGAAACCTGACCCCCATCGGCGCTTCTGCCAACATTGCCGGTATCGGTATTCTGAGGAAGGCCGGCTACCAGGTCAAGACCACGGACTTCCTCCGGATCGGCGTCCCCTTCACCCTCTGCGCTGTTACTGTGGGGTATCTGTTCTGCTGGATCTTCTGGCACTAAATCAATAAAAGATGCGTCGCAGTATTCATTTCGCTGCGGCGCTTTTTTCGCCCTTATATTTATGATTTTCTTAAAAATCATGGAATTCTTCTTTATTTCATGCTATACTGTAGATGCAGTTGCTCTGGGCATCTGTGGATTCCAGCATAAGAAATGAGATGAGAACGTGGTTCACTATTTGCTCCCGGCATTCCTCGGGTATTTTATCGGCAGTATCAATCCGGCCTTCCTGATTGGAAAGCTCCGGGGCGTGGATATCCGTACCAAAGGCTCCAAAAATGCCGGAGCCTCCAACGCCATGATGGTTCTTGGCAAGTCCATTGGCTCTCTGGTCATGGCTGCTGATATTTTCAAGGCTGTTTTCGCTGTATTGATCTGTCGGGCATTGTTCCCGGCTCTCCCCCAGGCTTCCGCTGTGGCAGGCAGCGCCTGCATCATCGGACACATGTTTCCCTGTTTCATGGGCTTCCGTGGCGGAAAGGGCTTCGCCTGCCTTGGTGGCTTTGCACTGGCCTATGACTGGCGCATGGCGGCGATCCTGTTTCCCATTGTTCTGGGGATTGCGCTGATTACCAACTATGTTTTTCTGGGCGCTGTTTTCGGCAGTCTGGCCGTTCCCATTACCATGGGCCTTCGGGGAAATTGGTATGGAGCCTTGTGCTTGCTGGTTTCCGGTCTGCTGATGATCTACCGGCACAAAATCAATTTCATTCGGGTACAGGAAGGCACCGAAATGGGCTTCTCCTGGCTTTGGAGCAAGAACCGCAGGGAAATGGAACAGGCCGTTTCTCGGGCAGCAGATGATCTGGACTGAAAAATCATTCCGGCACGGAATCCCGTGCCGGATCTTTTTTGGTATTTACTGCATTCTCCGATAGTGCTTCCAGAAATCGATGGTCTCCTGAAGATCCTGTTCATCAGCAAACAGTCCCAGCGCTTTGGCCGTCTCAATGGCAAAGTCCACATAGGCGTTGGCCCGGGCAGTAATGATGTTTCCATCCCGCACCCAATCCTCCTCGGTGCTGTGGGTAGAGCGTCTGCCCTCCAGAATGCCGGATTTGTCGAGAATATCCACACCGGCACAGATTCCCGCCACAAGCGTTCCCCGATCAGTCAGGGTCCTGAGGGTCTCCAGTACCGAGGGGCTGTCAATGTTTTTCACGGTGCCGCCGGGTACAATAAAGCTCCGCACATGCTCCAGATCCACATCCTCCAGATGGACATCCACATTCATGGAGTACCCCTCCATGGAACGGATGGTATCCTGCCCCAGAGAACAGAACTGAACCTGACTGCCGGTAAAGTTCAAGAAGTAGTTGAGAATGACGATTTCATAGACGCAGCAGCCGTCATACAGCAATACAATGTCTTTCATGAGGGTCCTCCTTTGCTGTTCCAAGCAGAAAAGATAGATTGTGAAGTGAAATATCCTTCGGATGTGAAATAAGCGCCGTGGGCGCTTGTGAAATTTTCCACTGACGCGGAAAGTGAAATGAAATAAATCCCCTCACGCCCGCAGACATTTCACATGGCGAAACCATATTGCACGCCTGAAGGGCATTTCACAAATCCCGGAAGGGATTTGTTTCGTTGAAAAAAACCACATTTGTTCTGTAGACAAATGTGGTCTTTTTCATGGCGGAGACGGTGGGATTCGAACCCACGGACCCTTGCGGATCAAACGATTTCGAGTCGTTCTCGTTATGACCACTTCGATACGTCTCCAAAGATTCTTTCTGCGGCCCGGTTTCCCAGTCCGCAGATAATAGAATACACAAATTTACGCGGTTAGTCAATGACATTTTTCATTTTTCAGAATTCCGGTGCTTGAAACCGGCTCCAAATGCCCTCCCAGGGTGGAAGTCTGAAAAACGTCATTTTCTCCCCTGTTTCCGGATGCTCCACATAAAGACGCACAGACCAGAGGGCAATTTGCTCCCCTCCATCGGAAATTCCATACCGCTTGTCTCCCCACAGTGGAAGCCCCCGAGAAGAAAACTGTACCCGAATCTGATGGGTTCGGCCCGTTTCCAGCTTTATGTGCACAAGAGACAGCTCGTCCCGGGTTTCCAGTACCCGATAATGGAGTATGGCCTCCTTCACGTCCTTCCCCGGTTCGGCAGCCACTCTGGTACAGCGGGTGTTTTTATCCCGAAGCAGCAAATCCCGAAGGGTTCCCTCCGGTTTTTCCGGTGCGCCATGGATCACCGCAAGGTACTCTTTTCCCATACCATGCTCCCGCACCTGTCCCGACAGGATTCCCGCAGCGGCCCGGGAACGGGCAAAGACCATAAGCCCGCTGACGGTTTGATCCAGCCGGTGAACGGTACGGACACAGGCCTTGTCGTCCCCCAGATACGCCCGGATCAGCTCCGGCATGCCTCCCGGTTCATCTGTGGATAACACCCCCGCCGGCTTCACCGCCACGAGAATCCGCCGGTCTTGAAATATGACCTCCATAGCATCCCCTCCGGAAGTATTCTACACGCCCAGGGCTGGAAAATCAATCACATTGACCCCAGAAAATCCTCCACCACTTCCCGAAATGATACCGTTGTGACCTTGCCGCGCAAGAGGCTGTCATAAAGCCGCCGGGCCATGCTCTGATTCACCGTTATATCCGGAATCGTCAAAGCTTCCCCTGTGGCCGCATTTTCAGCATGAATTCCATAGTGGGTATATCCATCATCCTGTTTTTCGGAAAGCAACCGATAAAGGATGCAGATTTGTCTGTGGCATACGGGAAGCTCAACATGGTTTTCGGAGATTATCTTCATAATTCTCCCTCCTTTCCTCTATATTCAAGCATAATCGCGGGGGAAAGGAAAGAAAAAGAAATCGCAAGTTTCGACAACCTGCGACCTCTTTGATATCAAATACTGGCACAGATCCACTCGGCCACACGGATTCCGTCTGCCGCGGCGGACATGATGCCACCTGCATAACCGGCCCCTTCCCCACAGGGATACAAGCCCGAAATACTGCTCTGACCGGAGCTGTCCCGGGGAATGCGGACAGGGCTGGAGCTTCTCGCCTCCACCGCCGTCAGCAGTGCGTTGGGATCGTCATAGCCCTTGATTTTCTTTCCCAGTACAGGCAGCGCCTGCTCCAGTGTTTGGGTGATGAATTCCGGCAGACAGGAATGGAGATCCGTATAGGTCACACCCGGTCGATAGGAGGGCTGAATGGTTCCCGGCCCCACGGAGGGTACGCCACGGAGAAAATCCCCCACTCGCTGACAGGGCGCTTTATACCCCCCTCCGCCGGCTTTGAAGGCAGCCTCCTCCAGCCTTCGCTGGAAGTCGATGCCCGCAAGAGGATGCTCCGAACCAAAGTCCTCAGGTCGGACCGTCACAAGAAGGCCTCCATTGATGTTCACTTCATCCCGGGCCTGATTGCTCATGCCGTTGGTGCATACGCGCCCCTCCTCAGAGGCCGCTGCCACCACCATACCGCCGGGACAAACGCAGAAGGAAAACGCGCTCCTTCCGCCTTCCAGATGGCAGGAGAGCTTGTAGCTTGCCACAGGCAGTCCCCCGATCTCCGCCCCGTACTGGGCAAGGGTCATGGTCTTTTGCAGGTGCTCAATGCGCACACCCACAGCAAACTGTTTCGGTTCCATGGGAACGCCCTGTTCATAGAGCTTTGTCACCGTATCCCGGGCGCTGTGGCCAATGGCAAGCACCAGATGCTTTGTCTCGAGTACATAGCTTCCATCCGGCCCCAGAACCTCTGCGCCGGATACCGCGCCGTTTTCCATCCGGATTCCCGTCAGCTGATGGCCGAAGCGCACCTCACCGCCCAGGCGGCAAAGCTCCTCCCGGATGTTCTTCACAACTGTTTTCAGATAATCCGTTCCCACATGGGGCGCCGCATCGGATAGGATTTCTCTGGGTGCCCCAAAGGCCGCAAACTGCTCCAGAATGAACCGCATTCTGGGATCGTTGACCCCGGTGTTCAGCTTTCCATCGGAGAAGGTTCCGGCACCGCCCTCGCCAAACTGCACATTGCAGCCGGTGTCCAGCTCTCCGGTGGACCAGAAGTGCTCCACCAGTTCTGTACGCCGGTCCACGTCCAGTCCCCGCTCCAGCAAAATGGGACGGGCGCCGATCCGGGCCAGCATCAGGCCGCAGAACAGCCCCGCAGGACCTGTTCCCACGATCACCGGGCGCTGTCCAAGTCGAAGATGCTGCACCGGGAAGCAATATGAGGTTTCCTCGTAGAAGGAGACCTTTTTGCTGCGGCACTTTTTGAGTACCTGCTGCTCATGGGGAACCTTCACGCCGATGGTATAGACCAGAGCAATATCGTCTTTCTTTCTGGCGTCCACGGATTTTTTGAGAACCACGAAGCCCTTGATCTCCGTTCCCAGCTCCCGCTGGGCTTTTTTTGTCAGGGCCGATTCCGGCTGTCCGGGAGAGAGCCGCAGGCCGGATATTTTAAGCACCGGTGAATACCGCCTCTCGCTTTTCCCGGAAGGCAGCAATGCCCTCCTTGCAGTCATGGCTCAGCAGTAGCGGTCCCTGCTGGGCCTTTTCTGCCTCCAGAACCTCCTCGAGGCTCATTTCCTCGGCCCGGTTCAAAAGCTGCTTGCTGGCTGCCAGAGCCAGAGGCGCTTTCTTTGCAATGCTCCGGGCAAAGGCCAGCGTCTCTTCCCGAAGGGTCTCGGGGCTGCATACGCGGTTGACAAAGCCCAGCTCTTTTCCCTCCTGAGCGGACACAGGACGGGCAGTAAACATCAGCTCCTTGGCCAGATGCCGCCCGACAGCCTTCTCCAGCAGATAATGACCCCCACAGTCCGATGCAATGCCCACATTCACGAAGGACTGGATGAACTTCACCTTTTCGGAGGCGAAAATCAGATCGCAGGCCAGTGCCAGATTGAAGCCAGCACCGGCTGCCGCGCCGTTTACCATGGCAATGGTGGGCGTATTCATACGGAACAACGCCAGGGTGGCTTCGTTGGCCACACGCATATTCTCATCGCTTTTCTCCTGAGAATCGCAGTCCATCAGTACCCCCAGATCACCGCCGGCGCAGAAGGCCCGGCCGGAGCCGGTAATCACCACACAGCGGGTTTCAGGGTCACTGTCCAGCTCCTCCAGAACCACCTTCAGGGTCTCCAACAGCTCATTGTTGAAGCAGTTCAGGGTTGCAGGACGGTTCAGGTACACAACGGCAACCTGTCCCAGCTTTTCCGTCAGAATTGTATCACTCATGATTCATACCTCATTTCCACGAAAGGCGGAAACCACAGTTCAGATCCCCGCCCCATTCGTTCAGATTTCTTCACACAGGACGTATCAGACAGTTGCTTCACTGTCCTCCGCGCCGCAATCGGCGTCAGGAGCCGCCGGAGCTGCACCGTCATTTTCCGTCGGAGGAGCAGGATATACAGGCACAGTGGGATACACCGGTGCCTGGCCATAGCTCATATCCGGCTGTCCATAGCCGTAAGCTCCCTGCGGATAATAGCCGCTGCCCTGATTTCCTCCAATGGGCGGCATCTGGGCACTTCTCCATGCCGCGTTCTGCATTTCACTGCGATATCGGAAAATAGTCACTGCAAACAGAATGCCGCCCATAGCCGCAAGAATATCGGACAGACCCGCAGGCAGGAAAAGAAGCCCCGGGATCAGACTGAAAACACTGCCGATAATCAGAAGCACCGCAACAAAGACAGAAGCCTCGGGATTTGCTTTGCCCGTAACCGCAACGCTGCTGGCTGCCTTCAAACTCCTGAGTATAAGCACAAAATTCAGGATAATAAACGCAAAAATCATCGCGGTTATGACAATCATTGTAACTCCAGCACCCACAACATCATAATACTTCAGTTCAGTTGCCGTGTAGATCGCCATCACGAATTCCAAAAATACAAGCAGCAGACAGCTCAGAACCAGTTCAATAATCATAATCACCCGGATCACCGTCAGGCCGCCGGTGGTGATTGTGGTTCTTTTCTTACTGAACGCGGAAGCCGCAGTGATCCACAGGCCGATCAGAATCAGAATGGTCGGCAAATTGGTAATGATGGCTGAGACAGTGCCCACATGGTAAGTACCTTCAATGATTGCCTCCAGGATATCCTCCATTTCAAAGGTCATGATATCCTGAGGAATCAGATCGTAAATCTGATCCACAAGATATATGGTATTCGCGTTCGCAAAGACAAATTTCAGAATGACAGACAGGGTCGTACAAATTACCGCCATCAGGAACACTGGGGATGCAGCCAGCTTCTTGAGCAGAGCAGCAGGCCCATTCCGATAATCAGATCCGGCAGCGGCCACAGAGCCTGCCGGCGCCGCAGGACCCATCGGAGTCTGCAGTACAAATGCCCCGGGGGCGCGCTGAGCGACCGGTGTCATGGGTGCACCGCAATGTGTGCAGAAATTTGTTCCCTCACGGTTTTCCGTGCCGCAGGATGTACAATACATAGTTTCTCCTCCCTTTTCTCATAAATCTTCAGACTGTTTTTATCAACCGTATGATACCATCAGCCTTTGGGAATAGCAATACCGCCGATTTGTTTATTTCCACTCCCCCCAGACCTCGGGGCAATATCCCACTGTGGC
>JAQXMD010000007.1 GCA_029012465.1 Oscillospiraceae bacterium | reverse complement strand
CACCAGCGGAAGTCCGGCAGATACTCCACCGTCTCGGACCAGCCGTCGGGGGCAATCCGTCCGATGGCGTAGGGGATGTCCCCCTCCTTGTGGTCGGGGTACCTGCGGAAAAACCCCGCCGCGTCCCGGAACACGGAAAAGCTCACATTGGAGAACAGCGGCTCCCCCGGGCATTCCGGGAGATCATCCCGCTCCAGAAAGCGCACGGTGATCTGCTCCCCGCCGCCAACGGCAAAGGGAAGGAAGTTCTCCGTTACCCTGACCGGTTCCGGAAGCTCCAGTCCGATGGTGATGTCCGCCAGCGTAAAGGACTGATAAGTCTCTAATATCATTAGGAGTTCATGTTTACTGCATTAACGGTTCCGTTCGTATAGCAATATCCTTCAGGTTCGAGTGCACAACTAGTATTTGTCGTAGTAAACCAGTTCGTAAGATATATATCTTGATACCCATCACTTACGGTGCCGTAGGCAATGCATTCATTTCCATTTGAATGATTTGGCATTTGCAAGCTGCACCCCGCGATATGCTGGCTCAATACAAAGCTCTCATAAAAGAGTTCCGGCTTCACATAATTTTTTCTCATAATGTCTTCCCTTCTATCTTTATTCATGTGGTTTCTTCATTTATTCTCAGGACACCGGGGTGATCCGCACCACTGCCGGCATTCCGATCATACAATCCATAGCTTCAATGGTCACGCTGCCCCCGGCGGGAATGGCCTCCGTCTCATAGGAATAGGAGGTGCCGCCGAAATAGCCGCTTTCGTCCACGGTTTCGTGGCAGGTGACTGTCACAGGCTCCATGTCCTGATCCGTGAGATTGGTGAGGGTCACTGCCGTTCCGTCTACGGAAACGGAAAGGCTCTCCTCCATCAGCTGACCGCCGCCGGTGTATTCCGTCTCCGCAGAGATGGATGCGCAGGGAACAGTGCCGTCATACAGGGCATTGTCCGGCGAAAAGGCCAGAACGCTTCCGCCATCGGGCAGATCCTGCACCTGGAAAAGATATTCTGTTCCATCGGTCAGGATGACGTGAATCCGGGCGGAAACCAGATATTGTCCGGAGGTATTGGTGAGCTCCAGACTGGCCAGTCCGGTGATCAGCTCAAGGCCGCCGTCGGGGTTCATAATGTCCGAGGGAAACAGGCTTTTGACCTCCAGTCCGTCAACCGAACAGGGGAACGGAAGTCCGGGGTCGGGCTGCTCCTCCGGGGCCTCCAAGGTGCTCTCGGCATCCATTGGGGATTCCTCCGGGGCATTCGCCTCGGCGGAGGATATGCCAAAGGCGCTGTCGGAGCGGCCCGGATTCCGGTCCGTCTCCGGTGCTGTGTCCCGGCTTGTGACTGCAATAGCCACCGCCAGAATCACCACCAGAGCAATTGCCCCCAGTATCAGCCATACTATTTTTCTTCCGGTTCGCGTCTTCCTGGTCTCCTCCGGCTTTGGAGAATTCTTCGCCATAGGCAACACTCCTTACAGCAGCTCCAGCTCACGGAGCTGCTTCAGGAAATCCTGAACATCCGCCTGAGCTGTCGCAGGGTCAACGTCGTATTCCTCCAGAAGGGCCTCCACCAGCTCTGCCTCGGAGCACTCCTCCTGAAGACGGTTCCAGAGCAGAACACCGCTCTCCGTCAGGTTAATCATACCTTTAATATTCAGGGCTGTGGCGCCAACGGGAATCAGGATATGCTCCCCGGCGATCTCCCTGAGAATCATTTCACCAGTTATCTTCATGTGCCTCATCCATTTTTTGTGTTTTCATAGACCGGGCTGCCGCAAAAAGCGCGCAGTAAGCCCTTGGTCCCTATTTTTATATTATAAGTAGCCGGTTCCGTTCTGTCAATTCTTTTCCTGTGAATTTTTAGGGAAAATGTAGTAGATTTCTAATAAATTTAGCATTTTTCTCCATAGGCCGAAACCCTTGCAGCAAAAAACGGGTGCGCCGCAAAATACAATGCAACGCACCCGTTCATTTTATGAAAGCTACATCAACGTATTCCCCGGCGGGCTACGCCGTCCATGGAAACGCGTTCTAAATTGGCGGGACGTCCGGGAGGCCGTCCCCTAATGGGAGTTATCCCTCAATGGCAATATACTTTCTCTGTTCGATTTCCGGATGGGCATCCACCTTGGGAACCCGCAGGCTCAGAATGCCGTTTTCAAATCTGGCCTTGATATCCTCCTGCTTGATCTGGTCGCCCACATAGAAGCTTCTGGAGGCAGTGCCGTAATAGCGCTCTCTGCGAATGAATCTTCCGTTGTCGTCCTTCTGGTCATTCTGGGTGCCGTGGGTTGCGCTGACGGTCAGGTATCCATCCTTCAGTTCAGCCTTTACGTCTTCCTTCCTGACACCGGGAAGATCGATATCCAGCTGGTAGCCGCCGTCGTATTCCTTCACATCGGTTTTCATCGCTGCCGCCTGATTCGTAAAGCTGCCAGCAGGCATAAGGGGCTTTGCAAATCCTTCAAAAAAGTCATCAAACAAGTTTTCTCCAAAAATACTGGGCATCAACATAAGTCATATCCTCCTTTTCAAATTCATACTTAATCATGTCCAACAATACTTCTGGAACATAAGAGCAATTCGTTGTCGTTTCTCAGCAGCTCACTTGTTCTTCGTTCTGACTACGTTATACCACTGTTTTTAGCACTCGTCAAGAGGGAGTGCTAAAAGTTCAAAATCACTTTACAATTGTTACGGAAACTGCGAAAACTGTTCACAATTCAGGGGAGCGTGCCCTCCTGAAGCGCGCTCCCCTGTGTTTTCCGTCTGTTATTCGATCAGATAGTATTGATACGCATAGCTGTCATTGGTCAAAAGGGCATTGTAAACATCCCGCAAGGCCACTCGGGTCCGGTTTGTGGCTGGCCCCCGGGAATCGGACATAAACACCGTGTCCTCCTCCGGATCGTAAAGCCAGAGATTCACATAATGTCCGGGCAGGTTCTGCCAGATGGCATCATCCTCCTCACTGCTGACCAGAACCATGATGGTGGTGGCGGAGGCCATATCCTGCTGGAACAGGCTGTAGTCGTCAGGCTTTGGGCAAAGGGTGCCGCCGATGCCCCAGGACTGACACATCTGGTCGATTTCCGGCCAGTCGATGGCACCGCCCCCGGGGCCGGGGGAGTAACTGGTTTCTTCCTTTGCCCACGCATACATTTCTCCGGGGGTGCAGTCGTTCCCGGTGAGGGTGCAGTACATATTGGTCAGGCAGCAGATGCCGCAGCCAAAGCTGTAGAACATTTTTCCGCCGCCGGCGTCGATATAGCACCAGTCTCCGGACCATTCCAGACCCTTGTCATAGGAGCCGCTTCCCTGGAGATAGGAGCAGATGCTGTCCTCGGTGATGCTGCCCCAGCGGCTGTTGGAGTCTGCCTCTCGAACCTGACTGGTCCCTTCTGTATTCTCCACCAGTGCGCTCTCCTCCTCGGAGGGCAACACCTCCCCGGCGGCAAGGGTGGCTCCCGTCATGGTTCCGAAATAGTCCGTGCCCCAATCGCCGCTGTGGGCTTCGGCTTCGGCAGGGGCTGCTTTTTTGCCGCAGCCGGAAAAAATCAGCAATGTGACTGCCAGAAGGATGAATAATCGTTTCATGTAGTACCTCGTAATGGCTGTATGTGCATCGCCGCAGGAAAACGTGCCATGCAGTGAGGTATTATACCACATCAGCGAGAAAAAGAAAAGTGTCCTGGTCCCTGTCTTCCCCGGAACCGGACTCCCGTGGGACAGGAAAGACATCTTACCGCTTTCTGGTCGCATTGGGTGATTCAACCTCCTTGCATTCCACAATGAAAGCAGTAGCAGCATTGCTTCGTGTGTGGCTGGATTCGCTTGCGATGATCCACCGGTTATGCTAGAATGAAGTCAGAATCAACAAGGGAGAGCGCTGCCGTTATGGAAACCTATGAAAAACACAATGCCGGGAGCTTTTTCGGGAGGATTTTGCAAAGGAACTTTGGGATGTACAGTATTCCATTCACGCTGCCAGCACTCCAGAAGCCGCAGATTGTGTCCAAAGCAGCTCAACATGGGGCGATTTTGGAGCCAATGTACTAAAGAATTAGGGAGGGAGTAATATCGAAAATATATTTGACTTTTTTCTTGCCCTGGCATATCAGTTGACGCCCGCCAGACTCAAAACTTGGCTGGAAAAGCAAAACCGAGCTGTCTTTTTTGTGTATATTGCCATTATGTATACTGTTGCAATACTCTTTCTGCTCCTTTTGGGTATGCTGATCGGGTGCGTATATATGCTTGTTGACCATTTGTTTGGCGTATGAAAGGCGGCATGACTACTGCCGGTAATGGCGGTCAGGGATACTGCGGCCAGCCTCTCCATCAGGCCTTGGGCATACCCTGTACCCTTCGGGTATCACCTGCCTTTTATTACACCTTCGGAAAGATTGACACGCCGGCTCGGAGCCTGCGCCGGATTCTGCGATCATAATATATGGGGCGTCGCATTGTATTCTGCAATGCCCCTCATTTTGTCGCAGTATGCAAAAAAATGTTGACAAACCAGCTGATTGTAGTTATAATAATCAGGCTAAACAACTGCTGCTATAGCTCAGTCGGTAGAGCGCATCCTTGGTAAGGATGAGGTCGCCAGTTCAAATCTGGCTAGCAGCTCCAGAAAAGTTCCCGGTTTTGACTGTTTTCAGTTGAAACCGGGAACTTTTTTGCGTTCTTTTGTCTGCTCATAATCGAAATCTCTAACAATTCTCTAAC
>JAQXMD010000006.1 GCA_029012465.1 Oscillospiraceae bacterium | reverse complement strand
TCCTTGTTACTTTTCTTGTGATGCGGTCGCTAAACCATCACTATCGTAACATGGAGGTTTTCTCTAACCAAGGTGTTTTTACCTACCCCTGGTAGAACCAGGGGTTTTGTTAAGCCTAAAGGCAAACAAAAAATTACCGTTGTTGAAATTGTATCAACAACGGTAACTGATTTGGTTGCGGGGGCAGGATTTGAACCTACGACCTTCGGGTTATGAGCCCGACGAGCTACCGAACTGCTCCACCCCGCGATATTGCACTTGTTAAGAGCATAAGTATTATAGCTTATGAACAGTGGTTTGTCAAGTGGTTCTGTGAAAAAAGTTTGTACAACACAGGCCGGAGTACAGCACATTCCGTGCGGATTGCTTTTTTTAACCCAATATGATACACTATAAATCTGGAGGTGAGGCCGGTGTCCGGGGATTGTAGGGAACAGCGCGATGCGCTGGATGGGGCTCAGACCGCTGAAATGGATTTTCAGCCGGAACCCATGTGGGATTCCGGCCATCCGGGTATTTATTACGAGAACCTTGCTCTGTCCATGGAGGTTTATGAGGAAGAGCACCGAAAAAGAAAGGAACCGCTGTTTTCTGAAGGTCAGCGGTTGGGGCTTCTTGTGGGCTTCCTGCTGCTGGGGGCGTTTCTGGGCATGATCTGGGGCTTTTCCAGAAGCTATGATCCCCATGCTTCGGCCATAGTGGGGAAAAACGGCATCAGAGTGGATAATATGACCTTTGGAATCTACTGTCAGGAGACCCTGAGCCAGTATGCCGCCCAGAATGAAAGCCTGCCCTTTTCTACAGATGAGCCTCTGGAGAAGCAGTATTACAATCTGGAAGCGGGCTATACCTGGGCAGACTATTTCATGAGCCGGGCCTTTGAGGCTGCCGCAGTGACGGCCAGCGTGTCGGAAAAAGCCAGAAGTCAGGGGATGGAGCTGTCAGAAAGCATGGAGCAGCGGTATCAGAATGCGCTTGACAGCCTCGGACAGGCTGCTGCTGCCTCCGGACTGGGGGAGGAGCAATATCTCCAGCGCCGGTACGGTCAGGATATGACGATGGACTGCTATCTGAGCTATCTCTATGATTCCTGCCTGGCGGAAAGCTATGCGGATGCCCTTTATGAGAGCTTCGGCGGCTTTGACGATGAGACCCTGATGGCCTATTATGAGGCTCATAAAAGTGATTATGCCGATCTGGAGCTGAGCGACATTCCCAATGTGGATGTGCGGCATATTCTGCTGGTCCCTGAGGATGAAAGCCAGGAGGCCCGGGATGCCCTGGAGGAATATGCGGCCTCTGCGGGCATGGAGCTGATGGCCTTTGGAAATTTGGAGGAGTCCTTCATTCAGTGGGCCCGGGAGGAAAGCCGGGACAGCGGCTCCAAGAATAGCGGGGGACTGCTGGAAAACCTCTATCCCGGGCAGATCAGCTGGGAGTTCTCCCAGTGGTGCTTTGATCCTGCTGGCCACGAGCCGGGGGAGCTGGGCATGGCCTGGTCCTCCTATGGGCTGCATGTGATTCGTTTTCAGGGCTACCGGGAAAACTACCACTGGAAAGAGGTTCTGACGGACGATCTCCGGCAGGAACAGCTTTCTGAGGCGCTGTCTCAGATTTGTCTGGATGCCGGCTGTAAAATGACGCGCTTTGCGGCAATTTCGCCCAGAGCATAACATATAGATGTTTGAGAGGTAATTATGGATAATAACACAGTAACATATGAATTTGTAAAGAATGATCCGGAGCTGCAAACTTATATCCGGATGGCGGATGCTTCCATGAAGGCCATGGGCTTTACGGAGCACTCCTTTGCCCATGTGACCAAGTGTGCCGGGGAGGCAGGTGATCTGCTGGAGGCTCTGGGTTATGATGCCAGAACCGTTGAGCTTGCCAGAATCGCCTCCTATATGCACGACATCGGCAACATGGTCAACCGCACCGACCACGCCCATTATGGCGCGTTGATTGCCTTCCAGCTGCTCCGGCAGTGGGGCATGGAGCCGGAGGAGATCGGCATGGTGGTATCCACCATCGGCAACCACGACGAGGCCACTGCCTTCCCGGTGAGTCCCATGGCTGCGGCGCTGATCCTTGCGGATAAGTGTGACGTGCGCAGAAGCCGCGTTCGCGCTTCTAAGCCCGAGGATTTCGACATCCATGACCGGGTGAATTATTCCGTGGAAAAATCCAATCTGGTGCTGGACCGGGACGCGAAAACCATTACCCTGAAGCTGACCATTGACACGGAGCTGTGCCCGGTGCTGGAATACTTTGAGATTTTCATGACCCGTATGCTGCTCTGCCGCAGAGCTGCGGATGCGCTGGGGCTTCAGTTCCGGCTGAACATCAACGGTTCAGACATCCTGTAACATTCCCGGAGGGTTCTGTTATGAAGAAAATGCTCTTTTTTGTAAATCCTGTGGCTGGCAAGGAGGAAATGCGCCATCAGCTGATGGATACCATCTCCTGCTTTACCGCAAACGGCTATGATGTGCTCTGCCATCCCACACAGAAGCCAAGAGACATTCCGGAGTTCATTGCTGCCCGGGGAGCGGAATTTGATATGATCGTTACCTGCGGCGGCGATGGTACGCTGAATGAAACCGTCAGCGGTATGATGGAGCTGCCGGAGCATCAGCGCCCTTTGCTGGGATACATTCCCGCAGGCACCGTCAACGACTTTGCGTCCAGCCTGCACATACCCAAGAACCTGCCGGAGGCTGTGCGGAATATTGTGGAGGGAGAACCCTTCCCGGTGGATCTGGGCTGCTTTAACGGTCAGTATTTCACCTATGTTGCGGCGTTCGGAGCCTTCACCAAGGTCAGCTATGCAACGCCCCACGCCAGCAAGCAGGCCCTTGGCCGTGCAGCCTATATTCTGGAGGGCATTCGGTCCCTGAAGGATATTCGGCCCATCCATGTGGCCGCAGAAGCAAACGGACAGCGGATCGAGGATGACGTGATTCTGGGCATGGTGACAAATGCCACCTCCGTGGGCGGCTTTAAGGCTCTGGACGATTCCGTTGTAAAAATGGACGACGGCCTCAACGAGATCATTCTTGTAAAGGCCCCCAAGGGGCTGGCGGACTACAATGCGCTGCTTGCAAGCCTTGCCACCAGAGACTTCAATCCGGAGTATTTCCACATTCTCCAATCGGATCATGTGGTCATGGAGTTCCGGGAGCCGGTGGCGTGGACTCTGGATGGCGAGTACGGCGGCGAGAGCAACCATGTGGAGGTGCTGAACGTTTCCACCCCTGTAAGGGTCATTGTACCTGCGCAAAAGTAACAGAAAGAAAATAAGAGAGCCGTCACACCGGGAAGGTGGGACGGCTGAGACTGTCTAAAAATCTCGTAGAGCGTTGGATAATTGAGCAGCAGGGGGAAGAGTGAAGGGGGGCAAGGCCCGCCCTTCGCGTTCAATCAACAGGATTTTTGAACTATTCAGAGTTCAAAAATCCGCATGCAGCGTGGCAAAATACCTTTTTGACACGCTGAGCCGTCACACCGGAAAGGTGGGACGGCTTTTTCCGTGCTTATTCCATCGGGATACGGCCCGCAAGGGCTCTTGTGAGGGTGATTTCGTCGGCATACTCCAGCTGGCCCCCCACGGGAATGCCGTAAGCCAGCCGGGATACCTTCACGCCGAAGGGCTTTAAAAGCCGGCTCAAATACATGGCCGTGGCCTCTCCCTCGGTGTCCGGGTTGGTGGCCATAATGACCTCCTGAACGTCCTCATCCGCCACCCGCTGCAAAAGCTCCCGGATTTTCAAATCCTCCGGCCCCACATTCCCAAGGGGCGAAATCACACCGTGAAGCACATGGTAGCTTCCATTGTACTCCCGGGCCTTCTCCATGGCGGTCACATCCTTGGGATCGGCCACCACGCAGATCACACCGGGATCACGAGTCCCGTCGGCGCAGATGGGGCACAGCGCTTCATCGGTGAGATTCTGGCACCGGGGACAGGTATGTACCGTCCGTCTGGCCTCCAGAATGGCCTCGGCAAAGGCCGTGGCATCCTCCTCCGACATGCTGAGCACATGAAAACTCAGCCGCCGGGCGGTTTTCGTGCCGATGCCCGGCAGCTTGGCAAACTGTTCACTGAGCCGTTCCAGACTCACCGGATAGCTCCGCATGGCTTACAGCAGACCGCCCAGTCCGCCCAGATTCATGCCGCCGGTGAGCTTGCCCATGGATGCGTTGGCATCCTCCTCGGCCTTCCGGAGAGCCTCGTTGACAGCTGCAACGACCAGATCCTGAAGCATCTCCACATCCTCCGGGTCTACGGCCTCGGGATCAATGGTCACGGACTTCAGCTGCTTCTTGCCGGTGAGCACTGCGGTCACAACGCCGCCGCCGGCGGTGGCCTGATACTCCTTCTCCTCCAGATCCTGCTGCATCTGGAGCATCTGCTGCTGCATGCGCTGTGCCTGCTTCATCATATTTGCCATATTGGCTCCGCCCATGGGGCTGGCCCCACGATAACCTTTTGCCATATCGAATCGTCCTCTCTTTCACGGCCTCCGGCCGATTGTAATACTATTTCAAATGTATACTTCCGTTGTTCATGCCCTGCACATCGCTGACAAGGGTGGAAAAATTGTCGCCGCCGGCAATGTCCGGCTGTTTTCCATCCCGGAACCGAACGTGCATGGTTCTCTCCATGACGAAGGAGGCCTTCTTTTCCAGAAGCTCCGCCACCTCCGGGTGCTGCTTGAACAGATTACCGAAGAGGGTGTTTTCACACCAGACCTCCAGCACCTCTCCGCGAACTCTGCCGCCCATCTGGGTCAGAATGGACTTCACCAGGCCATCCGCATCCGTCAGGGCACGCTGCTGAATTTTTGGCCAGTATGCATCGGAGGCAGCAGACTGCTTCACAATCGGCTCCTCCTCCGGCTCCGGCGGGGCATCCCCGTCATCCGGGAAGGGCGGTCGGTCATCCTCCTGCCACACTTCCGGCGCAGAGGAAGCAGCCACCGTATAGGCACCGCTTTTCAGCTTTTCCTCCAGACTGCGGATGCGCTCGGTGAGGTTTTCCTCCACACGGCTCATGCGGGCGGTCATATCCGCCGCATCCAGACTCAGCTCCGGTTGGCATAAATGCATCAGGCACAGCTCTCCGTCCAGACGCTGATTGACGCTGGTCTTAAAGCCCCCGGTGGTGGTCTGAATCAGACCGATCATCCGCAGCAGCTCCTCCGGGGTGAACCGGGCTGCCATAGAATAAACCTCTTTTGCGGTGCAGGTACTGGAAATCATGCCGATTCCGGAATCCGGAGCGGTTTTCACCACCAGAAGATCTCTGGCCAGAGGTCCCAGCTCATCCAGCATCACCGCCGGGTCCTTGCCGCCACTGTAAAGTTCCTGATAGAGCCGAAGGGCTTTCGCGGTGTTCTTTTCTCCGATGGCCTCCAGCATGGAGACAGTCTGCTCCTGTCCGGCCAGTCCCAGAATGGAATAGACCCCGTCCACGGTGAGGGTGCCCCTTGTACCGCTGGCACACTGGTCCAGCAGGCTCAGGCCGTCACGGAAGGCGCCGTCTGCCAGCCGTCCCAGCAGTTGGGCCGCCTCTGGCTCCAGATCAATGCCCTCCTGATAGGCCACATACTGAATCCGGCCCGTAATATCCTCGGCTGTGGGCCGCCGGAAGGCAAACCGCTGACAGCGGGAGAGAATGGTGGCCGGAACCTTGTTCAGCTCCGTGGTGGCCAGAATGAAGATTAGATACTCCGGCGGCTCTTCAATAGTTTTCAGCAGGGCGTTGAAGGCGGCGGTGGACAGCATGTGCACCTCATCAATGATGTACACCCGCTTTTTCACCTCCGCAGGGGGATAAACCACCTCGTCCCGGATGCTTCTGACGTTGTCAACGCCGTTGTTGGAGGCCGCGTCGATCTCCTGCACATCCATGACGCTGCCCCTGTCAATGCCCCGGCAGGAAGCACAGCAGTTGCAGGGGTTCCCGTCCACAGGGTTTTCGCAGTTTACCGCCTTAGCCAGAATCTTGGCGCAGGTGGTTTTACCTGTGCCATGGGTGCCGGTGAACAGATAGGCATGGCTGAGCCGGCCGGTAATCAGCTGGTTCCGCAGGGTTGTGGTGACAACATTCTGCCCCACCACATCATCAAAGCTCTGGGGCCGGTATTTCCGATACAGCGCCTGATACATGCCTATGCTCCTCCCTCAAGAAAATACTCCGGCCCATGGCAAGACCGCACACCCACCTCTGAATACGAGACTATGCCCGTTACCCATACAGCCAGCTCGGAAGCGGCGAACCCACGGCACACGAAAAGATCCACTTAATGCTGCTCGGTTCCCCGCCTGACATGGTTCATGGGATTCCGTTGCGCGGGACCGATTCCTCATCGCCGCTTATACAGGTCAGTCAACACAGATCGCTCCTCGGGCGGGAATTCATCCCTGCTGTAGCGGATTGCAGGTTACAAGGCACCGCTGACTCCCCGACTAGTGCGGCCTTGCCACAGGCCGAAGGACTGCGACTTAGCCTTATGAGTATACAACATTTCTCCGGATATTTCAAGACCAATTTCCGCTTTCACCTCAGGAACTTCCCGGCAGCAGAAAAATGATTTTACATTCTCCCAACATTCTGGTATACTAATAGATAAAATTCTAAACAAATGAAATGAGGGTTCCCCTTGAGTCAGAATCAAACCGCCCAACGTGCCGGCGCCCTCGGCACAGAGAAGATTTTTCCCCTGATCCTCCAATATGCCCTTCCCGCCATTGCCATGATGCTCATCAGCAGCCTGTACAACATTGTGGATAAGGCCTTTGTGGGCAATTTTGTCGGTCAGCTGGCCATCACCGCCACCACCGTGGCCCATCCTTCCACAAGAATTATCGACGCCTTTGCCATGCTGGTCTGTGCCGGCGGCTCCACTCTGCTGGCCCTCCGTCTGGGCGAGGGCAAAAGCGAGGAGGCCGAATCCATACTCAATAACTGCTTCCTGCTGTTGGTGGGCATTACGGCGGTTCTGCTGGCTGTGTTCTATTGCTTTCCCCATCAGCTTCTTCGGCTCTTCGGCGCCGAGGACGCAGTGATGCCCTATGCAGTGAAATATCTGCGGATCGTGCTGATCGGCTCCTTCTTCAACGTCACCGCCAACGCTTTCGGCCTGTTTGTCCGGGTGGACGGCAGTCCCAAGCGTATGATGGCCTGCTCCATCACCGGCTGTGTTCTGAACATCATTCTGGACCCCATCGCCATCTATGTGCTGAACCTCGGCATCGCCGGTGCAGCTGCCGCCACCGCCATCTCCCAGATCGTCTCGGGCCTGATGGTCATTCATTACTTCACCCTCAGCAAACGCAGCACCATGAAGCTCCGGCTGAAATCCATGCGTCTGGGCAAAGAGCACACCAGACAGAGCTGCATTCTGGGCTTTTCCTCCTTCCTGCAGCAGTTTACCGGAAGCATCAGCCAGTCCATTCTTCTGAGCTGCCTGGCCCTGTTCGCCACCGCGGAAACGGTTTCCGGGTCTGTGGCCCAGGCCTCCGTGGGCATGACCATTTCTATCGGCCTGTTCTTCCTGCTGCCTGCCATCGGCACCGCTTCCGCCATTCAGCCCATCATCAGCTACAACTACGGTGCCGGGAACTATGACCGTGTTGTGGCGACCCTGAAGCAGGCCACCGGCTTTTCCATTGCCCTGCTGACCTGCGGCTGGATCGTCATTCTGATCTTCGCCGAGCAGCTCTGCGCAATCTTCGGCGGCACCGGCGAGGAGCTTCGCCACGCAGCCTATACCATGCGGGTGTACAATTTGCTGCTGCCCCTTGTGCCCTTCGGCAACGTGGCCTCTGGCTTTTTCCAGTCCATTGACCAGCCGAAAAAGGCGGTATTTATCAGCCTCAGCCGTCAGGTTCTGTGCCTGATTCCCATGGTCATTATTCTGGGCAACATTTTTGGTCAGAACGGCGTTCTGTACGCCCTGCCTGTGGCAGATATCGTCTCTTCCTCCGTGGCTTTGGGCATGATGGTGCATCAGTGCAGAAAGCTCCGGCAGGAGATGTCTCCTCTCTGACTCCCAATATGAATTCAGCCGTACCGGATGCAGACAAGCTCCGGTACGGCTATTTTATCGTCTTGATATGTTTTCACTGACCTGCCGAAGAGCTTCCGGGCTTTTTTCCTGCCGTGCCCGAATCAGGTCCCCCAGGGACACGATCCCTGTGAGCTTTCCCTGACTGGTCACGGGAATCCGGCGCACCTGGTGCTTTCCCATCATGCCCAGGGCTTCCTCGACAGTGGCGGTTTCCTCCACCGTCACCAGCCGGGAGGACATGATCTGTTTTACCGGAACTTCCTCAGGCCGTTTTCCCTTTGCCATACATCGGGTCACGAGATCCCGGTCCGTGACCATCCCCACCGGCGCTCCGTCCTGTCCGCATACCGGCAATGCGCCGATGTTGCCTCGTTCCAGCAGCCGTGCCGCCAGATCCGCATGCTCCTCCGGCCGCATGGACACGGGGTTTTTTGTCATCAGTTCTGAAATCAACATGGGTATCCCTCCATTAAGGAAAGGATACCCAGATACCCATTTCTCTATACACAGTACGATTCTGGAGGGAGCATTCACTATCTGCCGGTGCTGCGGAGGTATAATGTGCAGACTGCGCCGCACCTTTGTCGTCAGACAAGAAAAAAGCGCAGGGAATACTTTGTGTATTTCCGAGCATTTTCCGCAGTATGGCGGCAAAGCTGCAAGCAGGATGTCATTCAAACCGACAAAGCACTGGCTAAGTAAAAGGAAAAAGCCCTGTGCCAGGCAAGACACAGAGCTTTTATCCATTTGTTTAGAAATCCGAATTAAGCGTAGGCAGCGCTGACGGATCTCAGGTACTTTGCTCTGGAACGGCCGTCGATTGCATACAGAACAGTCGCAACAACGGAAACCACCAGGGCTGCATAAACGATTGCCAGCATTGTGGGACGAACAAAGGTGCTGCTCAAATTCAACAGATAGTTGAACTGGAAAGCAAGGGCACCACAGACGGCCCAGACAACACTGTACAGTGCACGACCAATACCCTTCTTTAGGAGAAGAAGCGCAATGCCGATGAGTGCGAAGATATTAAGGAACAGCGCACCGCCAACCTGCTTAATGGAAACAGTCTTGGTGGTGATGCCGGGGATCTTCAGATCCTGATAGGGATTCTGCTCACCCTTCTTGTTGGTAGCCATCCAGCCCTTGGAACCGGCGAAGGACTTAATAGCGCCGGTGTAGCCGTTGGCCTGATTAGCCTTAATAATCTTCTTGTTGCTGGAATACATCTTAGCCTGCCAATTCGCCACAGAGGAGTGGGAATCAGGGAAGCCGACATAGCCCAGCAGAGACCAGGAATCATCTTCCTTTGCCTTCGTCTCGTAGCCCCGAGCGGAAACCATTTCACCCTTCTGCACGGAGTAGTAAGGGAACAGGGACAAGACGAAGAACGCTGCAAAAAGAACCACGAGGATAATGTCAAGAATCTTGCAAACACCCTCAAACTTTTCTTTCCGCAGGTTGTTCAGGTCTAACATACGGAACCCTCCAAGTCAATAGTTTTTGCCAAGGTTTGTTTCGTGCCATCCAACGTGTCAAGTTTATCACAGGTCCTTTGTTTTTTCAAGCCACTATTTTATG
The DNA here is from genome assembly GCA_029012465.1 of Oscillospiraceae bacterium. Classification (GTDB taxonomy): domain Bacteria; phylum Bacillota; class Clostridia; order Oscillospirales; family Oscillospiraceae; genus HGM13006. The sequence goes on along the minus strand of JAQXMD010000006.1, from coordinate 1,694 downwards.
AATTTTGAATAATTTTCACAAACGATCCCTCCCGGATTTTTATCGCATTATGAAGCAGCCGCTGTCCCGCCCTAGCAGGAAGTGGAGGTTGAAATCCCCCGGTTTCTATGCTAAAATCACGATGTAAAAGAAATCTGTATTAAGTGCACTTATTTTTCGTGGTGAAATCGGCACAAAAAAGTCACTTTGCCGTATTGCGAAATGCAAAACGATACATTATAATAGATATGTTCTGGTATTTATAATCAATTATTTATGGAGGTAATTCCAATGAGCATGTTAGATATGACCGGAAAGGTAGCTATTATCACCGGTTCTACCCGCGGCATCGGTAATGCAATTGCCAAGTGCATGGGCAAGCAGGGCGCATCTGTTGTGATCACCGGCCGTAAGCAGGAGGCCTGCGACAAGGCTGCCGCTGCTCTGGCTGCCGAGGGCATTGACGCCATGGGCGTTGCCTGCGAAGTCACCAAGGCTGAGGATCGTGAGAACCTGATCGCAAAGACCGTTGAGAAGTATGGCCGTGTTGACATTCTGGTCAACAATGCCGGTCTGGGCGGTCAGCCCAAGAAGCTCATCGACATGGATGAGACCTATTTCGACAACTATGTTGACGCTGACCTGAAGGGTCTGTACTTCATGAGCCAGCTGGCTGCCCGCCAGATGAAGGCTCAGGGCCGTGAGGGCGCCGAGAACCCCTATCGTATCATCAACCTGTCCTCTGCTGCCGGCATCAAGGCTCCCATCGGCGACACCGTCTATGGTGCCTGCAAGGCTGCTGTTACCCACCTGACCAAGATCATGGCCAACGAGTTGGCCCGCTTCGGCATCCTCTGCAACGCTGTTGCTCCCGGCTATGTCCTCACCGACATGACCAAGGACGTTATGGCTGATGAGAAGAACGTGGCTGCTGTTACCCGCATGATCTCTGTTCGCCGCTATGCGCAGCCCGAGGAGATCGCTTCTGTCATCACCTTCCTGGCTTCTCCCGCCGCTGGCTATATCACCGGCGTGCTGATTCCCGTGGACGGTGGTATGACCATCAACTGATTTTTACATACCCGGGGTGGCTTCGGTCATCCCGGGTACCATGCCGTTCTGATCCGTCTGCACACCGGCCTGGGCTTCGGTGTCCGGACGGATCCGTATGGATCATAATTGCGGTGTTTACAGAAGACTTCTTCTGCCTGCACATATATTTCGGGGATTCCCCAATGAAAAATGTTTTGGAGGTATACCTAAAATGGCAATTGGCACTTATGAACAGTACAAGGCCCGTCTGCTGGCTATGAAGCCCAACGTCTACCTGAACGGTAAGAAGGTTGACCGCAGCAACGGCAAGGAAGGCGCTGAGCGCGATCTGGCTGACTGGATTGTGGGCGGCACCTACGTTATGAAGCAGTGCTACGACACCAACAACGATCCTGAGTATCGGGATGTGTGCGTTGTCGTGGAGCCCGACGGCTCCGAGCACAGCCGTTCCACCCACAGTCACCAGTCCGCTGACGACCTGCTGAAGAAGCAGCTCATGACCCGTCTGGTCTGCCACCGTGTCGGCGGCTGCATGCAGCGCTGCATGGGCTCCGATGCTCTCAACGCTCTGTTCTCCGTCACCTATGACTGCGACGCAGCCTGCGGCACCGAGTATCATGCCCGTCTCCAGAAGTACATCAAGTACTGTCAGGAGAAGGATC
>JAQXMD010000005.1 GCA_029012465.1 Oscillospiraceae bacterium | reverse complement strand
CGCATTGGGCGAGCATTAGGAGCAAAATCCCGTGTAGGCTTTGTACTCCCTGATGGGAGGGAGATGTGAAAGGCTCTGAGCACGATGCTCAGGGCCTCTTTTCCTGTATTTACGGTAATCTTTTCTTTGTCGATGAATTTTTCCAAAAAATTCTGACAACAGTTTGACAACAATAGCACCTCAAATAATGCATTTTTACGCATTATTTTGCCTCGTTCATTGATATGAAAAAGAAAAAAACGTCAAAACCTTGAAATATCAATGGTTTCATCGGTTTTTCATTTGGCACGCCAGAAGTAGGCGCACAAAGAACATGCCGGGGGCACGTCCTCGCAAAGTCCGCATCGTCTCAGGACTCCTTTGGTCGTCCTTCGCTTGCTCCCTTGCTCGTCCTTTCCCATCCAAACCCGCTTCGCTGGGCTTTGGATGGGTTCCTGTGACTGCGACTGTCCCTTCCCAAAATTCCAAGCCTGTTGGCGCCGGAATTTTGGCGGCGTGCAAAACAACGCCCAAAAGCAGAAGCTTTTGGGCGTTGGCACGCCAGAAGGGACTCGAACCCCCAACCCTCGGAACCGGAATCCGATGCTCTATCCATTGAGCCACTGGCGCATTTGCAGAGACTATTATAGCACATGCCACGGAAAATGCAAGAGCGAATTTTCGGAAATGTGGAAAGATGCTGCCGAATCGCCGGGAACCGTCACATGGCAACAATCATCTGAAGGAGTTCTTCGGTGTCCCGGGCAAGTGCCACGGCGCCTGCATCCAGCATGTCCTGAGCCTCTCCATAGCCCCATTCCACGCCGATGGTGGGAATTCCGTGGGCCTTGGCGCCGATCACGTCATATGCGGTGTCCCCAATCATGACGGCATCCTGCTTAGAGCCGATCTGTTCCAGCAGATACGCGATCACAGCCTCCTTGGCATCCCGGGAGCTGTCCATGACTGCGCCGCAGATCAGATCAAAATACTGGGCAAGCTGAAATTTTTCCAGAATTTCCACAGCAGTGGTCTCGGGCTTGGAGGTGGCAACGTACAGATGATAGCCCCTGTCACGAAGCTCCCGGAGCAGCTGAGGAATGCCGGGATAAACGGCATTTTCAAACTTACCAACAGTCAGATACCGACCGCGGAAAACGGAGATAGCCTCCTCCACCCGATCCTCGGGAACGCCAAACCGGGGGAAACTTTCCCGCAGGGGAGGCCCCACAAATACCCGCAGCTGGTTCCGGTCGGGAACATGAATGCCGAAGTGGTCGAGGGCCAGCTGGGCGCAGCGGGTGATCCCATCGCCGGAATCCGTGAGGGTTCCATCCAGGTCAAAGAGAATAGATTTCATCTTGAAACTTCCTTTCAGAGGGATATGCTTTCCTCTATTCTACGATGACAAACCACTTTCCGCAAGAGAAAAATCGAAAAAAACATCGCAATTTGACTTGTATCAGACGTTTGTGAGGTCAAAAAATCTGAAAACAGGAAAAATTCCTAAATAATATAGAAAAATATGAAAAATCCGAATTTTTCGGCTTGAAATTTTGAAACGTTTGCATTACAATGGAGCAGGACAGTGGGAGCGACCCAATGTCTGAAGGGGTGAAACCATGCTGAATATCGTTCTGGTTTCTCCGGAGATCCATCAGAATACCGGGAACATTGCGCGAACCTGTGCAGCCACCGGCGCGGCCCTCCATCTCATCAAGCCCATGGGCTTTGAGATCACCGACAAGGCCCTTCGCCGGGCGGGACTGGATTACTGGTACATGCTGGATGTGACCATTTACGAATCTTTGGAGGACTTCTTTGAAAAGGTCCACCCGGAGCGGTTCTGGCTTCTATCCACCAAGGCGCCCCGGTGCTACACCGAAGCTGAGTTTCAGGATGGGGACTACCTGTTCTTTGGGAGGGAATCTGCGGGTCTGCCCGAGCCCTTTCTGGAGGCCCACCGGGACAGATGCATCAAAATTCCCATGGCGGCGGAGGCCCGCAGCCTGAATCTGTCCAACTCGGTGGCAATCACTGTATATGAAGCGCTCAGACAGCTGGATTTTCCCCAGCTTCAGAGCTTTGGAAAGATGAAACAACAAGTATTATCAAGACCATATTGAATGGAGGATTCCTTTATGAATTACAAGAAGAAAACCATTCTGGATGCGGACCTGAAGGGGAAAAAGGTCCTTGTCCGCTGCGACTTCAATGTGCCCACGGATGCCGACGGTGTCATCACCGACGACAGCCGGATTGTCAAGACCCTCCCCACCATCCGGTATCTGCTGGAGCAGGGAGCGGCTGTGATCCTGTGCTCCCATAAGGGCCGCCCCAAGAACGGCTATGAGGAAAAGTATTCCCTGAAGGTGGTTCAGCAGCGGCTTTCCCAGCTGCTGGGCATCCCCGTTGATCTGGCTTCCGATGTGGTGGGCCCTGAGGCGCAGGCCAAGGCCGCGGCCCTTCAGCCCGGTCAGGTGCTCCTGCTGGAGAACGTTCGTTTTGTCAGCGGCGAGACCAAGAACAATATGGAGCTGGCGGAAAAGTATGCCGCTCTGGCAGAGGTGTTTGTAAATGACGCCTTCGGCTCTTGCCATCGTGCCCATTCCTCCACTGTTGGCGTTACTTCCTTCCTGCCCGCCTACAGCGGCCTGCTGGTGAAGAAGGAGCTGGACGTCATGGGCAAGGCCATTTCCGACCCCAACCGTCCCCTGGTGCTCATTATGGGCGGCAGCAAGGTCTCCGATAAGATCGGCGTCATCGACCATATGCTCACACTGGCTGACCATATCATCATCGGCGGCGGCATGAGCTACACCTTTACCAAGGCCAAAGGCGGCAGCATCGGCACCTCTCTGTGTGAGGAGGAGCAGCTGGATTACTGTCTGAAGCTCCTGAAAAAGGCAGAGGAGATGGGCGTAAAGATTCATCTTCCTGTGGACTGCGTCTGTGCGGATCACTTTGCTGCGGATGCTGAGCCTGTGATCTTTGACGAGGGCCAGATCCCCGAGAACATGATGGGTCTGGACATCGGCCCCAAAACCCGGGAGAACTATGCCGAGGTTATCAAAAATGCCGGTACCGTCATCTGGAACGGTCCCATGGGCGTGTTTGAGTTCCCCGCCTTTGCTGCCGGCACTGAGGCTGTGGCGAAGGCTATGGCCGAGAGCAATGCTGTGACCATCGTAGGCGGCGGCGATTCTGCGGCAGCTGTGGAGCAGATGGGCTATTCCGGTTCCATCACCCATGTTTCCACCGGCGGCGGTGCAAGCCTTGAATTCTTCTCCGGCGCTGAGCTGCCCGGTGTTGCGGCTCTGCTGGATGCATAATACGGAAAGGAGCTTTTTCCATGAATCATAAGTACAGAAAAACGGTCATTGCTGCTAACTGGAAGATGAATAAGACCCCTACTGAGACCCGTACCTTCGGTGCGGAGTTCAAGCGTCTGCTGCCCAAGGGACGCTGGTGTGAGATCGTCCTTTGTATGCCCGCTATCTGCATTCCCGCAGGGGTCAAGGCCCTGAAGGACACCCGGGTCAGCATCGGCGCCGAGAATATGCATGCCGAGACCTTCGGCGCATATACTGGTGAGATCAGCGCTCCTATGCTGCTGGATGCAGGAGTCAAGTATGTGATCCTGGGCCACAGTGAGCGCCGTGCCATGGGCGAGACCGACGAGGAAATCAACAAGAAGCTCGTTGCAGCACTGGATGCGGGGCTGACGCCCATCCTCTGCGTGGGTGAGAGCCTCCACCAGCGGGAGACCGGTGTGACCTTTGAACACATCACCATGCAGCTCAAGAGCGCCTTTGCGGGAATCGTTCCCGAGCAGCTCCGCCGTGTGGTGGTTGCCTACGAGCCCATCTGGGCCATCGGCACCGGCCTGACCGCAACCCCCGAGGCTGCCGAAGAGGTCTGCCAGCACATCCGTACCGTGATCCGCAAGCTGTCCTCCGCAAAGACCGCCAGAGCCACCTCCATTCTCTACGGCGGCTCCATGAACGACAAGAACGCTGCTGAGCTTCTGGCTCAGCCCGACATTGACGGCGGCCTCATCGGCGGCGCTTCTCTGGACCCGGAGAAGTTCGTGAAGATCATCAACGCTGCCAATCAGGAGGCATAAGCTCCTCTCCAATATGTAATCATCCATTCTGCAATATACAGGAGGCTATCACTATGAAACAGTATCTTGAAATCACCGATGTTGTCGCCCGTCAGATTCTCGACTCCCGCGGCAATCCCACCGTAGAAGCTGAGGTCTATCTGGAAGACGGCACCATGGGCCGGGCTGCGGTTCCCTCCGGCGCTTCCACCGGCATCTATGAGGCCTGTGAGCTTCGGGACGGCGGCGATGCTTACATGGGCAAGGCAGTCATGAAGGCTGTCACCAATGTGAACACCGAGATCGCCGATGCCATCGTGGGCATGAACGCGCTGAACCAGACCGAGATCGATCAGGCCATGATTGACCTGGACGGCACTCCCAACAAGTCCCGTCTGGGTGCAAACGCCATTCTGGCTGTATCCATGGCTGTTGCAAAGGCTGCAGCAGATTCCCTGTGCATTCCTCTGTACCGCTATGTGGGCGGTGTCAACGCCAAGACGCTCCCTGTGCCCATGATGAACATTCTCAACGGCGGCGCTCATGCCACCAACAACGTGGACATTCAGGAATTCATGATTATGCCCGTTGGCGCACCCAGCTTTGCTGAGGGCCTGCGTTGGTGCACCGAGGTGTTCCATACCCTGAAGACCGTTCTCAAGGAGAATGGCACTCCCGCTGCCGGTGTAGGCGATGAGGGCGGCTATGCCCCCAACCTGGCCACCGATGAGGATGCCCTGAAGGCCATTGTTCAGGCAATTGAAAAGGCCGGTTTCGTACCCGGCACCGACTTTATGATCGCCATTGACGCTGCCTCCTCCGAGTGGCAGAAGGAGGGCGAGAAGGACTACCATCTGCCCAAGGCTGACAAGGTTATGACCGCCGACGAGCTGGTTGCCATGTGGAAGGATTTTGCCGATAAGTATCCCATCATCTCTCTGGAGGACGGCATGGCTGAGACCGACTGGGAGGGCTGGAAGAAGCTTACCGACGCCATCGGCGACCGGGTACAGCTGGTTGGTGACGACCTGTTTGTGACCAATGTGGAGCGTCTGTCCACCGGCATCGAGAAGAAGGTCGCCAACGCCATTCTCATCAAGGTGAACCAGATCGGCACCATCACCGAGACGCTGGATGCCATTCAGATGGCAAACCGCGCAGGCTACACTGCTGTCATCTCCCACCGCTCCGGCGAGACTGAGGACGTGACCATCGCCGATCTGGCTGTTGCACTGAACGCAGGCCAGATCAAGACCGGCGCGCCCTCCCGCACTGACCGTGTGGCAAAGTACAATCAGCTGCTCCGCATTGAAGAGGAGCTGGACGATTCCGCAAAGTATCCCGGCAGAAAGGCCTTCTTCAATCTCAGCAAGTAATTTCGGTCAAATCAATATGAAATGCCTGCTCCATTTGGGGCAGGCATTTTTGCACCGGGGACAGCCAAAGGAAATTGTGCATCATTTATAAAAAATTCATTTATTTTACCTGCTCTGTGTGTTATAATGTCCACGAAGGAGGTTGTCCCTGTATGAATGTTCTGTTTCTACTGACACACAAGGCAAACTGTACATATATTTACGACGATTATACCATCCGGCAGGCTCTGGAACGTATGGAGCCCAGTCGGTTTGCATCCATTCCCGTACTGAAACGAACCGGAGAGTATGTGGGTACCATTACCGAGGGGGATCTGCTCTGGGCCATCAAAAACACCTACATGATGAATATGCGGGATGCAGAGACGCATCCGGTCATGGAGGTTGCCCGCAGAAAGGATTATCAGGCGGTGCCGGTAACCACCTCCATTCAGGAGCTTCTCCATATGGCTGTAAGCCAGAACTTTGTCCCCGTGGTGGATGACCGGAATACGTTCATCGGCATCGTTACCCGACAGAAGATCATGGAGCACTGCGTGGAAAAATACTATCAGGATGAAGCGGCTGCTGCCGCAAAGTAAAATCCGCCGCTGGCACGGCGGACAAAAAACGAAAATCGGGGCTGTTCTTCGGAGCAGCCCTGTTTTTGTATGCTTTGGCCGCACCATTTGAATCAAAACTGTGATATGCATGAAATAGGTCTGAATTCAAAACAACATTTTCTGGAATGTTGGAAAAATTTTTTTCATAATCCTATTGACGTATTGGAAAAGCTGTGGTATCCTAGCGGCATATTCTGTTGAAACCCTTAGAATCCTGTGGGAAACTGAGGGCGGAGGAAGCTCTGGAGAATTCCGTTTATTCGGATGCCGAAGGTGCAAGACCCCTTGCAGGGTCGAATCTCTCAGGCAAAAGGACAGAGCAGTCACGTTTATTTGCATAAATTCCGTCGTCGTGACTGTAATACTGTTCTCCAGAGCTGCCGGGTTTCGGCAGCTTTTTATTTTTGAGGAGGATGTATTCATGTTCAAAGCAATCGAAAACGCACTGTATCCCATTGTGTGTGATCTCAACAATTATCTGTCCAGTTACATTCTGGTCTTTCTGCTGATTGCGGTGGGTCTGTGGTATTCCATCCGGACCGGATTCGTGCAGGTTCGCTGCTTCGGCGAGGGCATGCGCAAGGTGTTCGGCAACCTGTCCCTCCGGGGCGTCAAGAATCAGAGCGGTATGACTTCCTTTCAGGCCCTTGCCACTGCCGTTGCGGCGCAGGTAGGCACCGGCAATATTATCGGCGCTTCCGGTGCCATTCTCACCGGCGGTCCCGGCGCCATCTTCTGGATGTGGATCATTGCCTTCTTTGGCATGGCAACCATCTATGCCGAAGCCACGCTGGCTGTCAAGACCCGTCAGGTGGATACTGACGGCACAGTTCGCGGCGGCCCTGTCTATTACATCACCACTGCCTTCAAGGGCGGCTTCGGAAAGTTCCTGGCGGGCTTCTTTGCTGTGGCCATTGTACTGGCTCTGGGCTTTATGGGCTGCATGGTCCAGTCCAACTCCATCGGCTCCACCTTTGAGACGGCCTTCGGCATTCCCACCTGGGTCATCGGTGTGGTTCTGGTTATCATCTGCGGTGTGATCTTCCTGGGCGGCGTTCAGCGTCTGGCTTCTGTCACGGAGAAGGTGGTCCCTGTGATGGCGGCGCTGTTCCTGCTGGGCGGTCTGGTGGTCCTGATTGTCCGCATTCAGTACATCCCCGCCACCATCGCTATGATCTTCAAGTATGCATTCCAGCCCCAGGCCATCATCGGCGGCGGCATTGGCGCAGCCCTGAAAATTGCCATCAGCCAGGGCGCAAAGCGCGGTCTGTTCTCCAATGAGGCCGGTATGGGCTCCACGCCCCACGCCCATGCACAGGCAAACGTAAAGAATCCCCACGATCAGGGCGTCGTGGCCATGATCGGTGTGTTCCTGGATACCTTCGTAGTTCTGACCATGAATGCGCTGGTTATCATCTCCACCCTCTATACCCCCGGCGGTGCGCTGGCCGGCGGCTACGTGGGAGAGGTTACGGATGTGATTGGCAAAGCAAACCTTGCACAGACCGCTTTCGGCACTGTATTCGGAGAAAAGTTCGGCGCGATTTTCGTGGCAGTGTGCCTGTTCTTCTTTGCCTTCTCCACCATTCTCAGCTGGAACCTGTTCGGCAAGATCAATGCGAATTACCTCTTCGGCAAGAAGAATCCCAAGCTCTGCACCACCATTTACACAGTGATTGCCATCCTGTTCATCTTTGCAGGCACCATGATGTCCAACGATCTGGTCTGGGAGCTGACGGATCTGTTCAACAACCTGATGGTCATTCCCAACGCCATCGCCCTGTTTGCACTGACCGGCACGGTGGTTGCCATCTGCAAGCATAAGGCAGGAAAGTAATCTCAGAAAATATCAATGTCCCGCACTTTCGCAGGTGAAAGTGCGGGACATTTTGTACACAGGGAGTATAGGATGCACCTCTACGAGTTGTTGCGGATGAAAACGCTTCCTGTTGTCGCTCATATCAACACCGCCCCGTCAGGGGCGATTTCACCTGACTGCCGGTCAGATTTCTCTGGCCGTGTTGTCTGCAACACGGCCGCGGGCCGGAGCAGAAGGCTCTGCTCCGGCCCGCTTTATGGGGGTAAGTAAGGAAGGAGTAAATCGAAATCAGTTTCTGCCGATCATGCTGTCATCCACATTGGAAATGAGGATCAGCGCAATGACAGTCAGCACAGCCAGAACACCGTAGGACACAGCATAGGAAACGCTGCGGCCAATGATGCCTACCACGGAAACACCCAGCGCACCGACAGCGGCAACCATGGGCTTGAGCACCTTGTAGGCCATGGGGAAGTCATAACGGCCCCAGATGGTGTTGGTCAGGGAAACCAGATAGTTGGCGGCGCCGCCCAGCATAATGGCCAGGAAGGGGAGAGAGGCAAACTTGGTGGGAGTGGTGGGGATCAGGTTGAGAACAATGGCGATGATTGCAACCACCATGGTGATTTGAATGGCCTTCTTGGGCCCCAGCTTTGCGTCCATGATGCCGCAGCCAACGGAGCCAAGGCAGGCCAGAATGCCCGCAATACCCAGCATGGCGAAAATGATGGGGTCAGGATTCACCACGCCGTCAGCGCCAACGGCTACATAGCCTGCCTGCATCATGCGGGGCACAAAGTTGGTCATGATGCCAAGGGAGAGCAGCTCCATAACGCCCAGCGCAATGCCGATCATCCAGACCTTGCCGGTGGACAGGAGCTTGCCGGGCTTCCACACGGAGCTCTTCATGTATTCAAGACCCAGAGCCAGCTCTTTCTTGGCCTCTTCGTTGTCGAACTTGTGGTTGTTGTCGGGGAATGCGCCGGCCTGCTCGGGATAGTCACGAACGAGAATGGCCACCAGAATGCAGAGCACAAAGGAAACCACGGCATAAATGGTGTAGACCTGCTCCAGACCGCCCTTTGCCACAATGCCGCCCAGTGCGTTTGCGGTAACGGCTGCGGACAGGGGGAAGCCGATGGTGACCCAGCCCATTGCCATGCCCTTCTTCCGGGGGAACCAGTTGGAGATGACATTCAGAGAGCAGATGTAGCAGAAGCCCATGCCGCCCACAGAAGCAACAGCCAGACATACGAAATAGACGATGGGAGAGCTTGCTCGGCCCCAGAACAGGCAGGCCACACCGGTGATCAGCAGGGACAGAGCCCAGCTCCAGCGGAGGGAGATCTTATTGGACAGAACGCCCCAGAGGGCAGCGCCCACAACGGCGATCCATGCGGTGATGGTGGAAAAACCATAGAGCATGTTGGTATCCCACTGGTTTTTACCGGCGAATACATCGACCACCACGTTCAGAGAGTCGTTGATGAGAGAGGAATCCAGAAAGATGCAGAGGAATGTCAGAATCAGAATGATCCATCCCTTGACGCCAAAATTGGCGCTGATCAGGGAAATGTCTTTTTCTTGGGTCTTGGTGCTCATATTTCTTTTCTCCTTTACTGTGCCGGGGGACGTTCAGTCCCCCGGAAAAATGACGCAGGAAAAATCAGAGGTTCATTGCCGCATAGAAGCCTTCCTTGGTGGCCCATTCCACGGTTCTTGCCTTGACGCAGTCGCCGATCTCTGCGAAGTCGGGAGTGATACCCATGAAGGAATCTGCCAGAGGAATCCGGGCACGCATGCCTGCTGCCAGAATGACGCTGGTGCAGGGAACAGTAACGGTCTCGTCGCCGGTTTTGTAGGTGACGCCATCATCGGCCACAGACTGAACAGTAGCATTCACCACGGGGATGAAGTTCGGCTCGTTGCCGATCTCCACCATCATTTCGTCCCGATGGGTCTTGGAGGCGTCGGGAGCCAGCGCGGACTGCATTTCAATGATCGTGACCTTCTTGCCCAGCTTTGCCAGATGCAGAGCCGTCTCGCAGCCCACCTGACCGCCGCCGATGACCACGACGCTGTCGCCCATCTGGGCTTCCTTTCCGTAGCTGTCGCAGGCGGGAATGGCCTTTTCCACGCCGGGGATGGGGGGAACCACGGGAGCAGCGCCCACGGCGGCGATGACTGCGTCGAAGTCTGCTACCATCTCAGGGGTAGCCTCGGTGCCCAGGCGCACATCCACAGCACTCTTGGCGATCTGGGCGATCAAATAATCCTTGTACCGGCGCAGGGGCCACTTGAAGGAGACATAGGAGGCAAACTTCAGGTTGCCGCCCAGAGAATCGGACTTCTCAAACAGGGTGACATAGTGGCCCCGGTCGGCTGCGGTGAGGGCAGCCATCATACCGGCAGGACCGCCGCCGATGATGGCGACCTTCTTGCCGCCCTCGGATTCCGGAATCCGGGCAACGGCCTCCTCCATGCCCACATGGGGGTTCACGGTGCACTGCATATGCTGGGCGTAGTTGTCGGAGTCGTGGCAGCGCATGCACTTGACGCAGGGGACAATGTCCTCCTCGATGCCGGAAAGCCCCTTCTTGATCCAGTTGGGGTCGGCGATGAACTGACGGGCAACCACCACAAAGTCAGCCTTGCCGGAGGCGATGATCTCCTCCGCGTCAGACAGAGTGCCGATGCCGCCGATGGTGGAAATGAAGGCCTTGTCGATCTTGCCGGACTTCTTGATATTCTCTGCCAGATAGACGTTGGGCATGGGGGGCAGAAAACCGCAGGGATGGGTCCAGGTCATCCAGTCGGGGTTGTGCATACCGGCGGAAACCTGGAGGATGTCGCAGTAGTCCTGGAATGCTGCGGCAATCTTCAGACCCTCTGCCTCGTCGATGCCGTTTTTCTCGAACTCGGAGCCGGAGAAGCGAACGTCAAAGATCATGTCCCGGCCAACCGCCTCCCGGCAGGCCTTGAGGATCTCGATGGGATACCGGACGCGGTTTTCAAAGGAGCCGCCGTACTGGTCGGTACGCTTGTTGGTCAGGGGGGACAGGAACTGTGCAATGGGAATAGAATGGCCGAAGTGGAACAGGATGCCGTCAAAGCCGCTGGCCTTCAGGGCAATTGCTGCCTGCACATAGCCTGCCTTGAACTGGTCGAGGACCTCCAGGGGAGCCTCGCCCCGGCCCACAGGGCCGCCCATGATGGAACAGCCGTCGGAAACGGTCCAGCCGTCGGGCAGAACGCCGATAAGCTCCATGGTGCACTTGGCACCGTACATGTGGATTTCGTCAGCCAGATCGCACAGGGCGTTCTGACGATTGGGAATGGTGATATCCCAGGAGGCGTGGACGCCGTCATTGTTGAAGCCGCCAATAGAGACGCCTGCACAGGTCACAAGACCTGCACCGGCTCTTGCCCGGTCAACGAAGAAGCGCTTTCCAGCCTCGGTGGGATGATCCTCACCGTTGGAGGCAGTGTGGATGGTGGAGGGGCCGGAGATGATGCGGTTCTTCAGCAGATGGCCTGCCACTCGGATGGGAGAAAGAACATGGGAAAAATCATTCATGGTGATGTACCTCTCAATCCTGGAATCAAAGGCTGGGATCGATGAGGATCTTCAGCATACCGGTGCGATCCTTCCGGTCAAGAGCCTTCTCCACGCAGTCGGACAGGGGGATGATATCCGTGACCATGCCGGGGAAACTGATCTTGCCGGCGGCAAGCATCTCCAGATACATCCGAACCTCGTCGGCAGTGTACACAAAGGTGAACTTGAACTCAGGTTCGTGGATGGAGAAGGAACCGGGTACCAGAGCGGTCATAGGCTCCTGAATGGTGCCGATGACAACCACCTGTCCGCCGGGCTTTACGCAGTGATAGACACAGTTGGACAGGGAGTTCATGTTGCCCGCGCACTCAAAGACGATGTCGGCTCCCACGGGATTGCCGCAGATGGCCTTGATCTCGTCGCCCAGCTTGTCCCCCAACTCCTTGGGATTCAGGCAGTAGTCAGCGCCGTAGGCCTTGAGGGTGGGATACTTGGAGGGGGAGGTGCCCAGGGCGATGATCTTGTTGGCACCTGCTGCCTTCAGGAACTGAATGGCGGAAAGACCAATGGGGCCGGTGCCAGAGACCACAACGTTGTCACCAATCTTGAAGTTGGACTTGCGGATGCCGTGGAGGGCCACACAGATCACGTCAAAGAGCACAGCGTCCTTCAGGTCAACGCCCTCGGGGACCTTGATGAGCATGGTGTGAGCCACATCCTGAACCAGATAGTATTCGGCATAACCGCCGTCGGGGCCGCCGATGCCTGCGGTGCGGGGGAAGCCGTTGATGCAGATGTTGGTCTCGCCTCTCTGGCAGGAGGGGCAGTCCTCGGCGCAGTGGGAGGGAGGACCGCAGAGGATCTTGTCGCCCACCTGGAACTCAGTGACACCTTCGCCCACAGCGGAAACGGTGCCCACGTTCTCATGGCCAAGCACCATGGGGAGCTGAATGAAGGGAGGATAGCCGCCCTTGTAGAATTCCACGTCTGTGCCACAGACGCCCACATAGTTGATCTTTACCACCAGCTGATTGGGGCCGGGAACGGGAATGGGACGCTCCTCAATGCGAACGTCGCCCTTGCCGTAAAATGCTGCTGCTTTCATATACAAACACTCCTTTATGTATGTTGCGATTTCTTATTCAGGCTTGGAGGACTGGATGAACTCCGCGTACTTTTTCTTGCGGGCCTTGGCCTCCTCGGTCTGCATGGAGGCCCGGGCCTTGCCTTCGTTGCGCTGGATGTCGTCGCCGTGGATGAACTTGCCGGAGATGGAGTCGTGGGCATGGGGAATCCACTTCTCAGCATCAAACTCAAAGACATACTTGCCGTCCACGTTCTTCATGACGCCCTCGGTGCCGCAGAGGCAGCAGACGGCGGTGCCGTCCTCCTGGAGGTAGAAATTGTTGCTGTGACAGTGGGGGCAGACGCCCTCGGGGCCCTTGTAGTCCTCATTGACGATGCCGTGGGCGGGGACCAGGGTGCCGTCGGCCACCTTCTGGGCGGCCTGGGCCAGCTCGGTGCCGATGCGGTGAGCCTTGGCAATGGCCTCGTCGTTCATGACGATGTCCAGGGACCAGGGGAAGCACTCGTTGTGGATCAAGGTCCACTTGGGGGTCAGAGCCTGGGTGGCAAAGTCGCACTGGATGCGGGTGGCCCAGTCGGAGCCGCCGATGCCCATGTAGGACACGACCTTCTCCTTCAGATACTTGGGATCAATGGGCTTGCCGCCCTGCTCGGCGATTTTCTGGGCGATCATCACGTTGCCCCGGTCCAGACGGGGACCAAAGCGATCCATCACCGTGTGGAAGATGCCCGGGGCGCACTTTTCAAAGATGGGCACTGCCCAGATGATGCCGTCGGCATCGTACATCTTGTCCACCAGCCACTGGAAGTCGTCCTTCAGCACACAGGCGTTGCCCCGGCCGGAAAACAGGCTCATGACACAGGCCTTACATCCGGTGCAGTGCTTGATATTCAGCTTGTGGAGATTGATGAACTCCACCTCTGCGCCGCATTCTTTCGCGGCCATCAGAGCTTCCTTGCACATGGCGTCATTGCTGCCGCCGTTTGTTCCTGCGGAAATACCTAATACTTTCACAATGGTATCCTCCTTCAAGATTTTTATAAATTTTAACCTGATGGTTTCAGTATAACGTCCTTTGTGGCTGTTGTGAAATATCTAAATTGTTCAGAATGATATATAAAACGGAATACCTTGAAGAATTTTCGTGTATTTCTGACATATTTCTTGTCCTTTTTATGGAGATGTGCTATGATGAACCAGAAAGAGAAGTGATTAGCTTGAATTTGACGAAAATCCGGTATTTTGTGGAGGTTGCCCGATGCGGAAACTTTACCGAGGCATCCCGCAGGCTCTATACTGCACAGCCCAATGTGTCCAAGCAAATCTCTCAGATGGAGCAGGAGCTGGATTTCCCTCTGTTCATCCGCACAAAGCGGAGCGTTCAGCTGACCCCGGCGGGCCAGCTGCTTTATGAAAAACTGAAGGAGCTTCCTCAGGAGCTGGAGGACCTGTTCGCGCAGGCAAGGGCTTTGGCCCGTAAGGATGAGGCACACCTTCAGATCGGCATTCTGGAGGGACAGGAGGTCAGCTCCCTGCTGCTGACCCGGCTGAATCTGGTTCAGGCCCTAATTCCCAATCTGGAGGTGGAGCTGGAGCGAAACTCCTTCAAGAACCTCCGCAGCGGTCTCAGCAATGGTCATTATGATCTGATTGTCACTTTGGATTTTGACGTGGAGAATGAACCGGATTTCCAGCACTGCCGAATCTGTCCCCAGCCCCCGGCCATTGCCATCAATGGAAACCATCCGCTGGCAGGGAAGGAACGGCTGGAAATGAGCCAGCTCCAAAAGGAAAACTTCGTGGTGATCTCACCGCAGGAGTCCCCGGCGGGCTATGAACGGTTTGTGGAACAGTGTGAAAAGACCGGATTTACCCCTCGTGTGGTCCGTCAGCCCCGGAGTCTGGAGTCCCTGATCCTGCTGGTGGAAATGGGCATAGGCATTGCCCTTCTGGACCAGAACACACGGCTGAGTCCCGACAGCAATGTCCGTACCGTACCCATTCCCGGCGCGGATATGTATGTGGTGGCAGCCTATGGGAAGAACGATTACCGCCCGCTGCTTCAGAAGGTGCTTCACATTCTGGAGCATGGAGAACCGTAATGAGGTTCTGGCGGCATCTGCCGTCAGAAGCATGGCATGAAATCACATGTAGGGTTCCATACAGCGCCGGATGGGGATCTCATATAACCGAAAAAATCCGGTATGCATACCGGAAAGCAGTGAAGGAAAACAAAAAGCCCCCGGCAGACAGCAGTGCAAATTAATGCACAGAAATGCTGCTGCCGCGGGGAGGGCGTTGCTTGCACGCCTTTGCGTATTTTGGTTTTCCGAAATAGATAAAAAGGGCTGTGAAGTCGAGGAGAAGGATTCTCTCCTGTTCTTCACAGCCCCTTGTGCATTTATAGGAGCTTGACGATCGTTTCGCGCGGCTTAGTCCATAGCACGGTCGTAAGCTGCCTGCTGAATCTCCAGATAGCCAGCAATGTTCATGGACTCGATCTGGCTGACAAAGGAGTCATACTCGTCCAGAGACTTGTCGCCGGTGATGAACTTGACAATGTACTCCAGGCACAGAGTCTCAATGTCGGAGTAGATGTTCATAGCCTCGGTGTTCTCGTCGGCGGACAGGGAAACGGTGGAGGGGATCACATAAGCGTCATCCATGCCCTCGTCCCAAATCTCGGGAGCAGCCACGTCCACCTCTTCGTAACCGGAGGTTACAGCCTTGGGGTCGATGACGCAGCAGATGGTGTTGTTGGAGCAGTAGATCAGCAGTGCGTCACGCATGCCCTCGGGAGCAGCGGTAACGGTCTCGTTCAGACGGGGAGTGCCGTTCTCATCGTAGTCGAAGGAAACGCCCTCAACGCCGTAGTTGGCCAGCAGGGAGCCCTCCTCGGTGTACCACCAGTCGCCCCAACGGCAGGCCAGCTCAATGTTCTCACAGTTGGAAGTGATGTGGAAGCCGTTGCCTGCGGACTTGTGGGTGTACTGAGCAAAGTGGTTGATGCTGTCCTCGGTGGCGTGCATGTCATAGGTAGCCTCAACAGCAAAGCCCTCGATCTCGGAGCCCTTGATGTAGCCGGCAAGGTTGCCCTGGTCAGCGTAGAAGATGCCGGCATTGCCGCTGGTGATGGCGTTGGCATAGTCGGGGCTGTTCCAGTTGGAGTTCTTGGAAACGAAGTCGGGATGGATGTAGCCCTTCTCATACCACTCGTGCATCAGAGTGATGTAGTCAAGGAAGCCGTCCTCCAGAGGACCAAACTTGATTTCGCCGTCCTTCACGAAGGTGGGAGCAACGCTCATGGGGAAGTTGTTGCAGAAAGCGGCAACGTCGAATGCGCCGGCAATCCAGTTGTCCTGAATGGCGCCGGGAGCCAGCATCATCAGGGGCTGCTCCATGCCATAGTCCTTGAATGCAGCCAGAGTGTTTTCCCACTCCTCGATGGTGTAGGGCTTCTCAAGATTCAGCTCTTCCAGAACGTCGGTACGGATGTTCAGACCGGCCTTCTCCAGAGAGGTCTCGGTGACCACTGCGGCGAAGGAGGTGATGTAGCCGCTGTCGGTGAGAGCGGTGTCCAGCAGCTCGTCATCGGTAGCCAGCAGCTGGAAGTAGTTGGGGGCATACTGAGTGATGTACTCGGTCAGATCGAGGTAGATCTCCTCGTCAACGGCAGCGTCGTCGCCGGTGGCGTAGTTCAGGCCCCAGCCAATCAGGTCGGGATATGCGCCGGAAACCACCATGACGTTGAACTGCTCGGAGGAAGCGGAGGTGGACAGACCGTTGTACTCAATGTGAACACCGGTCTTTTCCTCGGCAACCTGATAGATCTGGCAGTCAGCCATTGCGTTGGGGTAGGAGGCGAACAGGGGATCGGGGAAGGTTGCAACCAGCTCCAGAGACTCGGTGGTGTCAATGGGATAGCTGATCTCCTCGGGAGCCTCGTCAACGCCAAAGACCTCCTGAGCGTGTGCGGTAATGTCGCTGACAGCGGCAGCCTCCTGCATGGTCATGCTGCCTTCGGCAATCACGTCAGCGGGAGTTACGGGTTCAGCGGATGCTTCATCCACCTCGGGAGCCTCGGTCTCATCGACCTCGACAGCGGCGGAGGAAGTGGTCTCTTCTGCTGCGCTTGCGGAGCTGCCGCAGCCGGCCATCAGGCCGAACACCAGGCAGAGAGCAAGAAGCAGAGCAAGTGTTTTCTTCATATACTCACCATCTTTCTAATATTTATATTGCTACGGTCAAATACCGACAATATACAGAAAACAGGTGCACAGCAAGGCAGCGGCACATCCTGTCGCAAAGGATAGTGTAACAAATTTCGCACACAAAATCGTCACAAATGGCCGACTTGGCGCAAAAATTGAGACTATCCAGCTAACATATTAACACAGCTTTTTGATGCTGTACAACATATAAATCCGATGGTGACATCGGTTTTGCTTATGACGGAATCTGTGATATAATGGCCATGAAAACCGTGAAACTGCGGAAAAGCGCCTGAATTTGGAGGAAGCATATGACTATCAAACAGATCCATTATTTCCTTGCTGTGGCAGAGGCGGAGAGCTTCACCCATGCGGCCAGAAATTACTTTATTGCCCAGACTGCCATGAGTCAGCAGATCAGCGCACTGGAGAAGGAGCTGGGATTTCTGCTGTTCCGGCGGAACAACCGGAGCGTATCCCTGACGGATGCGGGAAAGGTTTTGTTCCGGCGGCTGAGGCCCCTTGTGGTGGAGCTGGAGCAGGCTGTGGAGGAGGCCTCTGCGGTGGCGGGAATTCGGCGGCAGGTGTTCCGAATCGGTATGTTCGATCAGGCGGTCAACCGATTTCTCGCACCGGCTCTCCAGGCCTTTGCGCAGCAGGAACCGGAGGCATCGGTGGAGCTGATCTCTGATAATCACATTATGCTTCAGGAGGCCATAGTGAACCGGAATCTGGATGTGATGCTGCTGGGAAAGCAGTTTTTTACCCCCAAAAGTGCCATTGAGGCAGTGGAACTGTTTACATATCAGGCACCGGATTATGTGCTGGCAACCCATGTGGATTCCCCGTTGGCAAAGAAGGACTATTTGGAGTGGAGGGATCTGAATGGAGTTCCGCTGGTCGTATATACGCCTTTTCGGGAGGATAAGCAGGGGATGGAGATGCGCTCCTTTCTTCAGAAAAAGGGGGTGAAGGCCAATGTGATTGGCACCACCCGTGATTTTGCTTCGGCGCTGCTCTATGCAGAGGCGAAAATGGCAAGCTGCCTTTTGCCGGCACGGGTGGGGGATATGAAGAATCCGAAGGTGGTGATGATTTCACTGGATGAAACAAAGACCGACACCATGCTGCTGCTCCATCACAAGGACAATGACAGCCATCTGCTGTCCCGGTTTATTTCCGTTTGCAGGAACACGCTGCATGGAACATGAATGGCACAATTCCCGGACTTCTGACATAATCTGATATTGCGCAGGGTCCGTGAATCCCGGCGTAATTCAGGAAAAAGGAGTCGGGGGCATGGAAAAACTGATGGCGCTTTCGGAATTGGAAAAGGGAAGCTGGGCAGAGCTTCGGGAATTTCGGTGCAGCCCGGAGCTTCAGCGGCGCCTGGAGGACCTGGGGCTGATTCCCGGAAACAGGCTACGGTGCCTGTTCAGAAGTCCGGCAGGCTCCCCGGCAGCCTATGAGATACAGGGAGCGGTGATCGCCCTGAGAAAGCGGGACGCCAATCGGATTCTGGTGGAGGCAACATTATGAAGCCGCTGAAGGTGCTGCTGGCAGGAAATCCCAACGTGGGAAAGTCCACGGTGTTCAATGGACTGACTGGGCTTCGGCAGCACACGGGCAACTGGGCAGGAAAGACGGTGGAAATCAGCCAGGGCAGCTATCTCTACAAGGGGCGGGAGTATCTGGTGCAGGATCTTCCGGGGACCTATTCTCTGGACGCCTGCTCCTGGGAGGAACAGGTGGCCCGGGAGGCCATCGAAGGCGGGGAATATGACTGCCTTGTGGTGGTCTGTGACGGGACCTGCCTGAGGCGGAACCTGATCCTGGTGTGCCAGCTCCTTGCCATGACCCGGAAAGTGGTTCTGGCGGTGAATCTGCTGGATGAAGCGGACCGGCGGGGTATTTTGGTGGACTGCAAAAGGCTGGGGCAGCTTCTTGGCATTCCGGCGGTTGGAATGGCCGCAGGCAGGGGACAGGGAATGGATGCCCTGAAGGAGACTATCCGCATGGTGGCAGAGGATTTTCTGCGCCCCCGGCCCATTCAGATTCCCGGGGACAGAAAGCAGCGGGTGATCCTGGCAGAGCAGCTGGCATCTCAGGTGATTCAGGGACAGGATCGGGGCGCGATCCTGCAACAGCGATGGGACCGACTGCTGACCGGCCGGCGAACAGGAATACCGATCATGCTCCTGATGCTGTTTTGCCTGCTGTGGCTGACCATTGCCGGGGCCAATGTACCCTCGGAGTACATCTGGAAGGGCGTTTGCGGCCTGTATCAAATACTGCAAAATGCCATGGCAGAACTGCCCTGGTGGCTCCGGGAGCCGCTTTTGGACGGAATTCTGCTGACAGCTGGCCGAGTCATTGCGGTGATGCTGCCGCCCATGGCCATCTTTTTCCCGGTGTTCACGCTGCTGGAGGATCTGGGGTATCTGCCTCGGGTGGCATACAATCTGGATCACGCCATGGAAGCCTGCGGCGGCTGTGGGAAAATGGCTCTGACCATGTGTATGGGCCTTGGCTGCAATGCGGTGGGGGTCACAGGCTGCCGGATCATGGATTCTCCAAGAGAGCGGATACTTGGAATCGTAACCAACAGTCTGATGCCCTGCAACGGCAGGTTTGCGGCGTTGATTCTGCTGCTGACGGCCTTTATTCTCCCCGGTGGCGGAAACAGCGCCCAGGCGGCCCTGGGACTTACGGGGTTTCTGCTGCTCAGTGTCCTTGTGACATTTGGCGTATCCAAGCTGCTGACCTGTACGGTTCTTCGGGGCATGTCCAGCACCTTCGTGCTGGAGCTGCCGCCATTTCGGAAGCCTCAGGTGGCAAAAACCCTCGTTCGCTCCCTGATCGACCGGACGCTGAAGGTGCTGGGCAGAGCGGCAGTGGTGTCCATCCCTGCGGGACTTGGCTTGTGGCTGCTGGCGAAGGTCCAAATTGGGGGAGTGAGTGTCCTCGTAGAATTTGGACGGCTGCTCGACCCCGTTGGACGGCTTCTGGGCTTGAACGGCATCATCCTTGGGGCCTTCCTGCTGGGCTTTCCCGCCAATGAAATCGTGCTGCCCATTGTGGTAATGGCGGTTACGGGCGTCAGCGGCATCGCCACAGGAACGGCGCTGGAGCAGGGACTGCTGCTGGCGGGCTTTGACTGGAAAACAGCCCTGTGTACAGCGGTATTCTTCCTGTTTCACTGGCCCTGCGGAACCACCTGCCTGACCATCTATCGGGAAACAGGCAGCTGGAAATGGCTGCTGTTTGCGATTCTTCTGCCCACCGCGGTGGGAACGGCCCTGTGCCTGATGCTCCATGGCTTTTTTATGCTGCTATGACGACAAAAGCGCCTGCCCGAGATCGGGCAGGCGCAAATTGTAAAAATTACAGTCTGTACTTGGGCTGTGCGTAATACTTGGTGTGGAGAATGTGGTGTGCCTTCTCACCGCCCCATGCGCCAAGATAGTTTGCGTAAACCTCCTGAACAATGGGGTTGTGATGACTCTTTCGCAGCTCCTTGCTGGCATCCTCGTCGTAGAGGGCCTTGGAACGGAGGGCGCGGTAGTCCACAAAGTTCTTCACGTTAGCGGGGACATAGGGCTGACCGCCGCCGTTGATGCAGCCGCCAGGGCAGCACATGACCTCAATGAAGTCGTAATCCTTCTCACCTGCGCGGATGGCATCCAGCAGAGCGCCGGCATTCTTGGTGCCGGAGACAACGGCCACGCGGACGGTCTTGCCGGGGAGCTCGTAGGTAGCTTCCTTCACGGACTCCAGACCGCGGACCTCGTGGAACTCCAGAGGTGCGTTCTCATCACCGGCAAGGATTGCGGAGACGGTACGGAGGGCAGCCTCCATAACGCCGCCGGAAACGCCAAAGATGTCGCCGGCGCCGGAGGCAATGCCGAAGATGGGGTCAAAAGCCTCGTCGGGCAGTGCGGTGAAGTTGATGCCCGCGCGCTTGATCATCTCGCCCAGCTCACGGGTGGTGATGCTGATGTCGATGTCCTTCAGGCCGGGAGCGGCCTCCATGTCGGGACGCTTGATCTCGTACTTCTTGGCGGTACAGGGCATGACGGATACAACGACCATGTCCTTGGGATCGATGCCCATCTTCTCGGCGTAATAGGTCTTCATGAGACCGCCGAACATGCCCTGGGGAGACTTGCAGGAGGACAGGTTAGGCAGGAAATCGGGATGATACTGCTCTGCGTAGCGAACCCAGCCGGGAGAGCAGGAGGTGATCATAGGCAGCTTGCCGCCGTTCTTGATGCGCTGAAGCAGCTCGTTACCTTCCTCGATGATGGTGAAGTCGGCAGCGGTGTCCACGTCGAACACACCGTCAAAGCCCAGACGGCGTATGGCGGCAACCATCTTGCCCTCCACGTTGGTGCCGATGGGCATATCGAAGCACTCGCCAAGGCCGGCACGGACAGAGGGAGCGGTGGCGATGACCACATGCTTGGTCTCGTCGTTCAGAGCGGCCCAGACCTTGCCGGTGTCGTCGCGCTCGGTGAGAGCGCCGGTGGGACAGTTCACGATACACTGGCCGCAGGAGATACAGGCGGTCTCCACCAGGCCACGGCCAAAGGGAGAGCCAACCTCGGTGGCGAAGCCACGCTCGTTACAGCCGATGACGCCGATGCCCTGCTGCTGGCAGGCGGAAACGCAGCGGCGGCACAGCACGCACTTGGAGTTGTCGCGAACCAGATGAATGGCGGAATCCTCGATCTGAGGCTCCATCTTCTGCTGGAAGCGGACCTCCTGAATGCCGAAGTCCTTGGCCAGCTGCTGGAGCTCACAGGTGCCGCTTCTGCGGCAGGTGAGGCACTCCATGCGGTGGTTGGAGAGGATCAGCTCCAGAGTCATCTTTCTGGCGTCACGGACCTTCTGGGTATTGGTCCAGACCTCCATACCCTCGTTGACGGGGTAAACGCAGGATGCCACCAGGCCCTTTGCGCCCTTGACCTCAACCATGCAGATACGGCATGCGCCGATCTCGTTGATGTCCTTCAGATAGCACAGAGAGGGAATCTTGATGCCTGCCAGATTTGCGGCCTGAATAATGGTAGAGCCAGCGGGAGCCTCCACATCAATGCCGTTGATTTTTAACTTTACAGTATCCATTATGCTGAGCCTCCTTAACCCTTGGAAATTGCGCCAAACTTACATTTCTCCATGCAGCTGCCGCACTTAATGCACTTGGATGTATCGATGACGAAGGGAGAACGGATCACGCCGCTGATGGCGCCCACGGGGCACACACGGGAGCAGGCGGAGCAGCCCTTACACTTGGCGGGATCAATGCTGTAGCTGAGCAGAGCCTTGCAGGAGCCTGCAGGGCAGCGCTTCTCCACAACGTGTGCAATGTATTCGTCACGGAAATTCTTCATGGTGGAGAGAATGGGGTTGGGAGCAGTCTGGCCAAGGCCGCAGAGGGCGTTGCCCTTGATGTGGGTGGCCAGCTCTTCCAGAGTGTCCAGATCCTCCATGGTGCCCTGACCATTGGTGATCTTCTCCAGGATCTCATACATGCGCTTGGTGCCGATCCGGCAGGGGGAACACTTGCCGCAGGACTCGTCCACGGTGAACTGCAGGAAGAACTTTGCAATGTCAACCATACAGTCGTCCTCGTCCAGAACGATCATACCACCGGAGCCCATCATGGCGCCGATGCGGGTCAGGTTCTCATAGTCGATGGGAACATCGATCTGGCTGGCAGGGATACAAGCGCCGGAGGGGCCGCCGGTCTGGACAGCCTTGAACTTCTTGCCGCCGGGAACGCCGCCGCCGATCTCTTCGATGATCTTGCGGAGAGGCGTGCCCATGGGGATCTCCACCAGACCGGTGTTGTTGATCTTGCCGCCCAGAGCAAAGACCTTGGTGCCCTTGGAGCCTTCGGTGCCCAGAGCAGCGTAGGCTTCTGCGCCGTGGTTGATGATCCAGCAGATGTTGGCATAGGTCTCAACGTTGTTGAGGATGGTGGGCTTGCCGAACAGACCCTTCACAGCAGGGTAGGGGGGACGGCAGCGGGGCTCGCCGCGCTTGCCCTCAATGGAAACCATCAGAGCGGTTTCCTCACCGCATACAAATGCGCCGGAGCCGAGGCGAATGCCGATGTCGAAGGAGAAATCAGTTCCGAAGATGTTCTCGCCCAGGAAGCCGTACTCATGGGACTGCTCCAGAGCCTTCTTCAGACGCTCAACGGCGATGGGATACTCGGCACGAACGTAGATATAGCCCTGAGTAGCGCCGATGGCATAACCGGCAATGGTCATTGCCTCCAGCACGGAGTGGGGATCGCCCTCCAGAACGGAGCGGTCCATGAATGCGCCCGGGTCGCCCTCGTCGGCGTTGCAGCAGGCGTACTTGATGGGGCCGGGGGAGTTGGCTGCAAACTGCCACTTCATACCGGTGGGGAAGCCTGCGCCGCCGCGGCCCTTCAGGCCGGAGGCCTTGATCTCATCAATGACCTGCTGGGGGGTCATTTCGGTAAGTACCTTTGCCAGGGCGGCATAGCCGTCATAGGCGATGTATTCGTCAATGTCCTCGGGGTTGATGACACCGCAGTTGCGAAGTGCGATACGGACCTGATCCCGGTAGAAGGGAGTTTCGGTCAGGGATGTGGTCTTGCCGGACATGTCCACCTCGGAGTAGATGAGGCGGTTGACGGGCCGACCCTTGAGGATGTGCTCTTCCACGATCTCTTGTGCGTCCTCGGGGGAAACGTGGCAGTAGTAAACACCCTCGGGGTAAATGACCACGTTGGGACCCTTGGCGCAGAGGCCGAGACATCCGGTTTTTACAACTCTAACTTCCTCGCTGAGGCCGTGCTTCTGAAGCTCAGTCTCCAGAGCTTCGATGATGTTGGCAGCGCCTGCGGAGGCACAGCCAGTACCGGTACAGACAAGGATGTGGGCTCTGATAAAACTCATAGTGTGCTCCTCCTTATTCTGCGGCGCCGATGGTGTAATCGGTAACGACCTGCTTGTTGACAATGTGCTGGGCCACAATGGTGGGCACCTTGTCGGCGGTCATTTTTACATAAGTGACCTTCTCCTGGCCGGGCACATAGACCTCGACCACAGGTTCCAGACGGCAGACGCCGATGCAGCCGGTCTGAGTGACCTGAACGTTGTCAAGGCCGCGCTTGCCGACCTCTTCTACAAAGGCGTTCAGTACGGGACGGGCGCCTGCTGCGATGCCGCAGGTTGCCATGCCTACCACAACGCGGATCGTTTCAGCGTCATCCTTGCGAAGGTTCATCTTGGCCTGCATGCTTTCGCGGAGTGCTTTCAGTTCTTCGAGAGATTTCATTGATTAACGCTTCCCTTCTATGATGGTTTCGTTTTCAGAAAGATAATCGGTGAGCCAAGCCAGAATTTCAGGCTCACAGAGGGGAATACCACCCATAATTTCGCGGATTTCACGGGTATCGAGTGTGTAGTCCTCACCGTTTTTTCGGTGGGTATACACAAAATCGATGTCGGGACTGCCCTGAATCAGCGTAACAATCGTGGATGTCACATCGCCCAGAGGTGGCATGTCAATGTTTCGGGGATCGAACCAAGTGACAACCGTCGTTCCGACGCCCACCTGACTTTCAATGGTCAGATCACCACCGGCCATCTGGGCCTCCATCTTCATCAGAGGAAGGCCAAGCCCCACCTTTCGGGTGGTGCGGGTGGTGGTAAAGGGATCGGTGACTCTGGAAACGAATTCCGGCGTCATACCGCAGCCGTTGTCGGTAATGGTGATGGAGAGCCTTTCAGGGGTCTCCTCCACAGTGATGCCGATGAGGGTGGCTCCGGCGGTGACGGAATTCTTCGCCACATCCAGAATGTTCAGGCTTAATTCCTTCATTTCATTACTTGTACTTTGCCAGAACGTCGTCTACCTGATCGGGAGTCATACGTCCGTAAACATCGTCGTTGACCATCATGACGGGAGCAAGGCCGCAGGCACCGACACAGCGGTTTGCGTCAACGGAGTACTTGCCGTCGGCGGTGATGGAACCTACGGGGCAGCCGAGGCGGGCGACGATCTTGTCCAGAACTGCCTGAGAGCCTTTGACATAGCAGGCGGTGCCGAGACATACGGTGATCTTGTACTGACCCTTGGGATTCAGGTCATAGAGGGAATAGAAGGTGCTGATGCCGTAGACTTCCTCCAGAGGGATGTCGAGACCCTCAGCGATCATGATCTGTACCTCTTCGGGCAGATAACCGAAGATTTCCTGTGCCTGCTGCATAACAGGCATGGTACCACCAGGAACGTCCTTGTACTGGGCAATGACTGCCTTCAGCTTTTCCTCCTGTTCGGGGGTGCCAGTGTAAGGAACTATGGTTTTTGTGTTGGGCATAATGGGGTTCCTCCTTTTCACAGTAATGCGCTGGTGTGCGATTCACAAAACAGCGTAATTCTCTGCACTTGTATTGTATCACGAAAAGTATCATTTGCAAATGCTTTATTACGCTAAATTTATGCATTTTTCTGTTGCAATTTTTGTTTGAATGGAAAAGCTCCAGGATTTCACGGACATTTGCGCCGAAAGAATCTCCACAGGGAGAACGGCAGGTTCATGAAGAAAATCACGGCCGCTGCCAGAAGCACATATCCCGTCAGATATCCGACGGTTCCGGGAAGGGCGGTCAAAAGCTCCAGAGGAGACCCGGCGGAGGCGTGATTGAGAAACATGTAGTTGGTTCCCAGCAGCCTGTTGAGACCATAAACCGGCACCGCAAGGGCAATGAGAAAGCCCAAACACCCGGGCACTCTGGAAATGCCCGGTCGGATCTCTTTTCGCATCACTGGCAGTGCAGAAAGCCACACGAGAATTCCGTGGAAGAGAAAGCTGGTCATGGACTGAAAGTGCAGCAGGGGAAAATGGGTCCAGTTGGGAAACAGCAGCCCGCAGAGGGCTCCGGGCAGGCATACGCTGTAGAGAAGCTGACCGGCAAAAGGACTGTCCGGATGAAAGGCATAACGGAGACAGATGAACATGGCGATGGAGCAAAGGTGCAGGGGCAGATAGCCCATGGAGAATGTACCCATCAGCCCCAGGGTCAGATCCTTGAACAGCTCCAGAAGGATCAGACAAACAGAAAAAATTCGGTAAAGCCCACCGGCGTACCAGCGGGGCCTGTGCCGGAGAAACAGCCAGAGACAGATCAGCACCAGCCCGATGATTCCCAGCATGGTCAGATGTCCTGGACCGTAGACGGAAAAGCCGCAGTCCGGGGGCAGCTCCCGCTCCGGAGTGAGTATATTCTGGAACATGATAACCTCGTGTAATTTGGCAATATATACCTGGGTTCGACAAAAAATGCCGCCCGGAAAACACCGGGCGGCAGACCTTAAAATCAGAAGAACTTCTTCACGCCATCGGGAGCGGACTCAGCGTCTGCGGAGATGGAAATGGTGAAGTCAATGTGGTTCTCCTTACCGAAGGTATCGCACCATTCCAGGAAAGCCACAGTTTCTGCGGAATCGTCGCAGACAGAGATCTTGTAAAGGCTGTCGATGAAGATATGTGTAATATCGTAATCGCCTGCGTGGAGACCGCTGACAAAGCCCTGGAGGTACTTATAACCGCCGATGGGATAGTCGCTGGCCCGAACCAGACGGACACTGGATTTTATGTCATAAACCAGCTTGGAACCCTTTTCGATG
>JAQXMD010000004.1 GCA_029012465.1 Oscillospiraceae bacterium | reverse complement strand
GGGGGTATGCATATCAGTGCCCTTGACATAGCCTGCGCCGAACATTTCTGCCTCGGTCTTGCCGACGACGTCCTTGTGGTCAGCCCACTTCTCCATGACGCGTTTGGTCAGGAGTTTTGCATTGTCCAGCTTCTGCTGATAATAAGCCTTTACAGCAGCCTGGCCCTTGAAATAACCGTTGTTGAATCCAAGGCATACATCCTCAGATTTGCTCCAGAAGCCATATGCCAGATCATAGTCAGAAAGCATATCGCAGTGAGCGACTTTACCTACAACGTTCTGAACCTCGCGGATAATCAGGCAGCGATCTGCCATCTCCTGCGCCGTATACTGTTTGCTCAAGCGGAATTCCTCCTTTGATTCTTTTGCGGCAGCACCTGTTGTGCCGCCCTTGCTGTTTTCAATTTACCAAGATTGCGGGGAAAGTCAAGAGCACACATTTAGATGACAATGGGCTGTTTCCCCAAAAACGACCTGTTTTCCGAACTTTTTTACACTTTTGAAAAGAATGCGCGAGTATTGAAAAACGGCAAACCAGTCTTTTTTCAGTATAATAAGCAGGAAAGGAGGCGGATTTTATGTCAATCCCCGCCCAATGCATCGGGACGCCCCTGACGCGGGTCAGCGGAAAATGGAAGCTTGAGCTGATGTACACCATGGGCAGCGGGGTAGTCCGCTGGAAGAATCTCATTCACAGTCTGCCAGTGGCAGCCCCCAACGTCCTGACCCGCCAGCTCCGCCAGATGGAGACAGACAACATGGTGGTTCGCCGGGTGGTCTCCACCAGTCCGCCGCAGATCGTGGAATACGAATTGACCGAGGAGGGAAAACGGCTGCGCCCCATCCTCAGTGAGCTGCATCAGTGGGAAACGGATTCCCGGCAGAATCAGGCCCCGTCCTGTCCCCTGCCAGATTTCTCTGTATCCTCGCGGGTCCTTTCCAGCCGGTGGATGCTTTCGATCATGACGCTGCTGCATGAACCCACCCGGTTCGGCTGTCTCCAGCAGCAGCTGGAGGGCATGTCCCGGAGCGTGCTTGCAGCGCAGCTGCAGGAGCTTTGCGACATGAGCCTTCTCTGCCAGATCAGGCACACCTGCTTTCCCCCCTGTGTGGAATATGTGCTGACGGAGGAAGGGGAGAAGCTGGTCGGGATTCTATCCAGAATTCCGGAGGCGCTGAACTGAAAAAGGGCACGCTGCAAACCGAAATTCGCAGCGCACCCTGTAGGTTTCCATGTCCGGCAGCGCCGGAAAAAGGGAAGGATCAGCCGATGCCCTTTCCCTGCCTGAGCTTGCCGGGGGCAACGCCCTCCAGCTTGGTAAACGCCCGGTACATGGTGGCAAGGCTGCAATAGCCCACCGCCTCCGCAATTTCCTGCACAGGCATATCTGTGGTCAGCAGCATTTCCTTTGCCTGTCTGACTCTTGCCCGATGCATCACATCATTGACGCTTTCTCCAAAATACTGCCGGAAGGACTCAGCGGCTTCCCGGGGCTTAATCTTGAATTCCCTTGCAACAACGGACAGCCCCATATTCACATCCGTTGCATTCTGTTCCACAAAGTCATAAATGCTGTGCATCAGTTTGTCGTGCTGATTCGCTGTCCGCTTGCAGTAGTGCTCAACCAACGCTTCAGCGATGACCCGGCTATGATCCAGATACTGCTCCAGATTGGCACAGGAGATCAGGTCCCGGCTGAAATCCATCTGGGCCAGATAGCGCCAGTCAGCCAGCTCCTGCTCCGCCAGACGGTACTGCAGCAGCGACACAAACCGGTTAATGGTGAGATTCAGGGTTGTGGGATAGGGCATGCCCAGACAGTTCTCCGCAATCTTCAAAAGCTGCTCCCGAAGATACTGGGTCACCAGCTCGCAGTCCTTGGCCCGGACGCTGCCGCAGACATGCTCCGCTGTCTGGAAAAAGGTCTGCTCAAACCGAGTCCGCTGGTCATGGTCCACCATCCGGATCATGGCATCCGCAGGGATGTCGAACACCTGCCCCACAAAATCCGCGTAGAAGGTCCGGCTGTTCTCAAAATCCCGCACCAAACGGCAGGCAGCATCCACATTTTCAACGGAGTTCTGTTGGGTGCTGATGGAGGCATGTGCGGAGAAATCCAGCTCCTTTTCCGCATGGGCCACGGCTTCTTTGCAGATGTCAACGAAAAGGTCCGTTTCCTCGTCATAGAAAACGCTGATGAGCTGTCCAAGCAGCAGCACATGGATGCTGTAGCTGTCCTCCGGCGAGAAGCGAATGAGGGTGTCCCGCAGGGCGTCGTACATATTCAGGCGGCAGTTGTGCCGGTCTTTCCCGGACAGGGACTGAAGCCGGTCATCATCCAGGGAAAAATACGCAACCCGGAAGGGCTTGTCCGGAAGGTCAATCCCCAGAGAGGACAGTTCCTCCGCGATGTCATTGCCCATCTCCGACGAGCGAAACAACAGAGCGCTGATCACACCATACAGGCACTCCGGCTGCTTCAGTTCCATCCATTTTCCGGCTAAGATGATCGGGCGGATCCCCGAAGAATCTCCACACCACTGTTCCAGCATGACGCCACCTCCAGTGCAGAATTTCTGTGGGAACACTCTGATTCACCGGTGCGGTATCCCCTGCAGGTTTTCCACCCGAACCAGGCCGCAAATCCGTTGAAATGCAGCATAAATCCACAGGATACATTGATTCAAAGGTTCCATAGAAATTATATCACACATTTTTCAATAATTCATCGTTTTTTCAGTTTCACTGTGTGTAGATTCTGCAAAAAATCCGGCCTTAATCAAAACATGCGGCTGTTTCTCAATTTCCACAAAAGAGCCGCTTTCCTCCATTGTCATGATTTTGTCCCCTCTTGACGGGCGGGGATCTTTTAGGAATAATGAAGCTGTCGAGAATGACAAACTGACCCGAACAGGAGGAAAAACCGATGTCTGAAATCAAAAGATTCAACTTTAACGAGGTTGCAGCTGACCTTGGTTATGTAGCAGAAGGTGGCCCCGGTGGTCCTGGTGGCGGTCGTCCCGCTGGCGGTCCCGGTGGTCCCGGTGGCCCTGGTGGTCCTGGTGGTCCCGGCGGCGGCAAGCCCAGCGCCCCTCCCCGGTTCCCCACCGATCCCGAGTCCATCAAGCGCAACTCCCTGCGCTTCAAGACCATGTGGCCCGACGAGCGTGCCATGCGGCTTCAGGATTACTTCAACGATTTCGTGGAGTCCGGCGAACCCATCGAGTTTGAGGGTCACTCCATCTGCTGGGCTATGATCGCCCTGCAGCAGAAGCTCCTGAAAAACAGAGTCCTGATGTACATGCCCCCCTTCGGCAAGAGCCTCGATCTGGTTCCCATGCAGCGGGTTGCTGAGCCCAAGGACAATCCCATGATGGGGTTCGACATCACCGAGCAGGGCAACGATGTTCGTATCGTTGTCACGCTGCTGAACGGCGGCAATCCCGATCCCTTCCAGATGTCTCTGGGTGATGTGGAGATCAAGGAGATTGGCTCCGGCAAGAACATCTGGATCGAGCTGGTTGGCGCACACTATCTCTTTGTCTTTGATATGCCCAAGACCTTCGGCGCTGACTGCAACACCATGTACTACAAGGAAGGCGGCGAAACCTGGTACTGCGTAGCTTCCAATGATCCCGCAGTTCAGGTGGGCGACAAGCCCGCAAAGAGCCCCTTTGAGGCATAACCTTACGTTCAATCGGAACGAAGCGGGATCCGTGTCCCCCTTCGTTCCCGTTCTGCCACATAACCGTGGATGATTGCCACAGGACCAGGCGTCATCCCCATGATGGCAGCGTAATGTCCCGGCAGATTCCCAGCGCAGTTTCTCATGTTTGACAGCAGAAATGAAACCATCGAATGTTTCGATTGTTCTCATTCCAGCATTCGGAAGGCCGGCCATCCTCCCAGATATTCGCATCTGTTTGTGATACCATTGTCAGCTTTCCGATATGCAGCAATCCTATCAGCAAGAAGCGCAACGTTAAGGAGGTTACTCACATGAAAAAGAAATCGTTATTGGCGCTATTGATCGTGGCAGCCATGATGCTCACAATGTTCGCAGGCTGCGGCGGTTCCGCAAGCGCTCCGGACGCATCCGCTGAAGCAGTCGATTCTGCACCTGTTGCAGAGTCTGTTCCGGATGAAGAAGAGGCTCCCGCCGAAGTCGAGGTGGAAGAGCCCGCCGCCTCCGCTGCTGAGGAAGAGGCTTCCGCAGTAGAAGAGGAGGAAGAGGTTCTCGGCCCAGAGGCATATTACGCCTGCGAGGAAACCACCGAGATCACCGTTCTGTTCCAGTATGCCGCATGGTTCCAGGGTTTCTTCCCGGAAGGCTGGGGCACATCTGAATTCTGGACTGCACTTGGCGAAGCAACCAACACCACCTGGACCCTCCAGGAGGTTGCAAACCTGGCATGGACCGAAAACGTCAACCTGCTCTGTGCAGCCGGCGATCTTCCCGATGTTGTCATGAACATCGGCAGCGTCTACAACGGCGGTCTGCCCGCTGCAATCCGTGACGAGCAGATCATTGATATCGCTCCCCTGATTGAGGAAGCTGCTCCCCACTACACCAAGTATCTGACCATGGACGATTATACGCTGAAAAGCTGCCTGACCGATGATGGCGAAATGGGTGCAATGTATTCTCTGACCGCGGAGCCCGATCCCATCGTAGACGGCCTGTGGATTCGCCAGGACTGGCTGGATGAGCTGAACATGGAAATCCCCACCACCCCCGATGAGCTGGAAGAGACGCTGAAGGCCTTCTCCTCTGAGTTTGGCGCAGATATCGGCTTCTACCAGATGATCCGTGCAAACGACAGCACCATCGGCCCCAAGGCAGAGGGTATCTGGAACGCCTTCGGCCCCGTCAACTACTATCTGGACGATCAGGGCACCATTCAGTGTGCATTCATGCAGGACTACTATTTTGAGTACCTGGCATTCCTGCAGAAGCTGGCAGGTGAAGGTCTGTTCCTCACCTCCAACATGACCGACAAGTCCGCCTCCGATCTGTTCGCCTCCGGCGGCATCGGCATTGAGGGCGACTCCGTCACCAACGTTCCTTCCTACATCGTTCTGCTTCCCGAAGAGGAGCAGGCAAAGATCAACTTGGTTCCCATGGCTGCTCTGGGCGAGCCCTCTGAGTTTGGCGCAATCCCGACCCATATCAGCGGCGCCAACAGCGGCGGCGGCAACGTCAGCATTTCCACCAACTGCGAGGACCCCAGCGTTGTTCTGAAGGCCTTTGACTATCTGTACACCAAACCCGGTTCCGTCCTCTCCATCTATGGTATTGAAGGCGTTTCCTATGAGCTTGACGCTGACGGCAACCCCTGCCTCACCGACATAGTCATGAACAACCCCGACGGCATTCCCACCAACGCAGCTCTGGGCTACTTCTGCAACCCCGGTGTCCCCGGTCTTGGCAATGCAGCCCGTACCATGACTGCATGGGACGACAACCAGAAGTCCGCTCCTGAAATCTGGGCTTCCGCTTACACCGGCTCCTCCGCCACCGTAAATGTGGATGGTCTGTCTCTGACCCAGGAAGAGCAGGATGCCATTTCCGTTTTCAAGTCTGACCTCAAGACCTATACCGAGGAATGGATCAACACCGTGATCTTCAACGGCGGCGACCTGAGCGATGCAGCCATCAAGGAGTTCCAGGCTTACCTGAAGGACACCTTGCATCTGGACGAGATTCTTGAGACCTATAACGACGCATACGCTCGTTTCCAGGCTCGTTCCTTTGGCTGATTTCTGACGCCATTTGAGCATTTGATCCGGCATAATAACAGTGGCCCCCAACCGAACCGGTTGGGGGCCACTATTCAATTCCACGGGGACTTCTCAAAACCAATGGGGCCGCTTTACAGGTCTTTTTTAATTAACTAAAATAACATCAACAGCATGTGATCGGTTGACGGAGGTGTTCTCATGTCCCAGGAGGAACGGATTGCGGAATTGGAGCTGCTCCTGCGGCAGCGGGAGACGGAACGGATCGTTCTGTCTCTGCTCCACAGCTTTCCGTATAATGTGGGCTGTATTCTGGAGGCTTTGGAATCCACCGGGTTTTCGCCCTGTGGAGAATACTTTGTGGTTCTTCATCTGTCCCTGCTGCCCGGCATTACGGTAACGCACATGGACGAAATCTATGAAGCGCATCATCTGGCAGTCGCACTTTTGGAGCAGTTGTCCGGCGAACATGTCAGAACACTGTTTACCCGTGACATCGACTCGCTGTACTGTATTGTGAACACGGATACCACTGATCTGGGGCTGGAAGCCTGCGCAAGAACCCTTTTGGAAAAGCTGGAGCTGGAAAACTGTCCGCCCTTCTGCATCGGCATCAGCACCACATTATGTGACATATCCCAGATGTGCGCTGCATACCGCGGCCTCCAGGAGCTGCGAGATTACCGGCATTTTACAATGGACGACACACCGATCCTGTATTATGACAAAATCGCCTATCGCTTCAAGGACTCCGGTGCGCAGCATTCCATGGAAAAGCAGTTGGTCTATGCCATTCGCACCAACCATTATGACGAGGCATCGGAACACCTGAATCAGTTCTTCACGGTTCTGTTTGAAACGGAGCGGCCCGGAGCGGCCGTCATCCGGGGCCAGTATTACCGGCTGGTCAACCCTCTGACGGACACCCTCACGGAGATGATGCTGGATGTCCCCCGGGAAGGCCCCGAATGGAAGCAGCTCAATGAGGCGCTGGCAGCTCTGCTCCACGCCGCAACCCTGACAGACCTGCAAAGCAGGGCCGAACAGGCCATTCGGGTACTGGAAGCAGTGCATACCGGGAAGATCAGTCAAGCCCAGCCTAAATGGATCAGCGAGCTGGAGGCGCTGATCCAAAAGGAGTACCAGAATCCGCAGCTCAGTGTCAGCATGCTGGCAGAACGGATCGGCATTTCCTCTGTGCATATGTCCCGGGTATTCCGGCAGCTTCGGGGCTGGGGCGTCATGGACTATGTGCATCATCTTCGGGTTCAGGCCGCCCGGGAGCTGCTGAAACAGGGAGACAGCGTGAAGAATGTCTCTGCCCACATGGGCTACGCCTCCCCGCTGAGTATGACCAGAGCCTTCAAAAAGTACGACGGACAAACCCCCGGTTTCTACCTCCCGCTGCACAATGCATGCAGAAGAAGGGAAGCATAATTTCAGTTTTTTAGAACAACGGGCAGTGCCATTTCGGCACTGCCCTTCCCTTTTTGTATCAATAGATTGGATCACCAAAGCCCTTGGAGGCAGGATAGATGTAGATATCTTCAAACTCGGCGCAGCCGGGAGAATAGGTGTGCGCCTCATCCAGCTTTTCGTAGGATTCCGGTGCGGGAACGGTATCCTGTACCGTCTGAATGATGCTGATGTCGTTGTGTACCTGTCTGAGGTCGGAAATGCCGCTTCTGGGAGGGCCGCTGCAGTTGCCCACGTTCAGCTTTCCGGAGATGTACTTCCGGAACCG
>JAQXMD010000003.1 GCA_029012465.1 Oscillospiraceae bacterium | reverse complement strand
CTTTGCATCATGAAAGGGGGATCAGAGTTGGGCGTTTGCTTTAAAGACGGAAGTCCTGAGGCGCTGTTCCATGCGTTGAAGCGAAAACACAAGATGGCGGTTGACAGCCTTCTCCAGCAGAAGGGACTGTACAACATTGGTCAGCCGGTTATTCTGTCCATTCTGTCACAGCAGCCGGATGGTACTATCTCCTCTCAGAAGGAGCTGGCAAAGCGGCTGAAGGTGTCTCCGGCCACAGTGACGGTTTCGCTGAAGTCCATGGAGCGGGACGGCTATATCAAAAAGCTGTCAAATGAGTCGGATCTTCGCTGTAAGCCCATCACCATTACGGAAAAGGGGCTCAAGGCTTCCCAGCTCATCGATCAGGTATTTCAGACTCTGGATCACGGGATGTATCAGGGGTTCAGTCCGGCGGAGCTTTCTCAGATTTCCGGGCTATACCTCCGGATGATCGATAATCTCGAAAGGGTTGTATCCGGAGAAATGAAAAGTTAGGAGGGAATCCGTATATGTTCAAACAACTGATGGGGTACATTCGGGAATACAGAAAGTACTTCATCCTCGCACCTGTGACTGTCATAGGGGAGTCCGTTGCGGAGCTGCTTCTGCCTTACTTTATGGGCAGAATTGTTGACGTGGGTGTTGCCAACGGCGATGTGCCCTATATGCTTTTGATGGGCATTATTATGGCCATCATCTCCATCCTCGGCATTATCACCGGCGTGTATTCCGCGAAGTTCTCCGCCAAAGCCTCTCAGGGCTTCGGCTTCAACCTCAGACAGGCACTGTTCGAGAAGGTTCAGACCTTCTCCTTTGCTGATGTAGATAAATTTTCTACAGCATCTCTTGTCACCCGCTGCACCACAGATGTCAAGCAGCTTCAGCAGACTGCCATGGAGCTGACCCGTGTGCTGATCCGCGCACCCTCTCTTCTGATTGTATCTCTGGTGATCTGCCTGAAGATGAACTGGAAGCTGAGCATGACCTTCCTGGTGGCAATTCCCACGCTGCTGGCTGTTGTGCTGACCATCGTACACTTTACCACCTATCTTTTCCAGGTGATGCAGACGAAGATCGACAACCTCAATGCCTCCGTTCAGGAAAACCTGATCGCCATTCGGGTTGTCAAGAGCTTTGTCCGCATGTCCCATGAAAATGAAAAGTTCAAGAAGGCCAACGATGATCTGATGCATACCTCCATTTCCGCCACCATCCGGCTGAGCATTATGGAGCCTGCCACCAGAATCGTGCTGTACCTTACGACCCTTGCAATTTACTGGTTTGGCGGACATATGGTGGGAACCGGGTCTATGCCCTCCGGTCAGCTTTTGAGCTTTGTGACCTACATCAACCACATTCTCATGAGCGTCATGATGTTCTCCATGGTGCTGATGGGCATGACCCGTGCCCGGGCCTGCGGCAACCGTGTCTGCGAGGTGCTCAACCATGTGCCCGACATTCAGGACAATCAGGAGGAGGGCCAGGAGGATGCACCCATCCGCGGTGAGATCACCTTTGACCATGTCTCCTTCAAGTATCCCCAGTCTGACCGTAAGGGCCTTGTGCTGGACGATGTGAGCTTCCACATTCCCGCCGGCTCCTTCGTGGCCATTGTGGGCGCCACCGGCGTTGGCAAGACCTCTATGATCAGTCTGATTCCCAGATTCTATGACACCACCTCCGGCAACGTCTATGTGGACGGAAAGAATGTGAAGGACTACAATCTTCGCCATCTCAGAAAGCACATCGGTATGGTGCTCCAGAACAATGTGCTCTTTACCGGCAACATTCGGTCAAACCTCCAGTGGGGCGCACCGGATGCCGATGATGAGACCCTCCTTGCTGCCACAAAGGACTCTCAGGCCTATGAGTTTATCTCCCGGTTCCCTGAGGGACTGGATACCGGCATCGATCAGGGCGGCGTCAACGTGTCCGGCGGCCAGAAGCAGCGTCTGTGCATTGGCCGTGCCATGCTGAAGGAGCCTTCTATTCTGATTCTCGATGACTCCACCTCTGCGGTTGACTCCGCGACGGAGGGGAAGATCCGCGAGACCTTCTACAATAAGTACAAGAATACCACCGTTCTTCTGGTTGCGCAGCGTATCTCCTCTGTTCAGTATGCTGACCAGATTATCGTTCTGGAAAAGGGCAAGCTCAATGACATGGGCACCCATGAGGAACTGATGGAACGCTGCAAGGTATATCAGGAAATCTACGCATCTCAGCAGGAAGGGGGTGGCCTCGAATGAGTAAGAAAAAGGATACTGCCCCGGAAGTGGATACCAAGGGTAAGAAGAAAACCGAAGAAGAGGACGATGATGAGGAGGGCAGCTATACCGGCTCCATGAGAGGGCAGCGAGGCCCCGGTTCAGGTAAGGACTTCCGGAAGCCCAAGGATACCAAGGGTACCCTGATCCGTCTGCTGCACTATGTGGTCAGCAATAAGCTGCTGCTGGTGGCGGTTCTGGTCATGATGGGCATTTCCACCGGAACCAATCTGGCTGCCAGCTACTTCCTGAAGCCCCTGATCGATGACTATATTATTCCCTATATCGGCGAGTCCTGGCACTCCAGCTGTTGGCTTCAGTTGGGAAAACAGTTGCTGATCCTGCTGGGAATCTACCTGTTTGGCTCGGCTGCTTCCTATGGACAGGGCATTCTTATGAGCTTCCTGAGCCAGAAGGCCATCAACAAGCTTCGTAAGGATCTGTTTGAAAAGCTTCAGGAGATGCCCATCTCCTATTATGACGCCAACGGAAACGGCGAGATTATGTCCCGCTTTACCAATGATGCCGATAACGTTCAGATGGCCATGGAGCAGACTGTCACCATGTTCATCTCCTCCATCCTCACCTTTGTGGGCACCGTGGCCATGATGATCTATCTGAACTGGGTGCTGTTCCTCATTACGCTGGCTGTGCTGGTTGTGGACTATACCATCGTCCGGAAGATCAGCAAGAAGTCCAAGGTCCTCTATAAGAAGCAGCAGAAGGCTCTGGGCCAGGTCAACGCCTATGTGGAGGAAATGGTTGAGGGTATCAAGGTTGTCAAGGCCTTCAACTATGAGCGGGAGATCACCGAGGAATTCACCAGAAAGAATATCACCTACCGTGACAACGCCATGCAGGCGACCTATATCGGTATGATTATCATGCCGATCCTGAACCAGGTTATGGGTATCTGCTATGCAATTACAGCTGTGATCGGCGGTCTGTTTGTTCTGAATCATGTGCAGTTTGGCGGCGCGGTATTTACCATCGGCTCCCTTGGCGTGTTCCTGACCTATACGAAGCAGGTGGCACAGCCCATCAACCAGGTTTCCAACCAGATCGTTACCCTGCTGTCTGCTGTTGCAGGTGCGGAGCGGATCTTTGCGGTCATGGATTCTGAGCCTGAGGTAGACGAGGGCAAGGTCGTTATGGTTCCTGTGGATGAAAACGGGAAGGAAACGGATTCCTGGATCACCAACAAGGGCGAGGCATGGAAGACCCCCGATGGACAGCTGGTTCCCCTGAAGGGCCATGTGCAGGTTGAGGATATCCATTTCCACTATGTGGAGGGCAAGCCTGTTTTGAAGGGCGTTTCCGTGGAGGCGCTGCCGGGCCAGAAAATTGCCTTTGTTGGCTCCACCGGCGCCGGCAAGACCACCATTACCAACCTCATCAACCGCTTCTACGATGTTCAGGAGGGCCGTATCCTCTATGATGGCATTGACGTGAAGGACATCCGGAAGGATGATCTTCGCCGCTCTTTGGTGGTGATCCTCCAGGATACCCATTTGTTCAGCGGCACCATAATGGAGAACATCCGCTATGGACGGCTCAATGCCACCGATGAGGAGTGCATTCAGGCAGCGAAAACGGCCAATGCCTACAACTTTATTACGTCTTTGCCTGACGGCTTTAATACCTATATCACCGGTGACGGCGGAAGCCTGTCTCAGGGTCAGCGCCAGCTTCTGAACATTGCTCGTGCGGCAGTGGCGAAGCCCCCTGTGCTGATTATGGATGAAGCAACCTCCTCTATCGACACCCGTACCGAAAAGGAAATCGAGAAGGGCCTGGACGGCCTGATGGAGGGCAGAACCGTGTTTGTCATTGCCCACCGTCTTTCCACCGTTCGTAACTCCGATAAGATCGCGGTCATCGAGGCAGGCGAGATCATCGAGTTCGGCAACCATCGTGAGCTGCTTGCCAAGGGCGGCAGATATTACGAGCTGTACACTGGCCAGCACATGCTGGAGTAATGGAATGAACGCAAACTGTCAGGGTCCCCGGACCCTGGCAGTTTTTTACATCGTCACCTGGGACATGGTCCTCACATAGATTGCATTGCAGCGGCTCCCAGAATGAACAGTATGGATTATGAAGGATTGTCGAAAAAACTGGGAATCTGTCGTTGCATTTTGGTGTAGTTTAGGGTATTATGAACACTGAACCGTATGATTCCAGATATTGCATTCAATGTTCCCGACAAAACTGCAAAGGATATAGGGGAACAGTCAGCTGAAGAAGGAGGGACAGCCTTGCATCAGGAATATCTTGAATGGGCACGCCATTGGATTCAGCAGGAGGATGATTTGAAACTGCTGTTTCAGGGAGAAATCATGGTTGCGGCCAGCCCTGCTGTGGGGAAACTGTTTCCGACCATTCATGAGGGTGATCCCTGCGATTTGGTTTTTGGGGATGAGACGCCGCATTTCCGGGGATATAACGGTACGGGAAGTGTGTATTTCTCCGGAAAATTCGCCGGGAACGATGCTGAGTTTTTGATTTCCGGACGTCAGGAACTGACGCTTGTGCAGATCAGGCTTCAGGGGCAGTCTCCTGCCAATGTGCTTCGGGCAATCGGGGAAGAGCTGGAAGGTCCTCTGACCACCATTCAGGCGGTGATCCCAAAGATCCTGCCGGAAATGGAGGAAACGGAACGGAATCTCAGAATGGCCTCTCAGGTGAACCGGAGCCTGTATAAAATCATACGGCTGGAACAGAATCTAATGACAGCTGCAAGGATGGATACTGCGATCCACCTGAATCTTCGACCGACCTTCGTTTGCGCATGGCTGGAGGATCTGGGGGAAGAACTGACGCCCTATGTGGAGGCTGCTGGCAGAAAGCTCAAGGTAAAGATTTCCCGGCCCAAAACGGGAGATTATGGCTGTATGATCGATCAGGCACAGATGAAACGGGTGATTCTCAACCTGGTATCCAACAGCCTGAAATTTACCAAAGCCGGAGGAGAGCTGGAGCTGCGGCTGAAAAAGGCAGCATCCGGCTGTATTCATATTATTCTGAAGGATAACGGATGTGGGATCTCCCCGCAGGATATGGGGAAGGTTTTCCGTCGAATGGAACGTACAGAGCTGATTTCCGCTCCTCAGTGGGGTTCCGGATTGGGCCTGGTGGTGGCTCGTGGGATTGTTCAGGCCCATGGAGGCAATCTGCTTGTGCAGTCAGACTCTGGAAAGGGCACTGTGGTGCATGTGATGCTGGAGGTGCTTCCCGGGAAACAGATGGAGACTGTAAACACCCCCGTGGTGGTTATTTCCGGCGGCTTTAACAACATCCTTGTGGAGCTCGTGGACGCCCTTCCGGATGACTACTATGACTGCCGCGGCATTAATCTATGACAGATAAAGATATGAAAATGGCTGCCTCACAGGGAAAAGTGAGGCAGCCATTTTGTATGAAGCGTGTATTCAGGAGACAATCTGATAGATCATCAGGAAGTGGGCAATGCTGCCCAGCACAATGAAAACGTGAAAAATTTCGTGGCAGCCAAAATAGGGATTATTCCGTCCGGGCCACTTCAGGGCATAAAGCACACCGCCGATGGAGTACAGCACACCGCCAATCAAAAGCAGAGCGAAGCTGCTGCTGGACATGACTGCGTGAAGAGGATAGATGGCGAAGATGGCAACCCAGCCCATGACCAGATAGATCACAGAGGTCAGCGCCCGGGGCATTTTGATCCAGAACAGGGTAAAGGCGCTGCCAAGAAAGGCCATGGTCCAGATCACGATCAGCATGACCCGACCGGAAAGGGTGCCCCCTAAGGACAGGGTGCAAATGGGAGTATAGGTGCCGGCAATGAGAAAATAGATCATCACATGATCCAGCTTTCGGAGGAGCAGCCGCCCCTGTACGCCGGTGTTGAGACTGTGGTAAATGGTGCTGGCAGTGTAGAGACAGAGCATACTCACCGCGTAGATGGAAACGGAAGTGATGCTGACTGCGTCTTTGTTCATGGTGAGGTGAACCAGAACCACCAGAGCGAGGAGGGCCAGAACGATACCGACTCCATGGGTCAGGGCGGAATATGGCCGGAGGCCATCATAGGGATTACGCCCCTGTTCGCTGAATTTTTCTTTCATTTGGAATCCCTCCATTCTTGGTACTGTCTGCATTATACATCAAATATTTTAAGTAGTCAATACAATAACGATGAAATATAATAATAAAAATGATATAGAGAGAAAGGAGGACACTTTTACACGGTAAATGGTTGACGTAAAGGCGGAGATAGGGTATAATGAACCAGCGGCCAAGGGCCGCAGGCTGGAGGAAAAATAATGCTTGGTGTAATTGTCAATACGATTACGGTTCTGGTGGGAAGTCTCATCGGGCTTTTGTGTAAAAAGGGAATCCCTGACAGACTGTCCGGGGCAGTGATGACGGGAATTGGTCTTTGTACCATTGCAATCGGCGTGAATGGTCTCCTCAGTGGAGAGAACACGCTTATTTTGATTATTTCCATTGTGCTTGGCGTCCTTGTGGGAGAGCTTTTGAATCTGGATGGCCATGTGAACAGCGCCGTGGAGCGTGTGGCCGGAAAGACTGCCGGAGCAGGGAAGGCAGCCCAGATCTCCCAGGGCTTTATCACGGCCTGCCTGCTGTTCTGCATCGGGGCAATGACCATTGTGGGCTCGTTGAATGCCGGTTTGAAGGGCGACAATGAGATGCTTCTTACCAAATCTCTGCTGGACTTTATCTCCTCCATCATGCTCTCTGCCACTCTGGGCATTGGGGTGCTGTTTTCGGCGGCGTTTGTACTGGTATTTCAGGGAGGCATCGTCCTTTTGGCCCAGTTCCTTGCACCGGTGCTGTCAGCGAGCTGTATTGCGGAGCTGACCTGTGCGGGCAGTCTCATGATCCTTGCGCTGGGCTTCAATCTCATCGGCATTACAAAGATCAAGGTCATCAATTTTCTCCCGGCACTGGTGTTTGTACCCTTTGTCACATGGGGCATGCAGGCTCTGGGAATTGGAGCTTAATTCAGAGGTTACGAAAAAACGCCGTCCCGTTTGTGGGGCGGCGTTCGATGAAGAAGTCGAAAAAAATGTTACCGGTAGAGGGGCAGCAGGGCGGCACCGATGATGCCGGCATCGTTGCCCAGTGTGGCCCGGACAATGGAGCAGCGGTGGAGGCTGTCCCGGGCGTAGTCCTCCCGGTCAAAAATCTCCCTGACAGGGGCAAGAAGGGTTTCACCCTCGTTGCAGATGCCGCCGCCCACACAGAGCACCTCCGGCTGGAAGATGTTGATGATGCTGGTGAGGCCGCAGGCAAGATACTCACAGAACTGGTCCACCACAGCCTTGGCAGCAGGATCACCCAGACGCATGGCGTCAAAGGCGGTTCGTCCATTGACGGACTCCAGCGTGGGATAGTCTCTCCACATGAGGCTTTCAGGATGGGCTTCCATGGCTCTGCGGGTCTGGCGGATCAATGCGGTGGCGGAGCAGTAGGATTCAAAGCAGCCCCTTCTGCCGCAGCCGCAGGGCTCACCCCCATGAACCATGACAAAGTGACCGATCTCAGCACCGGCATAGTTAAAGCCTGTAATGAGCCGGTTGTTCATGACCACGCCGCCGCCTACGCCGGTGCCCAGCGTGATGGCCACCAGAGAACGCTTTCCACGGCCGGAGCCGGCCACAAACTCACCCAATGCAGCGGCATTTGCGTCGTTTTCCAGATAGACAGGCTTCTGAAGAAGCACCTGAACCATATGGGAAAGGGGGGTGTTCCGGAAGCCCAGATTGCAGCTGTATTCCACAATACCCTGTTCGGAGTTGGCAATGCCGGGAGTTCCGATCCCCACGGAGGCGATATCATCCATGGAACAGCCGGTGGCCTCTACCGCAAGGCGGCAGCACTGGTCAATGCGCCCGGCGATTGCTTCAGGAGCGTCGGGCAGGGAAGTGGGAATCGAGGATTTCCCCAGAAGGTCGCCCTCTTTGGTAACAACGGCGCAGGCAATATTTGTTCCTCCTAAATCAACACCAAGATAATACATAATATCCCTCCGAATGGTATGAATACGTCTCATACAAATTAAGTTGCATGGCTATTTTACGATATATTTTTTCCTCCGTCAATGACCGGAACAGAAAAAGTGGATGGGAAAGGGCAGAAAGTGAACATTCAGAATTCTCAGGAACTCGGAAATCTGTCTTGTGAACCCATTGGAAATCATGTATAATGAAAAGGTCCTTTTGAAACAACATACGAAAGAAGGAAGATATTATGGCTAAAATTCAGGGTATTACTTACGACATGCCGGTGCGGGAGCCCTTCAAAATGCCCACACTGGAGGAAATGATGGCAATGATGGGCGGTGGTCCCGGTGGTCCCGGCGGTCCCGGTGGTCCCGGCGGTCCTGGTGGCCCTGGCGGTCCCGGTGGTCCTGGCGGTCCTCCGGGTGGCTTCAACA
Organism: Oscillospiraceae bacterium; assembly: GCA_029012465.1. Classification (GTDB taxonomy): domain Bacteria; phylum Bacillota; class Clostridia; order Oscillospirales; family Oscillospiraceae; genus HGM13006. Next base: position 7,589 of record JAQXMD010000003.1, on the reverse strand, counting down.
CTCCCAAGACCCCCGTTGCCCAGAATGAAAACGGCGTTCTCACCATGGGTGAGCTGAAGTGCAAGCCCAAAGTGGTTGGTGAAATCGGTCTCCATGAGGCAAAGGCTGTTTATGTGGAATGTGCTGACCCGGAGGCAGGCGGTATCACCGTTTCCGGCGAGGGACAGACCTATACCATTGAGGATTCCACCATTTTTATGAACAGCGATTCCAACGGTCTCGGCGGAAAAGGCTCCGGTCTGTTTGCCAATGACCACGCCGAGATGACTGTGAAAAACTGCAAGGTCCTCACTGTGGGCAAATCCCGCTGCTGTACCGCTGCGGAGCAGTACAGCAAGCTCTATGTCTACAACAGCTACATCCATGCCCATGGCGCGCCCTTTGGTGCGGCAGCGGCAAATCTGGGGGAGGCAGGACATCCTCCCGCTGCGCTGGAGATTCAGGGCAACTGCCGTGCCCACTGCACCCAGTCTAACTCGGAGTCCTACTTCTATGATTCCACCATCATCGGCGACGGCTGGGCGGCTCTGTCCACCGACGGCTCTGAGGGCTATGTGAAGCTGGAGGCCAACAACTGCAAGGTTCAGACCATTCTCTCCGGCTATGGTGCCTATGCTGACGGCATGTGCCACGACTTCTTCAACAGCTGTGACTTTGACGTGGCCGATCAGGCTGGCATCATGGCAGGCGAGTGTGATATGACCTTCAATGACTGCACCGCGGTCTGCGGCAGCTACTTTGCCCACATTCACTGCGTCATGGGTATGCCTGCCGAGGTGGGCACCCTGACCATTAAGGACAGCGTCATCAACACCGGCAAGGATGCCATTTCCATCCGCAGCCACAACGCCATTGTGGACATTGACAGCAGTGAGATCATCCCCGATAACGGCGTTCTGATCCACTCCATTGTCAACACCGATCCCAATGCCACCAAGACCGGCGGCAAGCGTGTCTACGGCATCCACGCCTATATCAAAAACTCCGATCTGGAGGGTGCCATCCTCCATGAGGACCCTGACCGTGAAATGACTGTGGAGCTGACGAACTCCAATCTGGTGGGCGCCATTCAGGGTGCCATCCTTGGCATGGATGAAAACAGCACATGGACTGCCACCAACCAGTCTTCTGTCACCTTCATGGGCGAGTTTGATGTGCGTCAGATCGACGCACCTGCCGGTGTTGTGATCCACGCCGTGGCAGCAAAGGCCGGAACCTATGATCTGGCCTCCGGCGGCAGCCTGATTGTCAGCGCTGCAACGTAATTTTGCATTTTCCTGCGTATTTAGGGCATCAGAAGGGATTCTGGTGCCCTTTTTTTGCATTTTGGGCCGGTTCCGGGTTGCAATTATCATTAGGAATCTGTATAATGAAATTTATATGTGACGAATTCATGAAGGAGGGGCTTTTCCGTGAATAAACAGAATGAACGCAAGTCCATAGACTGGATGATTACCCTTGTGCCGCTGACTTGCATCATTGCCCTGTGTGTACTGTTCTTTTTCATGCCTGAACAGTCCAATGAGGTGCTCAGTAAAATCCGCTTTTTCTTTGGCGACACCTTTGGCACCTATTATCTGATTATCGGTCTTGGTATTTTTCTGCTTTCCATTTATATTGCGGCTTCCAAATACGGAAACGTGGTTTTGGGAGAGCAGAACGAGAAGCCCAAGTATTCCTTCTTTGCCTGGGGCTGTATGATGTTTACCTGCGGCCTTGCCGCGGATATTCTGTTCTATTCCTTTTCGGAGTGGTTTATGTATGCCACCGATCCCCATATTGCCGAGATGGGCAGCATTCAGATCTGGTCCAGTGTGTATCCCATCTTCCACTGGAGCCTGATTCCCTGGGGCTTCTATCTGGTGCTGGCGGTGGCCTTTGGCTTTATGCTCCATGTGCGGAAGCGTGACCGTCAGAAGTATTCCGAGGCCTGCCGGCCCATTCTGGGCAAGCACACCGACGGCATCGCCGGACGTATCATTGACCTTTTGGCAGTGTTCGCGCTGATTGCCGGTACGGCCACCACCTTCAGTGTGGCGACCCCTCTGATGGCAAGCATCATTACCCGGCTGTTCCATGTGGAGTTGAACCGTTCCGCTGTGACCATTGTGATCCTGATTATCACCTGCGTGATCTATACATACTCCCTGCTCCATGGCTTCAAGGGCATCAGCATTCTGGCAAAGGCCTGTATCTATATGTTCTTTGGCCTGCTGGCCTTTGTGCTGCTGCTGGGCGGTGAGACCCGGTATATTATCGAGACCGGCTTCAGTGCTCTTGGCAAGATGGTTCAGAACTTCTTTGATCTGGCCACCTTCACCGACCCGGAGCGGACCACCTCCTTCCCTCAGAACTGGACCATTTACTATTGGGCCTACTGGATGGTATGGTGCGTTGCCTGCCCCTTCTTCATCGGCAACATCTCCAGAGGCCGTACCGTTCGCCAGACCATTCTGGGCGGCTATGTGTTCGGCGTGGGCTCCACCATAATGAGCTTTATCATTCTGGGCAACTACTCTCTGGGCAAGCAGATTTCCGGTGCGGCGGACTTCCTGACCCAGTATGAGGCCACCGGAGACGCCTATGGGCTGATTATCGACATTATTGACACCCTGCCATGTGCTCCCTTTGTGCTGGCGCTGGTGCTTGTGACCATGGTTGCGTTTTATGCCACCTCCTTTGACTCCATTGCCCTGACCGCCTCCTGCTACAGCTATCACCGGCTGGGAGAGGGGGAGCAGCCCCACCGGCTGATTCAGCTCATGTGGTGCATTCTGCTGATTCTGCTGCCCATTGCACTGGTGTTTGCGGAAAGCTCCATGAACAACCTCCAGTCTGTCAGTATTGTGGCAGCATTTCCAATCGGAGCGGTGATGGTTCTGATTGTCTGGAGCTTCCTGAAGGATATTAAGCGTTTTGTCTCCGGAGATCAGCCAAAGGATAAAGAAGAATAATAAAACGAAGTCCGGATGGAACTGTTCCATCCGGGCTTTTGCACAAAATGACGAGGATATGCAACTCGGTATAAAAGAAATTGCATAAAACTGAAAAACATCCTGTATTTGCTTGCAAAAGCTGCGGTTGTTTGCTAGAATAAATGCATATTTGATTCATACAGGAGGCGTAATACATGATTACCCTTTATGCTCAGGGCGGATATTACTGTGATGGCGGGTTTGTGCCTGCACAGGAAGGCCCTGCAAGAGGCTTTCAGGAAGCTGCCGGCCGTGAAAAGACCATGGCCTATGGCATTATGGCATCTCACAACGTCAGCGGCAATATGGAGCACCTGAAAATGAAGTTTGATGCTATGGCATCCCACGATATTACCTATGTTGGTATCATTCAGACTGCCCGGGCAAGCGGACTGGAGAAGTTCCCCCTGCCCTATGTGCTCACCAACTGCCACAACAGCCTTTGTGCTGTGGGCGGCACCATCAATGAGGATGACCATGTATTCGGCCTTTCTGCCGCAAAAAAGTACGGCGGCGAGTTTGTCCCTGCCCATCAGGCGGTCATTCATTCCTATATGCGGGAACGCTATGCCGGCTGCGGACGGATGATTATCGGCTCCGATTCCCACACCCGTTATGGCGCTTACGGCACCATGGCCATCGGCGAGGGCGGCCCTGAGCTGGTCAAGCAGCTTCTTGGCCGTACATATGACATTGACCTGCCGCCTGTGGTGGGCATTTATCTCACCGGCAAGCCCCGGCCCGGCGTCGGCCCTCAGGATGTGGCCCTTGCCATCATTGAAAAGACTTTCAATGCAGGTACAGTGAAAAACGCAGTGATGGAGTTCTTCGGCCCCGGTATTGCTTCTCTGGCCATGGACTACCGCAGCGGCATTGACGTTATGACCACGGAGACCTCCTGTCTCAGCTCCATCTGGGAGACCGATGAGACGGTACAGAAGAATCTGGCTGCACACGGCAGAGCGGATGCCTACAAGCCCATGCATCCCCAGAACGGCGCATACTATGACCGGGTTCTCCATGTGGAGCTGGACAAGGTGGAGTGTATGATCGCGCTGCCCTTCCATCCCTCCTGCGCGGTGCCCATCCGCACCTTCAACGAGAATATGGAGGACCTGCTCCATCAGGTGGAGGAGCGCACCAAAAAGCAGCTGGAGCTGAAGAATCCCCCTGAAAGCCTGCTGAAAAAGATCAGAAACGGAAAGTTTTATGCGGATCAGGGCGTCATCGCCGGCTGCTCGGGCGGCACCTATCAGAACCTGAGTCGTGCTGCTGAGATTCTGAAGGGTCAGCCCCTTGGAAGCAACGCCTTCTGGCTGTCTGCCTATCCCGCATCCATGCCAGTTATGATGGAACTGGGAAGAACCGGCGCCCTCCAGAAGCTTATGGCCAGCGGCGTTTCTCTCCGCTCCGCCTTCTGCGGTCCCTGCTTCGGCGCAGGCGATGTGCCCGCCAACGGTGCGTTCTCCATCCGCCACTCCACCAGAAACTTCCCCAACCGGGAGGGCAGTAAGCCCGGCGACGGTCAGGTTAGCTTCGTGGCCCTGATGGATGCCCGTTCCATTGCGGTTTCCGCCCTGAACGGCGGTGCCATCACCGCTGCCTCCGATTACCCGGAGATTATGGAAGACCCCGCTTATGTGGATTACCACTACGATGATTCCGCTTATCAGGCTCGTGTTTACCACGGAGTTGGCAAGGCGAATCCCGAGGAACCTCTTGTCTTTGGCCCCAACATTGCCGACTGGCCCCAGCAGATTCCCATGCCTGAAAACCTGCTGCTGGAGGTTGCTTCGGCCATCTATGATCCTCTCACCACCACCGATGAACTGATTCCCTCCGGTGAGACCTCCTCCTACCGCTCCAACCCCCTGAAGCTCAGTGAGTTCGCCCTGAGCCGCAAGGACCCCCAGTATGTGGGCCGGGCAAAGGCCATTCAGGCTGTTGAGCTTCAGCGCCGTGAGAATCCCGCCTCTGTGGCCGAACAAATGGAGGGCTATGATCCTGTGACCACTGGGTTTGGCTCCGTTGTGATGTCTGTGCGGCCCGGCGACGGCTCCGCCAGAGAACAGGCCGCATCCTGCCAGCGTGTGCTGGGTGGCTGCGCAAACCTGTGCCTGGAGTATGCCACCAAGCGCTACCGTTCCAACGTCATCAACTGGGGCATGGTGCCCTTTACGGTGGAGGACATTGAAAGCCTCGGCATTCAGCCCGGGGATCGGGTCTATGTGCCCGGCATCCGGAAGGCGCTGGAGGGGGATGCGGAGAGCGTTACCGCGACCCTGATTCAGCCCAATGGCAAAAAGGAAATCACCCTGAACATGAAAAATCTGCCCAGAGAAGAACGTGACGTGATTCTGGCAGGCTGCCTCATCAACTATTACGCAAGCTGCTGACAAATTTAATCGATCCCCCTTTCCGTTTCACCGGGAAGGGGGATTCCTTTGCCCGGATTGTCCCCAAATGGCAGATTATTTGCTCCAGCGGTTGCATTGTGAGAACCGGGCATATATAATATAGGACATCTAAAGCTATTTGCAGGTGAATTCATTGAATACTCAAAAGACAGACAAGCTGTCCGGCAGGGAAACCGGTGGGTTTTTTCAAAAATTCCTTCCGGGAATCCTTATGGCCCTTGCATTCGCTTTTTTGATTGGGCTGTATGCGCCGCTGGAGCTTTACTTTACCAATGTGGAGGAGTTTCAATTCTCCTTCGCTGCTCTGTTTCCACAGCTTTTGAAGCTGTTTGGGCTGATTCTCTTTGCGTGCCTTGGAGGGCTTGCCTTTTGCTATTTGCTCTATGACCGGTTTTATGAGCTGGTGTTGGTTGGGGCGGCTCTTGTATATTTCTGCCTGCTGGTTCAGGGCATGTTCTTTTCCGGATCGCTGCCGACTCTGGACGGTACGGAGATCGACTGGAGCATGTACGGGAAGGAGTATCTGGTTTCCGTCCTGCTGTGGTTCTTGTCAGCCTGCGGCTTTGTGCTGCTGACCAGATTTTTGAAGCTTCGCCGGATGAAAACGCTCATTTCTGCCGGCTCGGTGTTCTGCACAGCGGTGCTATTGGTGACGCTGGTGACGCTGGGAATCACCAATGACGGCTTCCGGACAAAGTCCCAGGCCATGCCCACCAAAAATGAGGAGTTTACCATGTCCACAGACCGAAATCTTGTGATTCTGGTGGTGGATGCGGCGGATTCCCAGACCTTCCGGGAGATGATGGAGCAGAATTCTCCCCAATTCCGGGAGACGCTGGAGGATTTCACCTACTATCCCAACACCGTATGCACCTATCCCTTTACAAAGTACGCGATTCCCTATATTCTCACGGGAATCTGGAATGAAAATACAGAGGATTTTGATTCCTTTACCACCAAATCCATGGACGCTTCGCCGCTGCTCCAGACGCTCCGGGAGCAGAACTACCGTATGGGTGCATACGAAACCGATCTGGTGTATGACAGTGACAATATCTATGAATTTGAAAATGTAAAGGACATTGACTACTGTTTTTCCAGCGTTCCAAAGCTTTTGAAAGAGGAATTGAAGCTGGTCTGGTTCAAATATGCCCCCTATCCGCTGAAGCCGCTGGCCCATGTGAGGATGAGCGCCTTTGACAATCTTCTGGACCCCGGGGACGGCCTGGAGCTTTTTGACTGGAACAACAGGGATTTCTATGAGGACATTGGCCAGAGGTCGATCGAGAAGGTGGAGGACAGATGCTTCCGGTTTATCCACATCGAAGGCGCTCATGTGCCCTACTGCTACGATAAGGATGTCAATATCATAGATGAAGCTGAGGGCAGCTATCCCAAAAACATGGAATGTACCATGACCATTGTGGACCGTTACCTCAACAAGCTGAAGGAAGCTGGCGTTTATGACCAGACAGCCATTGTGGTCATGGGGGATCATGGTTTTCAATACAACTGGCCCGATCGGCTGGAGGGCAGATGCAATGCCCTGCTGGCGGTAAAGGGTGTAGGAGAGCGCCATGATATGCGCCTCAGTGAGGCTCCCATCTCCTATGAGGATCTGCAGGAGGCCTATCAGCGGCTGCTTGCCGGAAAGAGCAGTCAGGAGGTCTTTGATGCCAGAGAGGGGGAGGACCGTCCCCGCCGTGCACTGCTGTACTGGCATGGCTATGAGGATGTGCTATATGAGTATGTTCAGCATGGCTATGCATCCGATGCAGATGCCATGTGGTGCACCGGGAATTCCTTCCCGGAGGATAACGAATAAATCCTTTGAGCGTGTTGCAGAAATGGAGATTTTGCAGCACGCTCTGCGTGTACACACTGTCTGTCAAAGGGTACAAATGAAATTTTGGAAATTGTGCAATTGCACTTTGCAAATACAAAAGATTGGTGTATAATAAATTAGATTGACACAATTAGGAGGTCAAACTGTGAAAAAAAGACTCTGCCTGCTGCTTGTTCTGATTTTGGCGGCGGGAATGCTTTCAGGATGTGCCGCTGCTCCGGCGGTGGACTATCCCGGGAGTATGGTTCTGGCTACCACCAATCCGGTGTATTTTCTCTGCCAGCAGATCACGGAAGGACTGGACAGCTCTGAACTGACTGTAGACCTGATGATTACGGAGCAGGTTTCCTG
>JAQXMD010000002.1 GCA_029012465.1 Oscillospiraceae bacterium | reverse complement strand
CAAAATGAGACAGCCCCAAAAACATACAACGGGGCTGTGAAGAAAAGGAGAGAATCTTTCTCCTCGACTTCACAGCCCTCTTTTCATCACAATATGAATATTAATCCAAAGGCTTCATGGTGGGGAACAGCAGTACATCCCGGATGGATGCGCTGTCCGTCAGCAGCATCATCAGACGGTCAACACCGAAGCCCAAACCGCCTGTGGGAGGCATACCATACTCCAGCGCATTGATGAAGTCGTAATCCACCTGTGCGGGGCAATCGGGATCCAGAGCCTTGCGCTCTGCAACCTGACGCTCCATACGCTCTCTCTGATCGATGGGATCGTTCAGCTCGGAGAAGGCATTGCCGAACTCCGTGGCATTGATGAAATACTCGAAGCGCTCCGTGAAAGCGGGATCGTCGGGCTTCCGCTTTGCCAGAGGGCTGATCTCCACAGGATAATCATAGATAAAGGTGGGCTGGATCAGGTTCTCCTCCACATAGGCGTCGAAGAACTCCGCCAGAATGGCGCCCCTGGTGGGAACCTCGGGCAGCTCCACATGGTGCTCCTTGGCGCAAGCAATGGCATCCTCGTCGGTTTTCCAGTCATTGAAATCCACACCGGAATACTTCTTGACCGCCTCCACCATGGTCAGGCGCTCCCAGTGGCCCAGATCAATTTCCTTGCCCTGATAGGGAACCACCAGTGTGCCCAGTACGTTCTGGGCAACGGTCTTCATCATTTCTTCCACCAGATCCATCATGCCCCGGAAATCCGTATAGGCCTGATACAGCTCAATGGAGGTGAACTCCGGGTTGTGCTTGGGGTCCATGCCCTCGTTCCGGAAGATGCGGCCCACCTCATAGACACGCTCCATGCCGCCAACGATCAGGCGCTTCAGGTACAGCTCCGTCTCAATGCGGAGCACCATGTCAATGTCCAGGGTATTGTGGTGGGTATAGAAGGGCCGGGCAGATGCGCCGATCTCAAAGGGGGTCAGAATGGGAGTCTCAACCTCCAAAAAGCCCTTGCTGTCCAGGAATGCCCGGAGCTCCCGCATAATGCGGCTGCGCTTCACAAAGGTATCCTTGACCTCAGGGTTCACGATCAGATCCACATAGCGCTGACGGTAGCGAAGCTCCTGATTGGTGAGACCGTGGAACTTCTCGGGCAAGGGCTGGAGGTTCTTGCTCAGCAGCGTAACCTCAGCGGCACGAACAGAAATCTGTCCCTTCTCGGTCTTGAAAACCTCACCCTTCACACCGACGATATCGCCAATGTCGCACTTTTTGAACCAGCTGTAGGGCTCCTCGCCCACCAGATCCCGGCGGACATAGAGCTGAACACGGCCGGATTCATCCTGCAAATCGCAGAAGGAGACCTTGCCCATGCCCCGCTTGGACATCAGACGGCCTGCCACAGAGACGATCTTGCCCTCCAGCGCATCATAGTTTTCATTGATCTCCACAGCGTGGGTATCCACATCATATTTGGTTTCCGCAAAGGGATTCCGGCCGGCCTCCTGAAGGGCCGTCAGCTTTTCTCTGCGGATCTTCAGCAGTTCACCAAGGTTTTCGGTTTCATTTCTATGCTCAGCCAATGGTTTCCCTCCGTTCAACGAGAAATGTTGATGACTTCGTACTGGATCACGCCGTCCGGCGCCTCCACCTTCACGATATCGCCGACCTTTGCGCCCACCAGCGCACGGCCAAAGGGCGCGTCATCGGAAACCCTGCCCTTCATGGGGTTTGCTTCCTGGGAGCCTACCAGCTCAAAGGTGCTCTCCTCATCGAACTCCAGATCCTTGACGGTGAAGGTGCAGCCAAGGCCGATATAGTCGCTGCCAGCCTCGTCGGCATTGATGAGCACAGCGTTGGCGAGGATCTCCTCCACCTCAGCAATGCGGCCATACAGCTTTGCCTGCTCGTTTTTCGCTTCGTCATATTCGCTGTTCTCGGACAGGTCGCCGTAGCCGCGGGCTACCTTGATCTGCTCGGTAACTTCTTTGTCCTTTACGGTTTTGAGGTAAGTGAGTTCCTCTTCCAGTTCCTTGAGGCGCTCAGCACTAAGCTTGTATTCTTTTGCCATGATATACACCTTTCTTTCACCGGCAAAGCCGGAAGTTGTCAATTGATTATTTCAACAGGCAGTCCATTGCCGCCTGAAGCTGGGGGTCGTTTTCCGGCTCCAGCTGATGCTTTGCAAGGAGCGCTGCAAGCTCCGTATCCAGACTCAGCTCCACATCGGGCGTCACGCCCAAATCAATCAGGCTCTTGCCCTGGGGCGTATAGTACTTTCCCACAGAGAGATTTACGCAGGAGCCATCAGACAGCATGATTCCCGTCTGATAATAGCCTTTTCCAAAGGTCTTTTCGCCGACCACGGTTCCAACCCCGTATTCCTGAAGCGCGCAGGCAAAATACTCCGCCGCACTGTAGCTGTCGGCGTTGACAAGCACCGCCATGGGCAGGTCCACACAGCTTGCGTCAGACTCCACCAGCTCTTCCGATCCGGTAAAGTCCACCGTATGGAAAATAACGCCCTCAGGCAGCAGGTAGTCCAGCAGTGCTGTCAGCTCCACCTTCATGCCGCCGGGATTGTTGCGCACATCAAAGAGCAGGCTTGTGGCCCCCTCTCCCTGAAGCTGTTCCACCAGTGCGATCACTGCATCGGAGCAGCCAGAATCGAAGTTGTCAATTCGGATATAGCCGACCCCATGGTCCAGCATCCAGCCCTCCGCAGGAATGACAGTGAAGGCTCTGCGCTCCACATCGTATTCGATGATATTGTCATCCCTCAGGAAGGCAAGGCGAACGGTTGTCCCCTCTTCCCCCTGTACGATGTTTTTGGTTTCCTGCAGGGAAATGCCGGAAAGGTCGGTGCCGTCGGCCCGGATCAGAATATCTCCGGCCAGTACACCGGCAGCTTCTGCCGGGCCGCCCTGGGACACCTCCGTGACCTCGTATCCGATGAATTCCGATTCCTCATTGTAGTATGCGGAAATGGTGATCCCCACGCCCACATAGGAATTTTGCAGATTGTTCTGATAGGACTGGTAGTCTTCCGCGGAGATATAGTAGCTCCAGCGGTCTCCGATTCCGGCAACCACAGCCGATGCCATGGCATCATTCACGACAGTCATATCCGGGTCATCCCCGATATAGCACTGGTCAATAATGCCCATCAGCTCGGCATACTTCTGCTGTCCTGCGGCAATTTCATCTGTTTCTTCCACCTGCACCGCCGCCGGTCCGGCAGAGGCAGGAATCACTCTGGTAAGGAGCAGTCCGTAGCAGGCAACAATGCCCACCGCAATGCCCATCATCACACAGGCCGCTGCCGTAAGATATCGTGTAATTCTGTCTTCCATCTCAGCCGATAGACATGACGCCGATGATGATCTCTGCAACAATCGGCACGATCAGAAGCAACGCCAGAAGCCCGGCTGTTACTCCTATCAGGATTTTTCGTTTCTTATTATAAGGCATGATATTCCTCCGGGGAATTAACGCATGTATGTCTCTCTGGAGTCCAGATACTTTTTGACCATCAGTGCCACCTTGAAAATGATCGCGTGATCAAACTCACGGAGGTCAAGGCCGGTGATCTTCTTGATCTTCTCCAGACGATATACCAGCGTATTTCTGTGTACAAACAGCTTCCGGGAAGTCTCGGAAACGTTCAGATTGTTCTCAAAGAATTTGTTGATGGTGAAGAGCGTCTCCTGATCCAGAGAGTCGATGGAGTTCTTCTTAAAGACCTCTGACAGGAAGATCTCACACAGGGTGGTGGGGAGCTGATAGATCAGGCGGCCCAGGCCCAGGTTTTCATAATTGATGATGCTCTTCTCCGTGTCGAAGACCTTGCCCACCTCAATGGCAGTCTGAGCCTCCTTATAGGAGTCAGCCAGCTCACGGACATGACCGGCAATAGTGCCGATGCCGATGATGGTTTTGACGAACAGCTCAGAGTTCAGAGTCTCCTCAATGCTCTGGGCAATACGGACCAGTTCCTTGCCGTCACAGCTGGGCTGCACCTGCTTTACAAGGACAATATCCGTTTCATTGACACTCAGCACATAGTCCTGCTGTTTCTCGGCAAACATGTTCTGAAGAATGTCCATGGCAGCCACATCCACCTTGCCCACCTGACGGATCAGCATCACGGCTCTGGGCACATCGGTGACAAAATGCAGCTCCTTGGCGTGGATATAGATGTCGCCGGGCAGGATATTGTCGGTGATGATATTCTTGACAAATGTACCGCGGTCATGCTTTTCCTCATAGCTGGCCTTTGCGCCGTTCATGGCCACACAGGCCATAATGCACAGGCTTCTTGCCAGCTCATCCTCGCCGGTGACAAATACCGCATAATCGAATCTGGCGCTCCAGCTGGAAAGGGCCTTAAAGGTCTTCCCTTCCGCAACCGTTACGATCTCACCGGTGGTATTCAGACGATGAGCAGCATCCTCCCACTTCTCTCCGAGGCTCGCAGGCTCGCTGGATGCAATTACGTTGCCGTCGCCATCGATCACACCAACGACACGGTCGCTGGCATCCTTCATCTGCATAATGACACTCTGAAACATTCTGCTTGACATCGCAGTTTCCTCCTTCAGACTGCGCCGGAAGCGCATCATCCATTTTATATTGACGTTTCTTTTTGCATGATCCTCTATCCTATTACTATAATCTTTTTTTGTGAATTTTGCAAGTATTTCTTGCCAGTTTGCACATGAAAAGAGGGATCATTTTGTGTAGGATGCAGGAGTATGCCCATATCAGTGGAAACTCCAGCCGAAAACGGGACTGTCTCAAAACGAAAAGAGGCAGCCCCGCTTCTGATATGAATTATTCTTCCGGCTCCTCAGTCACATCCTCCGGCTCGGGAACGGTCTGTTTCTGCTCCGCTGCCAGCGCGGCCTTTGCGCTGGCCTCTGCCGCCCGCTCCTCGTCCCGGAGGGCGCGGATCTCATCCGCAGAAAACGCGCCGTCCTCAATGGCCTTGGAAACCACACGCATGTCCTCATCCTGCGGCCCCATGTCCAGCTCTTCCCCGGCATTGGAGTGAATGGTATCCAGCGCGGAGAGCAGCGTGTTCATCTGGGTTGCCTGCTGGGAGTTCATCTTTTCCAGACGCTCCAACCCGGCGATGGTGCTGTAAATATCCAGCAGTTCAAAGTGCTTTTTATTATCCACCTCCGTGATCTGCATATACAGGGGCGCATAGCAGGCATCGGAAATGGTGACCTTTCCCTGATCGTCTTTGGAAAACTCCAGGCTGAGCATCACCGTGGAACAGGCAGCGTCCTTTTCGGGATCTGTGTAGAAATCTCCAAGGCTGTAAGCCACAAAGCACTGCTTACGGGTGCCGTCCAGCAGCTCCACCTCCTGGAATCCCATCTTTCCTACCACATGGGGATGGGTGCCGATGATGACATCCACACCGTTTTCCAGCATCAGCTTGGTCACTGTCTCCTGGGAGGTGTTTACACTTCTGGAGTATTCACTGCCCCAATGGACCAGTGCGATAATCACCTCCGCGCCGGCATCCTTACAGGCCTGAATATCCTCCCGAATCTGACTGGAACGAAGATCCGTCCAATAGTCCGAGTAATCATCATACAGGGTATTGAGGGCATACTCACAGCCCTCCGGCATGGTGACAGAATCCGTCCCCTTGGTGTAGGACAGGAAGGCAAACCGGATCTTGTGGAGATCACGGATATAGGCGCCGCCGTCCTTATCCCGGTCCTCCTGACTGAGATAGGTGCCCACGGACTTCAGCTTTGCCTCTGTCAGATAGTTCTTGGTGGATACAAGGCCATCGATCCCGTTGTTGAGCATATATGTGTTGGCTGTGGAAACAAGCCGGAAGCCCAGCCCCCGCAGGGAGCCTGCCAGCTGTACCGGCGCATTATAATAAGGCTCGCCCCCATAGCTCAGATCATCCACCATGGTGGTCTCAAAGTTCGCAACCGCGTAATCCACACCGGAGAGATACCCGGTGATGCTCTGGAAGGGCTGGGCAAAATCATAGGTTCCGTCACTGCGGGTCGCATCCTGAACCTGCGCCTGAGATACGGAAATGTCCCCCACAAAGGCAATCCGCGCCACGGGAGAGCCGTCATAGGCAGCTTCCTCTGCCGCTTCCTCCAAATCCATTGCCTGATCCAGCTCATCAAGGCCGGCATCCGTAGGAGCGTTTTCGCTGCCATTAAAATGGCGGATCACAAAAAACAAAATGCCCACCACCAGCAAAAAGACAATGGCAATCAGCAATCTGCGATTTCTGCGTTTTTTTCGCATGATCTCCCGCTGGCGAAGGATTCTGGCTCTTCTTTCGGCTTTTGTCAGACCTCCCGTGGTCTGACCGCTGCCCTGTGCGGTATCGTAACCCCCATAGCCCTGCTGGGGCTGCCGGGGCGCAGCCTGCTGCGCCTGTTGCGGCTGTCTTCTGGGCTGGGGTGTATTCTTTTTCGGCGTTGACTGTACTGGCTTGTCCGGGCGTCTTGCCCCCCGGCGGGAACCGGAGCCTGACTTCCGGCCGCCATCCTGATACTGGGGCATATATACAGGCCCCCTTTCTGGAGAGTTTACGATATATTCTACTACATTTTCTCCAATGAAACAATGAATATTTTATAAAGAATTGTTTTTTTCATTGGAGAAACAAAAAAAGTGTGCTATACTTTGTGAGTGACACAAAATCGACACAAAACACCTTCGCAGACCGCATTTCAGCAATACACTTCTGCTCCCGGCAGGCCCCAAAGCGGCCTGTCAGCAGATTGCATACCACATCACGATCAAAAGGAGGCCGCCATGGCGCAGAAAACAAAAGCCAGGAAGAAGAAAAAAAAGGCCGCCAAAAAACGCCGCACAAAGCAGCGTTCCGGGGCAATGCTCATGGTTTTGGCCATTGCTGCGCTTCTGATTCTGGCAGCGTTTCTGCTGCGGATCATGCTTCGCCAGCAAACACCTCCGGAGGATTCCGGCAGCACTTCTTTGGAATCTGTCACAGAGCCGCCGCAGATGCCCCCCAACACTCTTACGGAAACCTGTTTTGGGGAGGAAAACGGGTATAAGACCTATCAGTCGGACACTGTCAGCGCAAAGCTTGGACTGGATATTTCCAGCCATCAGGGCTGGATCGACTGGAGCGCCGTGGCGGAAGGCCCTGCCGATTTTGTCATTCTCCGGGCGGGCTATCGGGGCTATGCCGATGGCTCCATCAATCTGGATTCCTACTGGGAATACAACATTTCCTCCGCCGCTGCCACAGATCTGGGAATCGGTGTCTACTTCTTCTCTCAGGCCCTTTCTCCGGAGGAGGCTGCCGCCGAGGCCCATACGGTCCTGTCCATGATCGAGGGCTATGACATTGACTATCCCATCTACTTTGACTGGGAGCCGGTTCCCGACCCGCAAACCAGAACCTCCACCATCAGTGCATCGGAAGTCACCGCCTGCGCTCTGAAATTCTGTCAGACCATCGAAGAGGCCGGCTACCGGGCCGGTGTTTACTTCAACCCCTCCATCGCAGGAAGCTATTACAACCTCTACGAGCTGAAGGATTATGAATTCTGGCTGGCTCAGTACACGAACACGCCGGATTTCCCCTTTGCATTTGGGATCTGGCAATATTCCGCCGAGGGAACGGTTCCCGGCATTGACACCAATGTGGACATGAATCTCTGCTTTACAACCTATGGAAATTGATCCGGGTCTGTTTTTCGCTGCACAGGGCGAGGAACAGATCCTGTTCTCTTCTGGTGAAGAAGCCGCAGTCCCGGTCTTTCATACGCCATATTCCATTTTCGCAGCACAGGGCCGTCTTGTTGGGAAAACCCGGCAGGCCGGTTCCCAACAGCTTAAAATAGCTTTCCTTCAGGGTCCATAGGGTGAGAAAGTCCTCCCTGCGGCTCCCCCGCTGCCGGTACCACTGAAGCTCCTCCGGGGAAAGCACCCGCTGGGGCAGCTTTTCCGCCACAGGGCGGAGATATTCCACATCCACGCCAACCGGACTTTCTGAGATGCCAATGAGAATAGCCCCTCTGGTATGGCTCAGATTGAAGCAGGGGCCATTTTTACACCAGGGCTTCCCCTTTTCATCCCGGCAGATCTCCGGGGCTTCGATGCCATACTCCTGCCGGAGGATGGATTTCAGCAGCAGATGTGCCTCCCGGGAGCAGCTGTCCGGCGTTTCTTTCAAATACAGCTCGATCATATTGCCTCCAAAAAATCAGCCGACCTCACAAAGAGGTCGGCTGATTGCCATTTTGAATTAACCCTTCATCTGAGCGAAGCAGTCGGAGCAGTAAACAGGTCTGTCGGACTTGGGCTCGAAAGGAACTCTGGCCTCGCCGCCGCAGTTTGCGCACTGAGCGGTGAAGAACTGTCTGGGGCCGCGCTGTGCATTCTTACGGGCGTCACGGCAGGGCTTGCAACGCTGGGGCTCGTTCTGGAAGCCTCTCTCAGCATAGAACTCCTGCTCACCGGCGGTAAAAGTGAACTCTGCGCCGCACTCTTTGCAGATCAAAATCTTATCTTCGTACATGTCTTTTCCCTCTCTTTTTTACAGATAGATTTGCCCTTTGCGACCCGGAGAAAATGAGCGGCAAGGGGAGAGATATATGCAAGCGGCAAATGCCGTACTCGCCGATTCCGGCGCAATGCCGGGAGTTGTCCGTCCAAACGGACTCAAACGCCAGATGGATTCCGGCCGTTCAAGCAAATCTCGTCTGTTCGCAAGGGAATCAAAGGAGTGGGCTTGACAATACGGAATAACTGAAGTTCGCAGACTATTGCATTTTCACAACATTCTGTTCGGATTATAACACAAATTGGTGCAAAGTCAATAGCTTATCAACAATTTCTCATAATTTCTGAAGAAATTATTTCATTCATTTTGTGCATTTTGATAGGTGCGCCAGCACCGCCAGCCCTTATTTTCTCCGTCTGGCCCGAAGCTTCTCCACTTTGAAGTGCGCCACCTGATCCTCACGCTTGTTGTAGGCAACCGCTGCAATTGCAATGATGCCCGCAGAAAGCACATAGGTGGCTATGTCCCGCACCATCTGGTCTGTCAGCATTCCGGCAGTATACAGCCGGTCAGGCAGGTAGGCAATGGCACTCATAATCGGAACCAGCACCAGCCAATAACGCATCTTCTCCTCCTTCATGGCATACCACAGGAGCACGCACAATCCCAGCTCCCGAACCAGGAAAAACACGCGGCTGAGGCCTACCATGATATACTGAGCACTGGTCATCTCCGTGCTCTGGAGCAGGAATTCGTATGCGCTTTCGGCTTCCGTTCCCGCGCTGGCAAAGAAGGCATCTGCCCCGCTCTTCAAATACTCATTGACAGCGGAAAAGATCTCGAAATAGTAGACCGCGCATACCAGCAGGTAAAAGCCCGCAAAGCCCAGGGCAAATCCCAGGGCAGAGTCTGCGTTGTCAAAATGCGTCACCAATGTAAACTTCATCATCAGGAGCCGCACCAGCTCACGGCTGACCACCACAGATACGATCAAATAAAGCATGGTCAAAACACCGGATTCCGGGATTCCCGCGCTGGCCTGAACCATGGTAAACACATTCTCTACCAGCATGGCCAGCATATAGGAAAACACGCCCAGAATCACCTGGGACAGGGCGATACGATGGCGAATGGTATACCAGGCAATGAGCACCGCCAAAAGGCAAATGGCAGCAGTCACAGCGACACAGGTTGAAAACACCCCGTTTATTCCGGAAAGCAGTTCAATGTTCATTCAGAATCCTTTCACAAAAGAATACGCCGCCCCAAAATACAATCCGTATTTCGAGGCGGCGTAGATTTCAGCTTATCTGCGGTTGAAAATCCGGAAAATATCGTCGATATCAGAGCTGGAGGGAGCGGCAGGCTCTTCAGCCTTATTCTCCTTGGCTGCTGCGGAGGCATAAGCGCCCCGGGCGGAATCATCAAAGCCAGTGGCAATGACGGTCACGCGGAGAGCATCCTCCAGATTCTTGTCGAAGGTTGCGCCGAAGATGATGTTGGCATTCTCGTTGGCAGCCTCCATAACGATGTTTGCGGCGGTCTCCACATCCTCCAGTTCCATCTCGGGGCTGCCGGTAACGTTGATGAGAACACCGGTTGCACCATTGATGGAGGTCTCAAGCAGCGGGGAAGAGACGGCAGCCAAAGCGGCGGCCTCGGCCTTCTCCTTGCCGGAGGCAATGCCAACGCCCATATGGGCCCGGCCCGCATCCCGCATGATGGCAGATACGTCAGCAAAGTCCTGATTGATGAGGACGTTGTCGGAGTAACCAACCAGCTCAGAGATGGAAGACACAGCCTGCTTCAGCACATCGTCGGCAATGCCGAACGCGTTGGCAAAGGTGATCTTCTGCTCGGTCACATACTTCAGGCGGTCGTTGGGGATGATGATCAGAGAATCGACCTTATCTGCCAGATTTGCGATCCCCTCTTCCGCCTGCGTCATACGGCGGTTGCCCTCGAATTTAAAGGGCTTGGTAACTACGCCCACAGTCAGCGCACCGGTCTCCCGGGCAATATCCGCAATGATGGGAGCAGCGCCGGTACCGGTGCCGCCGCCCATACCGGCGGTGATGAACACCATGTCGGTGTTCTCCAGCATCTTGGCAATGGCCGCACGGCTCTCCTCAGCGGACTTCTTGCCGATCTCAGGCTTGGAGCCTGCGCCCATGCCGCCGGTGAGCTTCTCACCGATCTGGACTTTCTCGGTAGCTCTGGACTTGTTCAGGTCCTGCTTGTCGGTATTGACAGCAATAAAATCAACGCCCTTCACACCGGAATCGATCATGCGGTTGACAACATTGTTGCCAGCGCCGCCGACACCGATGACCTTAATGGCAACAACTCTCTCGGGATAGGTCTCGCTCATATTCTGTTCCTCCTAAGTAGATAATTTACACGCAAAGCGTCAAGACATCTCCGCCTCTATTTTGGGCGAAAATATCCCTTGTATCCAATTTGTTATATTTTATCGCGAAAAGCCCCTGTGGTCAATAGAAACTTTTGATATTTCTACGTTTTTTATGCAACAGGGTGGAAAACAGCCTGATCCCCTGTCTTGAAGCTGAGATCCAGCGTTCCCCGGGATTCAGCGGTCAGATTGCTCAGCACGGAATTGAAATACCCCAGCTTGTAATCCACATCCGATCCGTCTCCAAGATCCACGCTGATCCGCCCGTCATAGAGCAGGCTGACGGTGTCCAGATTCTCCACGTTGATCTCCGTGACCCGGCTGAGGATTCCCGCATCCTCCAGGGCCCCCGCCACCTTCAGCGCCATCTGACCCTTTTCACTGTCATCAAAGACAGCCTCGGTGCCACCGGCGGGAAGG
Organism: Oscillospiraceae bacterium; assembly: GCA_029012465.1. Lineage (GTDB taxonomy): Bacteria > Bacillota > Clostridia > Oscillospirales > Oscillospiraceae > HGM13006. The sequence continues at coordinate 13,391 of JAQXMD010000002.1, read as the reverse complement.
TTCACCACCACACCGGTAATCAGGGGCTTGCCCCCCTGGTTATCCCACTCCTCGAACTCCTCCAGAAGCTTCCCCTTCCGGCTCACAAGCCAGCAGGTGGAGAACTCCGACTGTACCCCCGCCAGGGCGGTGCACTCCTTTACATCGAAGCGGATGGTGCCGGGCAGACGCTTTTCAATGGTGACCTCCTCCACATAGGGAAGCTTCACGATGAGCCGGCTGGCCGTACTGGTCTTGCTGACACCCATGAGAATATCTCCCACCGTAACGCCGCTGGTGTCGGCGATCTCCTCCGGGGTATAGCGTACATTGCCATAGACCTCAAAGGTTCTCACCCGGAAGAACACCAGCATGGCAAGCAGCACCACCGCCACCGCGATGAGCATTTTCAGCCACATGGGAAGCCTTCCCCGGGTCCAGTCTATTTCCTGTTTTTCCAGGTTTTCTCGCTGCATAAGGTGTTGCTCCTTTTCCACTCAGGACTTCTCAGAAAGCTCCAAAATGATGCGCAGAATATGCTCCGCTGAGTCCGGCACGCTCATTTCCTGTACCGCATGGCCCATGGTTTTCAGGCCCTGAGGGTCAGAGAGCATCTCCCGGACCTGCCGGTAGAGCACATCTCCGCTGCACTCGGATTCCCGGATAACCACGGCTCCGCCGCGCTGCTCCAGAATCCTTGCATTCTTCTCCTGATGGTTGTCTGTCACATTGGGGGACGGCACAAAAATCGCAGGCTTTCCCGCCGCCGCCACCTCCGCAATGGTTGCCGCACCGGCACGGCAGATCACAAGGTCCGCTGCCGCCATAACCGTGGGCATATCATAGATAAACTCACGCATGTCAATGCCCTGGTTCTTTTCAAGGTCTGCCCCCTGCTCCTTCACATAATCGGGCATCCACTTCCAGCCATAGCTGCCGGTGGCGTGGATATGCTGAAAGGGTACGTTTTCCTGACACTCCAGCGCCATAAAGCGACCCATCATCTTATTCATCTCCCGGGCACCAAGGGACCCCCAGAAGCTGACCACAAGGGGTCTGTCATCCAGTCCCAGCGCCTGCCGGGCCTTCTGCTGATCCGCAAACAGGAACTCCTGCTTCACCGGCATCCCCACCACACGGACCTTGTCCGGATGGGGGTAGCAGCCGCGGCTCTCCTCAAAGGACACCATGACCCGGTCCACATGCTCCATAACCAGCTTTGTGGTCAGGCCGGGTACCGCGTTGGATTCATGGAGGGCCGTGGGAATTCCCCGCTTTGCCCCCTGCCGCAGCATGGGATAGCTGGCATAGCCGCCGGTTCCAACGATCACATGGGGCTGAAAGTCCCGGATGATCTGGTCGGCCTTTCTCCGGCTGGACAGAATCTGTCCCGCAGCCCGCACATTGTGGGCAATACCGGAGGGCGTCAGCTTCCGCTGAAAATTGGAGATGCGGACGGTTTCCAGCGCATAGCCCGCCCGGGGCACCAGATCGGTCTCCATGCCGTCCTCAGCCCCCACAAAGAGGATGTTTACATCCTTCTGCCGCTGCTTCAGCAGGTTGGCAACCGCAATGGCGGGGCTGATATGGCCCGCCGTTCCGCCGCAGGTAAAAATCACATTCATTCCGGTTCACATCCAGACTATTGCGCCTGAGGCGCAGAATCGTTTACAGGAACCCGGCCGAGCATTTTCGGGAGGCCCCCAGTATAATCCCCATCTCCCCCAGCTGAATCATTAGGGCGGTTCCCCCGTAGCTGAAGAAAGGGAGAGAGATGCCCGTAGAGGGCAGTAGATTTGTCACAACACCGATGTTGAAAAACACCTGCAAAGCAGTGAGGGTGGTGATACCCGCCACCGTCAGGGACAGGAACCGGTCCTTCAAATGCATGGAAATCCAGTATCCCCTGAGGATCAGCAGCATATACAAAATCAGGATCGCCACTGCCCCCACTAGCCCCAGTTCTTCGCAGACGATAGAGAAAATATAGTCGTTGTGCTCCTCCGGGAGATACAGATACTTCTGTCTCCCCTGTCCGAAGCCCAGCCCCAGAACGCCGCCGCTGCCGATGGCATAAAGGGACTGGATGATCTGATACCCATCATCCGTGGGGTCAGAGAAGGGGTCCCGCCATGCGGTGATCCGGGAGACCTCATAGCCACCCGCTCCAAGGATCAGCACGATTCCGATCAGCATCACAGCGCCGCCAAGAACAAACCAGCGGTATCGAACGCCGCCCAGAAACAGCATGGCTCCCGCCGTACAGACGATGATGACAATGGCTGAGTTGTGGGGCTCCAGACGAAGCAGCACAACAATGATTCCAAGAATGGCCACAAAGGGGGCTATGCCCCAGCGGAAGGTCTCCATTTTGGTGTCGAATCTTGTAATCAGCGCCGCAAAGCTCAGAATCACTCCCAGCTTTGCGATTTCTGAGGGCTGAAAGGAGATCCCCAGACGAATCCACCTGGTCGCGCCGTTTTCCGACTGTCCGATCCCCGGCACAAACACCAGCACCAGACAGACAATTGCCACTCCCAGAATGGGAAATGCCAGCTTCCGGAGCAATTCCGCCCGAACCCGGCTCACCAGAAGCATCACAAGAATCCCCAGCAGCGAAAAGACCAGCTCCCGCTTGAAGAAATAGCCTCCGTCGCCTGTCTCATAGAGGGCACGGGCAAAGCTGGCTGAATAGATCATCACCGCGCCAAGGGCTGTCAGCAGCAGTGACAGGATCAGCATTGGGAGATCCGGCAGTTCCGTTGTTTTTTCCACGTCCCGAAGCCGAGCTCTCTCCATGAAGCCCTCCTAACGAATAAATGACTCAGAATAGTCCTGTAACGCCCATATAGGCAAGAATGCAGAATACCACAGTCACGGAGGTAAACACCCCAACGATCTTCACCTCGCTCCAGCCGCCCTTTTCAAAGTGGTGGTGGAGCGGCGCCATCCGGAAAATACGCTTGCCGTGGGTCAGCTTGAAATAGGTGACCTGAATGATGTCGCTGAGGGTTTCCGCAATATAGATCACGCCCACAAGAATCAGAATCAGGGGCATATCCAGCGCATAGGCCAGGCCGCAGACCGCGCCGCCCAGAAACAGGGAGCCGGTGTCGCCCATAAAGACCTTTGCAGGATGGAAGTTGTAGATCAGATAGCCGGCCAGGCCGCCCACCAGAGCAGCGGCAAACCCGGAGGCTCCGATCCGCCCCAGCCGCCATGCCACCACCGCGTAGAACAGCATGACGGGAATGGTCACGGAAGAGCTGAGGCCATCCACACCGTCGGTGAGGTTCACGGCATTGACCGTGCCCACCACAATGAACAGACTGAGAATCAGATAGATCACCCAGGGAATGTCCACCGTCACATTCACAAAGGGAATGTACAGGCTGGAGGTCAGATGGCCCATCTTCCGCAGCAGCACCAGATACAGTGCCGCCGCCACCAGCTGAAGCAGCAGCTTTTGAATGGAGGTCAGGCCCAGATTACGCTTTTTGCGCACCTTGATGAAGTCATCCAGGAAGCCAATGATGCCAAATACCAGCGAAAAGCAGAACACCGCAGGATAGGTATAATCACCGTTCTTGATGGCGCTGATGCCAAGGAGCATGCAGATCAGGCTGCTGCCAATGAACATCAGGCCGCCCATTACGGGCGTACCCTGCTTGTTGTTGTGCCATGTGGGACCGATTTCACGAATGCTCTGCCCGCAATTCAGCGCACGGAGCAGCGGAATGAGAAACCTTCCGCCGATGGCCGCAATCAAAAAGGATACGGCTCCTATCACGATACTTTGCATATCCCAAATCCTCCGATCAGTTTTTGTTGAATCTTTCCCGTTCTCCGCCCCAGTCTGGAGCGCGGGATATTAGTCTTCCAGGAACATCTTCAGCGCCTGTTCCATGTGCATGCCGTGGCTTCCCTTGAACAGGAGCACATCACCGGGCTTTGCACGGCTCTTCAGGGTGTTGACCAGCTCCGCCTGATCCGAGAAATGGATGGCGCTGCGCTGGGCCATGCCGCCAGTGATGGCGCCGCACACGGTCTTTTCGGAATCAGGGCCGTAGGTAAACAGCAGATCCGCCTTATAGGCGGCGATTCTGCCGATCTTATGATGCTCGGCGCTGGAATGATTTCCCAGCTCCAGCATATCGCCCAGAACCGCAATGTGTCTGCACCCATCCCGCAGTCCATGGGTGTTCTCCAGCACGTTCAGTGCCGCAGTCACAGACTCGGGGCCGGCATTGTATGTATCGTCGATGATCACAAAGCCCTTTTTCTCATAGATCACCTGACGCTGTTCCGCGTTTTCAAAGGCCGCCAGTCTGACCCGGATCACATCCTCAGGCACCTCACAGAGCATGGCCACGGAAACAGCCGCCAGCGCGTTGTACACATTGTGTTTGCCGCTGACGGGAACTTCCACAGAGAATTCCTTTCCCAGTCCCCGAACGGTGAAGCTGCTTCCCCGGTCCGTCGTTTCGATATTCTCGGCGCAGATATCCGCAGCGCTGTTTTCAATGCCGAAATAGAGCTTTTTACAGTCCTGCTTGCCCCGGAGATTCCAGAGCATGGGCTCGTCGCCGTTGAACAGAGCCAAACCGTCGGGCTTCAGCCCCTCCAGAATCTCCAGCTTTGCCTGAAGAATGCCCTCCCGGCTGCCCAGATTCTCAATGTGCATGCTGCCAATGTTGGTGATGACAGCCAGATCGGGTTTTCCAATGGCACTGAGCTTCCGGAGCTCGCCAAAATGGTTCATCCCCATCTCCAGCACCAGCATCTCGCAATCCGCCGCACTCTTTCCAATGGTAATGGGCAAGCCAATGTCATTGTTGTAATTCTTTATGGTGCCGCTGGTCTTATACCGCCCCCCCAAAATCTGCATGGTCATGGCTCTGGTGGTGGTTTTCCCAACGCTGCCCGTAATGGCAATGGTGGTGCAGGTCATGGTATCCCGGTAGTGGGAGGCAATGTCCACCAAAGCCTTTCTGGTATCCTGGACAATCACCAGAGGGAAATCCATATCCAGCGCCCTGCTGACCACAGCTGCCTCAGCCCCCTGCTCCTTGGCAGCGGAAACAAACCTGTGTCCATCCGTCTGCCCTTCCAGCGCAAAGAACAGCGTTCCGGGCAGGGCCTCCCGGGAATCGTGGCAAAGGCTCGTTACCTGAACGGTTGCAAAGTCGGGATTCACCGTGCCGCCGCACCACTGGGCAATTTCCTTTAACGTCGTAGCTCTCATGGATGCTTACTCCTTTTCTTCCCGCAGATGGGCAGCGACCTCTTCCCGCTCGTCCAGATGGGTTTTTACAGTTCCGAGCACCTGATAGGTCTCATGGCCCTTTCCGCACAGCACGATGATGTCGTCCTTCCGGGCCATATCCATGGCCATACGAATGGCCTTCCGGCGGTTTTCCTCCACAACGCAGTTGCTCTTATCGGGAATGCCTGCCAGAATCATATCAATGATCTTATAGGGGTCCTCCGTTCTGGGATTGTCGGAGGTAATAATGGCGATGTCCGCCAGTCTTGCGCCAATCTCACCCATAATGGGCCGCTTGGTATTGTCCCGGTCGCCGCCGCAGCCGAACACTGCAATGACTCTGCCCTTGCAGAAGCCCCGAACAGAGGTCAGCACATTTTCCAGACCGTCCGGCGCATGGGCGTAATCGATCAGCACGGTGTAATCCTTGCCGGGCGTGGGAACCACCTCCACCCGACCCTTGACACCATGGGCGGTTTTCAGGGCCTGCGCCGCGTCGGGCAGGCTGACCCCCAGCGCCAGTGCAGCGCCCAGAACACCCAGTGCGTTGTACACTGTAAAGCCCCCGGGAATGCCCAGATGAACGTGCTCCTTCTGTCCGCCAAAGGCAGCCAGAAACTCCACGCCGTCGGAATGCAGCACCGCATCCTCTGCCATCAAATCGCAGGGGCTGTGCTGGCCAAAGGTCATGGCCTCACAGGTGGCAGTCTCCAAAATCTTTGCGGTTGCCGCGTCGTCTCCATTGAGAACGCCCTTTGTGCAGCGGGTGAAGAGAATCGCCTTGGCATCCCGGTAGGCATCCATGGTCACATGGAAATCCAGATGATCCTGGGTCAGATTGGTGAACACGCCCACGTCGAAATGAATGCCCGCCACCCGATCCAGAGCCAGCGCATGGGAGGAAACCTCCATAATTACATGGGTGCAGCCTGCCTCAGCCATTTCAAGGAAGAGCTTCTGAAGCTCATAGGACTCCGGGGTAGTGCGCTCGGTTTCAATGATCTCATCGCCGATCATATTCTGGATGGTTCCGATGAGGCCCACTTTGGCATTTATGGTCTTTTCCAGCACATATTTCAGCAGATAGGTGGTGGAGGTCTTGCCGTTGGTGCCGGTGACGCCCACAAAGGTCATGCGCTCTGCGGGCTTTCCGAAAAAGTTTGCAGAGGCCAGGGCCAGAGCCAATCTGGTATTTTCCACCTGAATGAAAGGCGTCTCTTCCTGCTCTGCCCGCTCGCAGAGAATGGCAGCTGCGCCCTTCTCAACTGCCATGGGGATAAACTTATGGCCATCCACAGCCGTACCGGTAATGGCAACGAACAGGCTGCCTGGCTTCACATTCCGGGAGTCATAGCAGATCTCCGTGATCTCCATGTCCGGAGCGGCAGTCTGGGCCTTGATTTCAATTCCGTTTAGGATTTCCGACAGCTTCATGATAAACATCTCCTGTTTTAATCTCTGGCACTGAGGTCGGAGAACTCAACCTCCACCACAGTACCAATTTCCACCGTTTCGCCCGCAGCCGGGCTTTGAGAGACGGCGGATATGGCTTCTGTCTGACCGGCTGCCCCGATCAGCTTCATATACAGTCCAGCCTGACTGAGCAGGCTGTTTGCAGTTTCAATATCCTTTCCCACCACATCCGGCACAACCACTGTGGCAGTATCCTCCACAGGCTCCAGATACAGCAGCACCTGGCTGCTCCCCGGTATCACCGCGTCAGCCGCCGGGATCTGGCTGAGCACCGTTTCTCCGGTTCCGATGAATCGGTAGGTCAGCCCCGCCTCCTGAAGCAGCTTCTTCGCCTCCCCAGTGGAAAGGCCGACGACATCCGGCATGGTCACATCCGCCAGAGCACCTTCCTCATCGGAGTATTCCGGGAGGATTCCCATATAGGGCAGCAGATCCGCCAGAACATCCCGGACTGTGGGCGCGCCCATCTGTCCGCCGGAAATGTAGTATCCCGTTTCCCGGGAGGGGGTATCCAACGCTACCAGTACAATATACTGCGGATCGTCCATGGGTGCAATACCCACGAAGGAGACAATTTTATCCTCCACCGGATTTCCGTCCGCATCGAACACATCAATTTTCTCAGAGGTGCCGGTTTTTCCGCCGATCCGGTATCCGGCGATCCGGGCATTCTTTGCAGTGCCCTCAGACACCACGGATTCCAGCAGATTGCACATGGTATCGGAGGTTTCCTGACTGATGACCTGACGGATCAAAGTCCGTTCCGTCTCCTGCAAAACCGTTCCGTCGGGCGCAAGAACTTCCTTCACAATGTGCGGCTCCAAAAGACTGCCGCCGTTGACCACTGCGCTGATGGCCCGCACCAGCTGCAGGGGCGTTATTTTAAAGGTCTGCCCGAAGGCTGCCGAGGTGAGGCTGGCATAGCTGTCAGGATTTGTAAGGGTGGCCTTATCAAAAAAGATGCCGCTGGCTTCCCCGCCCAGCTCAATGCCGGTTCGCTCCGTCAGACCAAATTTGTGCACATATTCATAGAGCTTTTCCCCAGTGAGGCGGATGCCGATATTGGCAAAGGCCACATTGCAGGAGTTTTGCAGCGCCTGAGCGGTAGTCTGGCTGCCGTGGCCGGCAGTTTTCCAGCAGTGGAGCGCCTTGGTTCGGCCCTTCACCGACGTACTGCCGCTGCAGGAGAAGGTGTCCGACAGGGTCACTGCCCCTTCCTCCAATGCAGAGGCAAGGGTAATGCTCTTAAAGGTGGAACCGGGCTCATAGCCGTCGGAGATCACGCGGTTTCGCCACTGGCCAAGACGGGCATTGGCAACCTGACTGTTATACTCCTCCAGCAGAGCTTCCCGTTCCTCACCCCCGGCCTCCATGGCCTGCTGATACAGCTCCTCCAGCCGCTGGGCTTCTTCGGCATCTCCGATCTCCGCATAATTGTTGGGATCAAAGCTCCCCAGTGTGGCCATGGCGAGAATCTCGCCGGAGTTCACATCCATCACCACGCCAAAGGCGCCGTTTTGCACATCGTACTGAACGATGGCCTCCTGCATATGCTTTTCCAGCATTTCCTGCACTGTGGCATCGATGGTCAAAACCACATCGTTTCCGCTGAGGGCATCGGCATAGTCCTCGTAGTGAAACTGCATCTGGGAACCGTAGTTGCCCTTGGCAGTGATAACACTGCCCTTCTGGCCGGTCAGGATACTGTCACAGGCAGCTTCCACACCGTCAAGGCCCGTGTTGTCGCTGCCCACAAAGCCCAGCACCTGGGCGCACAGTGTCCCACAGGGATAGTAGCGTTTGGTGTCCGGCTCCAAATACACGCCGGTAATCGCTTCCTCCGCGATATATTGCCGGACTGCCAGAGCTTCCTGCTGTTCCACCTTCCGCTTCACAATCTGGTAGCGGTAGGAGGTGTCCTCCATAAGCTTCCGGATTCGCTGCCTGTCCACTGAAAGGATGTCCCCCAGCTTTGCGGCTATGGCGTCAAGGTCCTGTCCGGAAAGCCCCAGCTCATTGGGGTCGATACAGACATTTTCCACATCGGCGCTGACCGCCAGCACATTCATATTGCGGTCATAGATGGTTCCCCGGGCAGGGGTAATGCTGCTGGACCGGGTCTGATTGTCAGCAGCCAGCTGACTCAGGGTGTCATATTGAAATACCTGAAGGGAAATCAGTCTTGCCACCAGCGGAATAAACACCGCCACGCCAAAGAGTCCCATCAGGACAAAGGTTCGTTTCAAAATGGTGCGGTTTGCCGCACCGGGCAATTGGGGTTTTGGACGCTTCAAGGGCCATGGACTCCTCTCTATGGATTTCCATTTCAACTATATGCCATAAAACGTCCTGTAATTCATAGGCCGGGAAGGCCCTTACCTGCCCACATGGAGGATCACATAGTCCTCCGGCTTTGGAAGGATCATTCCCATTTCCATGGCCCGCTGGAGGGCATCATGCTCCTGACAGGCCAATTCACTTCGTAATTCTCCAACCTGTTCCTGTAAGTCCCCAAGCCGTTCCCGCAGCTCCCGGTTTTCCCGCTGAAGCTCATAGAGCTTCAGGGAACCGAAAATCAGGATCACCGCCACGCAAAAGCAAACGGCGCCTGCCGCAAGCACAGGCAAGGACAGCTTTTTCTGTATCCTGTCCAGCCGGCGGATCAAAGCTTTTCACAAACCCGCAGCTTTGCGCTGCGAGCCCGGGGATTTTCCTCCAGCTCCTGCTGGCCGGAAACAATGGGCTTCCGGGTAATGAGCTTCACCCTGGGCTTATTGCCGCAGACACACACCGGGAAGTCCGGCGGACAGGTGCAGCCCTTGGAGGCCTTGACCATAGCAGATTTGACGATCCGGTCCTCCAGAGAGTGGAAGGTAATGATCGCCAGCCTCCCCCCGGGATTCAGCAGGTCGATGGCTGCCTCCACCATTTCTGAAACAGAATTCAGCTCGTCATTGACCGCAATGCGGATGGCCTGAAAGCTGCGCTTGGCAGGATGCTGCTTTTCCCGGAGCGCCTGAGGGGGCATGCTGCCGCGGATCACATCCACCAGTTCCATCGTGGTTTCGATGGGCTTTTCCTCCCGCCGCCGCTCAATTCCAGCGGCAATCTGAGGGGCATAGCGCTCCTCGCCGTATTCAAAGAGGATTCGCCGAAGCTCCTGCCGGGGCCACTGATTGACCACCTCATAGGCAGAAAGACGGTCCTCACGGTTCATGCGCATGTCCAGAGGCGCATCCGCCATATAGGAAAAGCCCCGCTGGGCGTCGTCCAGCTGGGGAGAGGAAACCCCCAGGTCAAACAGCATGCCGTCAACACCTGTCAACTCCAGCTTCTCCAGAATGCCGCGAAGCTCCTTGAAATTGCTGTGAACCAGCGTCACCCGGTCCAGCCATGGCTCCAGCCGCTTTTTCGCGGCCTCCAGCGCCACCGTATCCCGGTCTACACCGATGAGCCGGCCGGTATCCAGCCGCTTCACGATCTCGGAAGAATGCCCGGCTCCCCCCAAGGTGCCGTCCAGATAGATTCCGTCGGGGCGGATATTCAGTGCGTCAATACATTCGTCCAGCAAAACGGACTTATGAGAAAACTCCATAGCGCCTCCTGAAACGCGGCCAGCGCCGCGTAGCTTCAATGGTCGGTCAAATGTTCAGGGATGCAAAAATCGCATCCATATCCCCCTGGGTCAGGAATGCCTGCTCCATGGCGTCATAGGTTGCCGCATCCCAGATCTCTGCCTTGTCACCAACACCGATGATCACCGCGTTCTCCTGTAAGCCCGCATACTGACGCAGCTCCAGGGGCAGCAGCACACGGCTTTGCTTGTCCGGAACGCAGTGGATGGCATTGGCGAAGAAAAACCGCATATTCTGCGCCTCCGCCAGAGGCAGCTGGCGCTTTTTTTCCTCCAGCGCCGCCCACCCCTGCTCCGTCAGAATCATAAGACTGTGACGAAGGCCGATGGTAATGTAGAAGGAATCTCCAAGCTCCTCCCGGAGTCTTGCCGGCACAGACAGGCGTCCCTTGGCGTCAATGCTGTGTCTATACTTTCCTGTCATGTGCTCACCTCGCTCCACTTTGTGGGTATTTTGCCCACACTTACCCACCTAAGTATACTTCAATATACCATGGAATGCAAGGATATTTTGCACGAAACCGGTCAACATCAGAAAAAGCCTGCCGCGAAAAACGCGGCAGGCTGGAATCCGACAGATTCATCTTCGGAAGTGCTTCGGGTGGAAATCAGCCCTTCAGAGAGCCGACCATCATGCCCTTGGTGAAGTACTTCAGGATGAAGGGGTAGAAGCAGAAAATGGGGAGAATTGCAACTACGATTGTGCAATATTCGACCAGATCGGAGTACTTGGCAAGCTCGGGATCGTAGGTCAGAGAAGAAGAGTCAGATTCGGTCAGGATTTCTTTCAGGATAACCTGGAGGGGATAGAGAGCACGGGTCTGCAGATAGATCATAGCCTCGAAGTAGGAGTTCCACTTCATGAGGATGTACTGCAGGGCCAGAACTGCTACGGTAGCCTTAACCAGAGGAATAACGATCTTGAACAGGATGGTGAAGTTACCAGCGCCGTCCAGACGAGCGGACTCCTCCAGGGAAACAGGCATACCCTGAATAGCAGTACGGATAATAACCAGGCTCATAACGTTGACAGCGTTGGGGATAATCATGACCCAACGGGTGTCGAGCAGGTGCAGTCCCTTGATGACCATGTAGGTGGGGATCATGCCGCCGTTGAAGAACATGGTGATGGTGATCATCATCATGATGTACTTCTTCAGGATCAGGCCCTTACGGGAGAGCACGAAACCGCCCATGGTGCAAACGATGGTGGAGAACGCACCGCCGACTGCGCAGTAGAAAATGGTGTTGGCATAGCCCATCAGCAGGGAGTTGTTGCCGAAGACCATTTTGTAGCCATAGAATGTAATGGGATGGGTCTCATCGAACAGAGGATAGAGGATGATACCCGAATGCTGTGCCATCAGAGTGGGATCCGAGAAGGAAGCCCAGATACAGTGAAGCACAGGAAGCAGACAGATAATGCCGAAGCAAGCAAGGATGAGGTAGTTGAAAACCTCAAAGACGCGTCTGCCGGGAGTCTTAATTACGAAATTTAAATTCATATGTTACATCCTCCCATTAGAACAGGCTGGTCTCGGAGTACTTTCTGGATACGCCGTTTGCGACGAACAGAAGCACAACGTTAACAACGGAGTTGAACAGACCGACAGCGGTAGAATAACCATAGTCAGCTTCCAGCAGGCCCTTTCTGTAAACGAAGGTACCGATAACATCGGAGGTCTCGTAAATCAGGGGGTTGTACAAAAGCAGGATCTTTTCCTGGTTTGCATTCATCAGACCGCCGATTCTCATGATGAGCATGATAACAACGGTGGGCATAATGCCGGGAATGGTAACATGGATGGTCTGCTTCCATCTGTTTGCACCGTCAATAACAGCAGCTTCGTAAAGCTCCTGATCGATACCGGTGAGCGCTGCCAGGAAGAGGATGGAACCGAAGCCTACTTGCTGCCACAAGTCGGTTACGACCATGATCGTTCTGAAGTACTCTGGCACCGACATCAGGTTCTTACCTTCTGTCAGGAATCCGATCTTGACCAGCAGATCCGTGATAACGCCATCGGAAGCCACGAAGTCAAGGATGATACCGGAGATAACGACGGTGGAAATAAAGTTGGGCATGTAGCTGACGACCTGGATAACCTTCTTGAAGTATTCGTTGTCAAGCTCGTTCAGCAACAGAGCGAAAAGAATCGGTGCAGGAAATCCGAAAATTACGCTGTAGAGGCTAAGGATCATAGTGTTCTTCAACACGCGAATGAAGAATACAGAGCTGAAGAAGGTGGTGAAATGCTTCAAGCCAACCCATTCACTCATGTACACACCATTCTTCGGCGTGAACCGTTCAAAGCCGAGAACGATACCAGCCATAGGCACATAGTTGAAGATGATTAAGTAAATGACGACAGGGATGATCAGGAAATAAAGGCCCTTGTTCATACGCCAGTCGCGCTTTAACTCAAGCAATCGCATGCCAATTCTCCTTTACATAATTGGTTTTTACGTTCCCCATTTGCCGCGAAAAGCGGCTCCGTACGAAAAGCTGAAATGCAGCGATTTATGTACTGTGCAGCAGAACAGGGTTCTGCCGCCCATGCATATAAGCGGTTTGTCCTACCAGACCTGCACATCGGTACGGGCAAATTGCTATTTCGATGCATTCTCCCCTTTCGCAAGGAATCACGCAGTGCTCGCTGGGAAAGACCGATAATTGGATGGCACGGTCTTTTGCCTTACCCGTAGAACACCAGTTTACCAGGCCATAACCTGGTAAGCACCATTATAGCACACTTTGTGCATTTTACAAGTAATTTTTCATAAAAATCATCAATCATTTTGTCTATTTCATCTTAACCAAAGGCATATTACACAAATTCAGGGGTGTCTCCCTTTATTATTTGACCAATTCTACTCACTTGTACGGACGAGTTTCGTTGAATAATTTCCCCCTATATTATTGTAAGCATTATCCTTTTCAAACGTTTTTCATACTTTTTTGTCTTTTTTCGTAAATCTAACAATACCGGCTTTTCCACCTGCTCTATATGTATTTTTGAGGCAAAAAAAGATGCAGCA
>JAQXMD010000001.1 GCA_029012465.1 Oscillospiraceae bacterium | reverse complement strand
GTGGACTCCTCCGAAATGGCATTTAAGATTGCCGGTTCCATGGCATTCAAGGAAGCCTGCCGGAAGGCCAACCCCACCATCCTGGAGCCCATCATGAAGGTCAGCGTCACCGTTCCCGACGAGTATATGGGCACCGTTATCGGCGACATCACTGCCCGCCGCGGCAACATTCTGGGTCAGATCACCCGTACCGGTGCTGTCCAGGTGGATGCAAATGTGCCTCTGGCTGAGATGTTCGGCTACGCCACCGACCTGCGTTCCAAGACCCAGGGTCGCGGCAACTACTCCATGGAGCCCAGCCACAATGCTGAGCTGCCCAAGTCCAAGACCGACGAGCTGGTCAAGGCCCGCGGCAAGGAGTAATCCGGGAAATATTGAAAATTTCTCTTGTGTTTCTGCATATTTTGTAGTATGATACTCCTAGTGTGCGGAGGCACCACAAAAAGTTCGTTATTAATTAATATTTAATCAACCATTACAGGAGGAAAATTTCAAATGGCAAAGGCAAAATTTGAAAGAAACAAGCCTCATGTTAACATCGGCACCATCGGCCATGTTGACCACGGCAAGACCACTCTGACCGCTGCTATCACCAAGTACCTGGCCATGAAGGGCTACGCTGAGTTCGAGGACTACGCTTCCATCGATAAGGCTCCCGAGGAGAAGGCTCGTGGTATCACGATCAACACCGCTCACGTTGAGTATCAGACCGACGCTCGTCACTATGCTCACGTTGACTGCCCCGGCCATGCTGACTACATTAAGAACATGATCACCGGTGCTGCTCAGATGGACGGCGCTATCCTGGTTATCGCTGCAACCGACGGCCCCATGGCTCAGACCAAGGAGCATCTGCTGCTGGCTCGTCAGGTAGGCGTTCCCTACATTGTTGTCTTCCTGAACAAGGTTGACCAGGTTGACGACGAGGAGCTGCTGGAGCTGGTCGAGATGGAAGTCCGCGAGACTCTGGCCGAGTATGGCTTCGACGAGGAAGGCCCCATCATCAAGGGCTCCGCTCTGAACGCTCTGATCTCCGAGTCCACCGATCCCGCTGCTCCCGAGTATGCTTGCATCAAGGAGCTGATGGACGCTGTTGACTCCTATATCGCTACTCCCGACCGCAAGGCTGATCAGCCCTTCCTGATGCCCGTTGAGGACGTCTTCACCATCTCCGGCCGTGGTACTGTTGCTACCGGTCGTGTTGAGCGTGGCGTCATCAAGAAGAACGAGCCCGTTGAGATCGTTGGTCTGAACGAGGAGAAGAAGTCCACCGTCGTTACCGACCTGGAGATGTTCCACAAGCTGCTGGATTACGCTGAGGCTGGCGACAACGTCGGTGCTCTGCTCCGTGGCGTTACCAAGAAAGAGGTCGAGAGAGGCCAGGTTATCTGCAAGCCCGGCTCCATTCATCCTCACACCAAGTTCGCTGGCCAGGTTTACGTCCTGTCCAAGGACGAGGGCGGCCGTCACACCCCCTTCTTCAACAACTATCGTCCCCAGTTCTACTTCCGTACCACCGACGTTACCGGTATCATCACCCTGCCCGAGGGCACCGAGATGTGCATGCCTGGTGATAACACCGTCATGAACGTAGAGCTGATCACCCCCATCGCTATCGAGGTTGGTCTGCGTTTCGCTATCCGTGAGGGTGGCCGTACCGTAGGCTCCGGCGTTGTTACCGAGATCTTCGAGTAATTCGTCATTCTTTGGAGGCTGTCCCATTTGGGACAGCCTCTTTTTTCGTCAATTCTTAAACTGTTCCTGAGAAAAACTACTTTCAATTGTCTCATTCATGGGGTATAATAATACAATAGATTTTGCCGAAAAGTGTTTTTCAGAGTTTTCTCCATGAAAGGAATCATAAATACAGTGCTGAAGAATATATTGTACATTTTACTTATTTCCATGGTGCCGGTGATCGAGCTTCGGGGGGCAATTCCCGTGGGGCTGGGGCTGGGGCTCAGTTTTCCGGTGACATTTGTTACAGCGTTCATCGGCAATCTGATTCCGGTGCCCTTTTTGATCCTCTTTACCCGGCATGTGTTTAACTGGCTGCGGAAAAAGAGCAGACTTTTGGGACGGTTTGTCAGCAAAATGGAGCGGAAGGCAGCTTCCAAAGAGGCGCTGCTGAAAAAATATGAGTTGCTGGGCCTTTGCATTCTGGTGGCGATTCCGCTTCCGGGGACCGGCGCATGGACAGGGGCACTGGTGGCGGCCATGTTTGACATACGACTGAAATACGCTATGCCTGTCATCGCCCTTGGCGTGGCAATTGCGGGCGTTATTGTGTCTGTGGTCAGTTTTGGCGTCAGCCTGATTGTGTAGAAAAGGATTTGCTTCTTCCCGGTTCCGATTTTCGGAATTCCCTCATAGGATAAAGATGAGGGGGGAGAAGCGTGGATCTTGTTGTGGGTGCATTGGCTGCATGGGGGCTTTTGATGCTCCTGTGGACTCTGCTGGGGCTGTGTCTATTGCCGCTGAGCAGGCGTAAGGACCTGAGCCTGACGGTTGTGGTGAAGTCACAGGCGGAGCCTATGATGCTGGAAAGGTATATCAAGGGGCTTTTGTGGCTGCGGGATCTTGGACTGATTTGGTGGCGCATTGTGCTTTTGACGGATACAAAGGATGTGGGGACAAGGCATTTGCCGGATTGCTTCGGGCAGGTGGAGATCATGTCTCCTGAAGAATTTTCAAACTGGGTGGAAGAATAGTCATGGGAACAAAAGAGCAAAACGTGATTCGGGGAACCATCTCGGCAGTGCTGTTTCAAAATGAAGAAAATGGATACACGGTGCTCCGTTTTGCGCCCCAGGAGGGGGAGACCATCACGGTTGTGGGCACTATCCCCCTGTGTACCCCGGGGGAGCAGCTGGCCATTACCGGTCATTGGGAGAATCACAGCACCCATGGCCCACAGTTTCGGGCGGAGTTTCTGGAACGGGTCATGCCAGACGGGGCCGCTGCCATTGAAGCCTATCTGTCTTCCCGGGTCATTAAGGGCATCGGCGCCAGAATGGCAAGCCGAATCGTGAAGCTGTTTGGAGATCAGACCTTTGAAATCATGGAAAAGCACCCGGAGCGGCTGGCCGAGGTGCCCGGAATCAGCCCACAGCGTGCCCGGGAGATCGGCCAGTCCTTTCAAAAGCAGTTCGGCATACGAAAGCTGCTGGAATACATGATTGCAAATCAGCTGCCCATGGAGCTGGCCATGCCCCTTTACCGGGCATATGGGGAGCTGGCTATGGATGCCCTTCAGGACGACCCCTATTTGCTGACAGAAGCCTATTTTGGGGCGGACTTCGCGGTGGTGGACGCATTCGCAGTGGCTCAGGGCATTGATGCTGAGGACCCCAGACGGGTTCAGGCCGCGGCGGTGTTTACCCTGCGGCATAATCTGGGCAACGGACATGTGTTTCTGCCGGTAGACAAGCTCTCACCAGCCACGGCTTCCATGATCTCCGTGGATCGGGATGTGGTGGACGATGGGCTGGAGGATCTGAATGTGTCCGGGAAGCTGGTTCTGGATACCCTGAAGGGAATTCGGGTATGCTATCTTCCGGAGTACTATGAGGCGGAGAGCTATGTTTGCGCCCGATTACGGGAAATGGCTCTGCAGCCTCAGATCGCCCCTCCCCGGTTGGAGGGGTCCATCCGTGCCGTGGAACAGGAAAACGGCACCACCTATGCGGAAAACCAGATTCAGGCTATGAAGGCCGCCGTCCAAAACACTGTACTATTGCTGACCGGTGGCCCCGGCACCGGAAAGACCACCACAGTCAACGGCATTCTGGGCCTCTTTGACCGGCTGGGCATCAAGACCCTTCTGGCAGCTCCCACGGGCAGAGCGGCAAAACGACTGGGGGAGCTTTGCGGGCGAGAGGCTGCCACCATACACCGGCTGCTGGAGACCCAGTACAGTCCCGAGGACGGGCGGCTCTGCTTTATGCACGACGAGGACGAGCCTTTGAAGGCGGACGCCGTTGTGGTGGATGAGACCTCCATGGTGGATATTCTTCTGATGGAGGCGCTGCTCCGGGCCTTGAAGCCCGGCTGTCGGCTGATTCTTGTAGGCGACCCGGATCAGCTGCCCTCTGTGGGGGCGGGGAATCTTTTCTCCGATCTGATCCGGTCCGGCAGAATTCCCACGGTACGGCTTACGGAAATCTTCCGGCAGGCCCGGGAGAGTCTCATCATTATGAATGCCCACGCCATCAACGGCGGTGAAATGCCGGAGCTTGGCGTAAAGAATAAAGACTTCTTCTTTATGCCCCGGCGGGATATCCGGCGGACTGTGGACACCATTGTGGAGCTGTGCACCACAAGACTCCCGCAAAATATGGGCATCCCCCCGGAGCAGATTCAGGTGCTTTCCCCCACCCGGAAAACCGAAGCCGGAACGGAAGCGCTGAATATTCGCCTCCAGGCGGCACTGAATCCCCCGTCTCCTACAAAAAAAGAGCGGAAATATGGAAAAATTACCTTCCGCGAAGGGGATCGGGTGATGCAAATTAAGAATAATTATGATATAATATGGAGAAAGACCGAGGGCTTTGGCGCCGGTGCCGGTGTGTTCAATGGAGACGTGGGCACCATAGAGTCGATTGACCTGAATGAAGAGGTCATGACTGTGATTTTCGACGACAAGGCTGTGGAGTATACCTTTGATCTGCTGGGTCAGCTGGAGCTGGCCTATGCAATGACAGTTCACAAAAGTCAGGGCAGTGAATACCGGGCTGTGATTCTCTCTGTGGCTCCGGCCAATCCCTATCTGCTGACCAGAAGCATTCTCTATACGGCTGTGACCCGCGCCAAGGAGCTGATGATCCTTGTGGGGGAGCCGGGCGTCATTACGCAGATGGTGGAGAACAACAGACAATCCAGACGGTACAGCGGCCTGAAGCTGCGGCTTGAAAGGGATGCGTGAAAATGGGCTTCATTTCCGGTATACTGGATCTTCTGTTTCCCCCGAAGTGCATGTTTTGCAGGCGGGTGCTCCGTGCAGGCAGCCAGGGCAGCTGCGATGCCTGCCGTAAAAAGGTCTCTGCGGACATACCTCCCCTGAAGGGAAGCTTCTTCTCCCGATGCTGCGTGGCCATGGAGTATGGCGGCAGTGTCCGCGATGCAATTATTCGATTTAAATTCAAGGATCAGCCCGGCTATGCCACGGAATTCGGCAGAATTCTGGCGGAAACCATCCGCACCCAGGCAAAGGGAGACTATGACCTCATTACATGGATTCCGGTTTCGCCGGAGCGCCTGAAAAAGCGCGGCTACGATCAGGCCATGCTCATTGCCATGTCTGCGGCTCTGGAGCTGGGGGATGTGGCAGTGGAGACCCTGCGGAAGCGGAAGCATAATCCTGCCCAGTCCTCTCTTTCCGATGTGGCCCAGCGGAGAAGTAACGTGCTGGGGGCCTATGAGGCCACGGACCCGGAGCTGATTGCCGGAAAGCGCATCCTTTTGATCGACGACATCATCACCACCGGCTCCACCATGGATGAAGCAAGCCGTACCCTGTTGGATGCAGGGGCCAGGGAGGTCATTGGCGCGGCATTGGCCCATCCCGTAGAAACAACATAACACCGAAGAGGTTTTCTATATGATTAAACTATCCCGAGATATTGGAATTGACCTTGGTACTGCCTCTGTGCTGGTATATCTGGACGGCAGAGGAATTGTGGTCAACGAGCCCAGTGCGGTTGCGCTGGACAAGAACACCGGCAAGGTTCTGGAGGTCGGCGCGGCAGCAAAGAAAATGCTGGGCCGTACCCCCGGCAACATTGTGGCAGCCCGTCCTCTGGAGCGGGGCGCCATTTCCGACTATGATATGACGGCGACCATGCTGTCGGTGTATCTGCGCCGTATCACCAGAATGAGCCTGGTAAAGCCCCGGGTCGTGGTCTCTGTACCCAGCGGTATCACCGAGGTGGAGGAACGTGCGGTCATTCAGGCCACCATGGAGGCAGGCGCCAGACGTGTGTACCTGATTGAGGAGCCTTTGGCGGCCGCCCTTGGAGCAGGCATGAACATCAAGGGCGCCGGGGGCAACATGGTCATTGACATTGGCGGCGGCACCACGGACATTGCGGTGCTGAGCCTGAACAATGTGGTGAAGTCCACCTCCATTGACTCTGCGGGGGATGCCTTTGACGATGCCATTATCCAATACGTTCGGGAACGGTATCAGGTGCTCATCGGCAGCCAGACTGCTGAGGAGCTGAAAATGGCCATTGGCTGTGTCCATCCCAGACCTGAGCCGCTGGTGATGACGGTCAAGGGCAGGAACCTGTCCTCGGGCCTTCCTCAGGAGGTGGATGTGACCTCCGTGGATGTTATGAACGCCCTGACCACTCCCTGCCGGGACATTCTGTATGCGGTTCGCTCTCTGCTGGAGAAAACCGAGCCGGAGCTGGTGGCGGATATCTCCAAAAACGGCATTATGCTCACCGGTGGCGGCAGCCTTGTGTATGGCTTCGATCAGCTGATCTACCGCTCCACGGGGATTGCCTGTCATGTGGCGGAGGATGCCATCCTCTGTGTGGCCCTGGGCTGCGGAAAGAGCCTCAAGTGGATCGACGAGATGCAGGAGGGCACCGTCAACTTCGCGCGTCAGAAGCTGATGGCGGAGTAAATTTTAGGGCAGCACCGCAAAATTGTGTCTGCGGCGTATGACCGCCTATTTTCGCCAGAAATTCGTTTGTAAAACCTTGCAATACACAAAGTTTTCCTGCGGTTTTACACCTTTTTCTGACGAAAATATACTGGACATCCGCTCTTGCCAAATTCTGCGATGCTGCCCTTGGTTTATGGGGAGTTGCCTTAAATAGGTGGCTCCTTTTTCTTGTATCAGGTAACAGTACAATACATAGAATTCGTGAAAGGACTGACAGCATGGAGCTTTTGGATATTGTGGACCGGCAGGGGAACCCCACCGGGGAGACCGTAGACCGGGAAACCGCCCACCGGCAGGGAATCCTCCACCGGACCTCCCATGTGTGGATTTACCGGATTTATCAGGGACAGCCCCAGCTGCTTTTGCAGAAGCGATGCAGCACCAAGGACTCCTTTCCGGGCTGCTACGACATTTCCAGTGCGGGACATATCCCCGCGGGAGATGGGTTCCGGCAGTCTGCCATCCGGGAGCTTCGGGAGGAGCTGGGGGTGGAAGCCCGGGAGCAGGCGCTTGTTTCCTGCGGGCTTCGATTCATCGCCTGGGACGACTGCTTCCACGGGAGACCCTTTCATGACCGGCAGGTCAGTGAGGTCTTTGTGCTGTGGCTTCAGAACCATGAGGAACAGGACTTTGAGGTTCAGGAAACGGAGCTGGAAAGTGTCCGGTGGATGGGACTTCAGGAGGTGGCGGATGCGGTAAGAAGCAATGCCATTCCCAACTGCATCGTTCTGGAGGAGCTGAAAATGCTGGAGCGGGGAGACAGCCGGCTGACATTTGAATAAAAAACGCGGAGCGGGCGTCCCCGGTTGTGTGGGGATGCCCGCTTGCGATTGTTCAGATGTCCAGAGCGGCGTGATAGCCCTGATAGATGGCGGCGGTGATGTTTGCAACCTTCCATGCATCGCCGACCACCGCCACATAGGGGGCTGTGCCCCGAAGGGCGTTGGCGGCAGTGGTGTTTGAACGCTGACCCAGAGCACAGATGACGGTTTCACCGGGAATCAGCGCCTCCTGACCCGCCGGGTTCTCGGTGATGACTCCCTCGGAAGTGACCCGCAGGCCCTTGTGGCCGGTGCAGACCCGAATGCCCTGCTTCCGAATTTCCTCCAGCAGGATGGGCCTGTGGCGGCAATTGGCATCGGGAGCCAGCTCCGGGCGCATTTCCACCAGTGCCACCTGCTTTCCCTGCCGGGCCAGGTGGATGGCGGTTTCGCAGCCAGCCAGACCGCCGCCCAACACCACAACGGTGTCCTTTACCCTGTCCTGCTCCAGATAATAGCTGTTCACCAGAATCACGTTGTCACCCTTCAGTCCGGGGATTGGGGGCACGATGGGGCTGGAGCCAACTGCCACGATCAGAGCGTCGGGTGCTTCCTGCTCCACATATTCCGGGGTCACAAGGGTGTTCATGCGGAACTCCACACCCTCCTGACGGCACAGCCGCTCCAATGTGAGCCCCAGCTGATACATTTCATACTTAAAGGGAATGGCCTGTTCCTCCCGGAGAATACCGCCCACCTCCGGCTCTTTTTCGCAGAGGATCACCTGATGCCCCCGAATGGCGGCGGTCTGGGCGGCTTTCAGGCCGGCGGGGCCAGCACCCACCACCAGAACCCTACGCTTCACTCTGGCAGGGAGAATCTCCATGCCGTCCAGTTCCCGCCCGATCATGGGATTTACGGCACAGCGGCGGGTAGATGTGTTTACACGCTCCGCCATACAGGTAAAGCACCGGAGACAGCGGACAATGTCCTCCTCCCGGTTGGCCATGACCTTCCGGGGCAGTTCATGATCGGCCAGCAAAGCCCGGGCCATGTAGATCACATCGGCCTGCCCGGAGGCGATGATCTCCTCCATCTGAGCGGGATCGTTCAGTCCACCAAGGGTGGCAACGGGAACGGAAACGTGCTTTTTGATCTCTGCTGCCAGATACACGTTCACCCCATGGGGCAGGAACATGCTGGGATGGGTTCTGCCAAAGCCCTGCATATAGCTGCCTGCGGATACATGGAGCAGATCAATATAGGGTTCCACCAGCTTTGCGATTTCCACGGCCTCCTCCAGATGATAGCCTCCTTCAAAGAACTCATCGCCGGAGATCCGCAGTTCAATGGGGAAGCCCTGACCAACGGCTTCGCGGATGGCCTGCAAAACCTCGATACAGAACCGGACCCGGTTTTCAAGACTTCCGCCGTACTGGTCGGTGCGGTGGTTGGTGTCCGGGGAGAAGAACTGATTGAGAAGCCAGCCGTGACCGGCATGTACCATAATCATTTCATAGCCGCAGCGCTTGGCAAGGGCTGCGGTTTCGCCGTATTTCCGGACGATTGTCTGAATTTGCGCCACACTGAGTTCACGGCTCTGAACGCCGTCCCGGCGGATGAAGCTGCTTGGCCCCCACTGCCAGGGGGCTTCCTGCCTCTCTTTGGTTTTTGTGTAGGCCCGGACAGACTGGCCGGAATGGGAAAGCTCCAGAGAAGGAATGGCCCCATGACGCTTGATGGCGTCGGCGGTGATTGTGAAGGAGGGGATGGAGCCTTCGTTGGTATCCACCAGATGGAAGGAGTGGCTGCCGTCAGTGTCCGGGTCCACCATGACCTCGGAGACGGTGACATTGGCGGCACCGCCCTTTGCCCGAAGCTCATAAAAGGCGGTGGAGCTTCTGCCGATGCAGCAGTCTGAGGTGATCTCGGCGCCGGACATGGGGGCGGAGAACATCCGGTTTCGGAAGGTCACATTGCCGATGGTGATTGGGGAACACAGGTTGGGATAGTTCAGTTTCATTTCGATACCTCCTGACAAATCTACGAGGATACATGCAGAATTTGTGTCAAAGGAAACACTTCCTGAAGCTACTGTATACAATTTGAGCACGTTCGTCAAGCCCCTGTCTCCCCGAAAAACGGGAAAACAAAATAAACCGCATTTTGGAAATCCCTCTTGACAGATTGAATAACAAATGTTATCTTAGAAACATGAATAACAGCTGTTACTCTATACAAGGAGGTGTATGTATGAAAAAGACTTACCAGATTTCAGAATCCGAGTGGATGGTGCTCCAGTGCCTGTTCAAAAAATCCCCTCAGGGGATCGGGGAACTGGCGGAAATGCTCCGGGAGAAAACCGGCTGGAATACCAACATGATCCGCACCCTGATCGTCCGGCTTCAGGACAAGGGCATCGTGGGAGCGGAAAAGGACAGCCGGTTCTTCCGCTACTACCCACTGGTGGACGAAAGCGACTGCGTTTTGCAGGAGACAGAGTCCTTTTTGGACCGGGTTTTTGACGGCAGCCCGGCAAAGATGATTGCCGCCCTGACAGGCAGCGGAAAGCTCTCCAAAAAGGACTGCGACGAGATCGAAGCCATGCTCCATGCCATGAGAGAGGAGAATTGATATGACCTATCCCCTCTATGTACTGCTGGAAATCACCCTTGGGGCTGCTTTGACGGCCATCGCCATCATCCTGATCCGGCTGATTTTTCATCGGTGGCTGACGGCAAAGGCGAAATACTATCTGTGGCTGCTGCTGGCTCTGCGGCTGTGTCTGCCGGTGCTTCCCGGCAGCCCCACCAGTGTGCGCAACTGGATTCCCCAGCCGGGGTTTGTCATGGAAGAAGCTGCGGAGTCCCCTGAAATGGCGCTTGCGACGGTTTCAGAGCCGCAGAAGGCGCCAGTGGGCAATACTGCCATATCTGCATCGGAGCCCATTGCAGCTGTGGAACAGACGGAATTACAGGCTACAGAAACGGAAGTCATTCCGGAAGTGCCTGTGGAACAGGGAACTGCCCCCAGTCGGTCTCTCTCGGAGATCCTGCTGACCTTCTGGCTTGCGGGAGCGGGAATTGCGGTTTTCGTTCAGGCAGTCCTCTACTGCATCACCATGGGGAAGCTGAAAAAGCTGCCGATCTGCGGCGATGCCGACACCCTGCGGACGTTTCTGGGCCTGAAACGGAAGCTTGGCTACAAGGGCAAGGCCCGGCTCAGCCGGGGCAGCGCGGGAATGTCCGGGGGACTGATGCATCCTGTCATTGTGCTGCCGGCGGAGGTTCACGGAGAGACGGCTGTGCCCATTTTACTCCACGAGCTGAAGCACATTCAGTCCGGAGATCTGTGGATATTGGCGTTTTACAGACTGCTCTGCGGAATCTGGTGGTTCAATCCTGTGGTGTGGCTGAGCTTCTGGCAGCTGAAACGGGACTGTGAGGCCGCCAACGACCAGCGGGTGCTGGAGACGGGACTGGTCAGTCCTGTGGACTACGCCACCGTCCTCTATGCCGAGGGCATTGCGGCCGTGGTCTATGGAGCCACCCAGTTCGGCGGCAGTGACCACGACCTCCGGAACCGGATCAAAAAGATTTCCCGGTTCAAAAAGCCAGCCTTATGGGTGACGGTGCTGGCGGTGCTGCTGGGGGCCTTGATCTGTGCCTGCACCCTGACCGGGGCACCCACGGAAAAAACTCCCTCTGAGGAGGAATCTCCATATGAGGAGGAGCAGGAGGATTCCCTGCCTGCAGGCTATAAGCCTTCTGCGGATACGCTGGAGGAGGGCGCTCAAAAATACCGGATTCCCTTTGGGGAGTTCGGCCTGACCTATGAGGAAATGGTGTCTGCTGGGTATCTGAATCCGGAGACCTGCGAGATCGGGGATGAAACAGAGCATTCCGTCATCTATGAAGCGGAAGTGGAGCTGAATGGAGAGACGCTGGAGGCTACCTATGTGTTTTCCGCCACCCAGTTTACCCTTGGAACAGATGGGAAGCAGGTGCTCACGGAGGTGCATGTCCGGATTCCCACCTCAGTCACCGACAAGGACGCATGGATCGAAAGCATTTCCGACCCCTGGGGCAAAAATATGTACGGGGGAACGGCTGTCCAGTTCTACAACTCCCCGGAAACCGTTTCGGACTTCCTTACGGAGGAACAGCAGAAGCTGGCTGCGGAGCGGGCGGTGGAAAACGGAGAGGAGCCTAACCTGACGGCGGCTGAATCTGCCCTGAGAAATTGGGTGCTGGCCCAATACTTTGTCCGGTATGACGAGTTCATCTTTAACGGCACCGGCATTGCCCTCTGCAAAACGGCGCCCCCAATGGAGAACGCTTCTGAGACCGGCTTTGCCCCCTACAGTGCGGATGCTTCGGAGATCACCTATCAGAACGCCCGGTGGGGCATGATCTATCCGGAGGTTTTGGCGGCAGAGGAGATCAGCCTTTCCGACTGGACCTATTCCGATTCCGGAAAGCCGGAGCTTCTGAAAAGCCAGCCCTTCAGCGAATA